>PMAD01000145.1:0-4852 GCA_003152415.1 Acidobacterium sp.
AATCCTGTTCCATCGGAAGCTCCGGCGTGCCGGGCTCCTGCCAATGCAGATCTTCGGGTTCCTGCGCTTGTTCCTTCTGCGCACGCGCGACGGTGGCGACCAGCACCGCCGCAGCTCCCGCGCGACGGAGCGNNGGACGCGGAACAGCAAAAGCGCCGCGGACATTCACCCGGCGCTCATGCGGGCTCAGGCCGGCCTGACTTTCGGTGGCACGCCGTCTGACCAGAAGCGAGGGCGCAAGCTGGATGTGCAGCTCGGGACGGCGCTGGCGCAGTGCGGCCAGCAGACCCCGCGCCAGAAGTTCGGATTGGTTGAATCCGCGGCTGCGCCGTTTCTTCCGGTACAGTGGCACCGGGACGGCCAGCAAATCAGTCGGAAGCTCGGGAATGGCCAAAACCTGCTCTGCGAGGAGCGCGCCCAGGCGTTTCGCCAGAGGCTCCATGCCGTCGTATTTCAGCAGGTGCAGCAGGCTCCGCAGCTTGCCCTGGTAGATGCCATGGGCGACCGCGATCTGAAAGTCCGGAGAGGCTGTGCGACAGGGGCGGCACAGGGTTTCACGGGCGAGGCCAGCTTGAGAATCGACTGCTTCGCCGCAGCAGGCGCAGAGCGCTCCGGNNGGAGGGTGAAACCAGCAAGCGGAAGGCCGCAGACGCGGCAGTCGGCGGGGAAAAGAACGGAGGAGAGGCTGTCGAGGATGCTGGTCCCGGTACTTCGAAGCACGCGAACCACCGCGCGCCAAGCCGAAACGTCCGATTCCGATGGCGGAATTTCGGGTCCGCAAGGCCCCCGATGAACCGGATGCTGGTTCACTGGGCTGCTCGTCAGGGAAAGACTCTGACTGAAGACACACCTCGTTTCGGACGATCAGAGGATCGGAGGAACCCGCCCCTCGTTGGCTGCAGTATACGGGGGAAGGCCGCGGGCGGCAACATAGTACGAGGCCCGCTGGGGCGTGCAGGTACTCTGGGAAGGGGCCGAGGCCAGCATTCTCAGCACCTTAGCGTTTGCACCTATGGCAATCCTCTCCATGCAGACCCGGATCGACGAAATGGCGCGCAAGGCGGGCTTCGACGCGGCTGGCATCGCCGCCGTGCCCGCACCCGGCTCTGCCGAAGATCGGGAGGAGCGGGGCCGGTTCATCGACTGGGTCGATGCCGGCCGCGCCGGCGAAATGGAGTATCTCAAGCGCCGGGACGAGGCCGGGGCGCTGGTCCGTTCGTCGCTGCGGGTGGCGCTGCCCTGGGCGCGGTCCGTGATTGTCTGCGCCGCCAATTACAACTCCGCCGAGCCGCGATCGACGGATCCCGCCCCCCACGGGACCGCCTGGATCGCCCGCTATGCCTGGACAGGAAGCGGCGACCGTCCCTCGGATTATCACAAGGTCCTGCTGCGCAAGCTGGAGAATCTGCGCGACCGCCTTGCGGAGGAGATGAGTGCCTTCGAGTCGCGCTGCTTCGTCGATACAGGCCCCGTCGTCGAGCGCGTCTACGCGCGCTACGCAGGCATCGGCTGGGTCGGGAAGAACACCTGCATCCTGAACCAGCAGCTCGGCTCGTGGCTCTTCCTCGGCGTGATCGTCACCTCCCTTGAACTGCGGGAAGACCAGCTCACCCTCCCCGCTGCGGATCGCTGCGGTTCCTGCACCCGCTGCATCGATGCCTGCCCCACCAACGCCCTCACCGCTCCGCACCAGATGGATGCGAGCCGCTGCATCGCCTACCTCACCATCGAGAAGCGTGGCGAGATTCCTGAGGATTTGCGGGCGGACATGGGGCGCCAGGTGTTCGGGTGCGACATCTGCCAGGACGTGTGCCCATGGAATCGCCGCGCCCCTGCGTCGGCAGACCCCGACCTCGCCCCGCGCAAGCCCCTGGTGAATCCCCCGCTCGACTGGCTGGCGGAGATAGATGAGGCGCAATTCGGCCGCTGGTTCAACGGCTCACCCGTCAGGCGCGCCAAATGGGGCGGCCTCCGCCGCAATCTCGCCATCGCTATGGGAAACAGCGGGCAGCAGCGCTTCCTGCCCATCCTCGGGCAGTGGTCCGCAGACACCGATCCCGTCGTCGCCGATGCGGCGCGGTGGGCAATCCAAAGTCTGCGACGGAATTAGAGCGAGGGGAGCAGCGACTCCGATCGTCGATTCATTCTTGCCAGGGCGGATTGGCCCCTGCAGCATTCAAGGCGTCCGAGCCACGCGCTCTGGGGAGAGCCCCGCGGCCCCAGCCGAAATCAGGCAGTATTGCGTACGACGTTCGCCGCGCTCAGGCCCTTGGGGCCCTGCGTGCACTCGAACTCGACGGCTTCGCCTTCATTCAGCGTTCTGTACCCCGAATCCTGAATTGCGGAAAAGTGAACGAAAACATCTTCGCCGCTCGACCGCTGGATAAACCCGTATCCCTTAGCTCCGTTAAACCACTTCACAACACCGTTCTCTTTCACTGGGACTCCTTCGTCGTTTGCGCCTACGTTGTTGCCTCCGCGCCGACCGGAGTGTTCTGGATTCTCGTCACGGATATAACGAGCTTCAGAGACACCAAAAGCTGCCTTTACCCGCCCAGCATCGGCGGTGGGGGCAGCTCTGAGGATGGCAGTCACGGTGACAGCTATACAGATACATCAGGAACTGGCCTTCCGATTCGCGATTGCCTTCCCTGGGGGCGGGAATCGTGTACCTGTTATGGCAGGAAACGATTTTGAAATCAAGAAAAATTTTGCGTGGAAAACTGGCATTTTTCAGCAGGTTACGGAAGTACGAGCAACTTTAGTGATCTTGCCGGACCCCGCCGCAAGGGTCGAAGTGGTCAGCAAAGCCGCCTGTTAGGATTTCCCAAGAGATCTTCATGACTGAACCGGCTGAGATTCAGGCTGGGGCGCCAGATGACGTTCGAGTCGCGCTGCCCCCTCCGGCCCCCAAACCCCCGGCACGGCCGCGACGGCGCGGATGGTGGCCCGTTCTTGTGGCTCTTGGCCGCTATCTCGCCCAAACTGAAGTACATACGTACGCCTTCAGCGTGGCGGCCAACTCCATCCTCTCCATTTTCCCGTTTATCGTGATGATGTTCACCGTCGCCCAGCAAATCTTCCATTCCCCGGCCATGGTGAGGGAGGTTGGCGGCATCCTGCGCGACGTCCTGCCCTCCAACCAGGACTTCGTCGTCCGCAACATGAGCCTCCTCGTGCATCCCCGCGGCAGCGTCCAGGTGGCCTCAGTCATCATGCTGCTGATTTCGTCGACGGGGGTATTTTTACCCCTGGAGGTGGCTCTGAACCGGGTCTGGGGCGTCACCAAAAACCGCTCCTACGTCATGAACCAGCTAGTCTCGCTGGCGGTGGCGCTCCTCATCGGGATCCTGGCCATGCTGGCCGTGGGCGCGGCGATGGCCCAGACCGGCATCCTGTCGTTTCTCTTCTTCGGACACACCGCAAATGCGGTCTACAGGTTCGTCCACGAGATCTTCCTGGAAATTGCCGTCGCCTTTTTGAGCGTCGGCACGTTCTTCGTCGTGTACTGGATTCTTCCGCATCGGCGGCTGCCGATCAAAGCGGTATTGCCGGTCGCGGTGATCACCGGCCTGCTGTGGGATGTGGGCCGGCTGCTCTACATCCTGGTGCTGCCCCACATGGATCTGCAATCCGTCTACGGGCCGTTCGAAGTCTCGGTGAGCCTGATGATCTGGGCCTTCCTCACCGGCCTGCTGCTGCTCGCCGGAGCCCAGTATTCAGCCACGCGGCACGCCCTGCGCCTCGCCCATCAGGCCGACGTGGAAGCCGCGAAAAAAGTCCGGGAAGACCAGGGGTAGCTGGGAGAACAGCGACTTCCGCAGGGGCGGCATTCCCAGGCCAGTGTCGATCGTCGGTCTCCCTGCGTCTGAACCCCTGAACCCAATCCGCATAACGCCGATAAGAAAGACGAGGGTCGAACCTCGTCGAGGCGAATTGTGTCCGGTGCCGGTGTTGCCATCGCGTATGCGGGTCTGGTTGCCGCTGTGGAGCAGGCCGCTGATGGGATCGTCATCACCGATGCCGCCGGATCGATTCAATATGTGAATCCGGCATTCACCGCGATGACCGGATACGCGAAAGAGGAAATCGTCGGGCGGAATCCCCGCCTCTTCAAATCCGGCCAACATTCCGCCGCCTTCTACCGAGAGCTCTGGCGCACCCTCCTCTCCGGCCATGTCTGGCACGGAGAAATCACCAACCGGCGCAAGGACGGCACCTTCTACAACGAGGAGATGCGGATCGCTCCCGTCTGCGACCCGAACGGCGCGATCACCGGCTACATCGCCATCAAACACGACGTTACCGAGCAGCGGGCGCGCGAATCGGCCCAGGCCTTTCTCGCCGCCATCGTGGAACATTCCGAGGACGCCATTGTCTCCATCACCCCGGCCGGTATCATCCTGACGTGGAACCACGGGGCGGAAGCGATTTTAGGCTTCACCGCGCAGCAGGCTATCGGGCAGGATGTGTCCCTGTTCATTCCCCCGGATCGAATGCCCCGCATGACCCTCTTTATCGATCGAGTGGTCCACGGCGAGGTCCTGAAGAACTACGAGGGCATTTGCCAGCGTGCGGACGGACGCAGAATTCATGTGGCCGTAACCGGCTTCCCCATCCGCGACGCAGCCGGAAACGTCGTCGCGACCACCGCTCTTCTCAGAGACAACTCCGAACGCTATCAGTCCGAGCAGCGGCTCCGCGAAAGCGAAGAGCGCTTCCGCACCATGGCCGACGGTTCCCCCTCCATCATGTGGGTCACCGATGCCGTTGGCGAGGTCGAGTTCGTCAACCGCGCCTATGAGAAATTCTTTGGCGCCAGGTGCGCGGAAATCCAGGCGTGCAGGTGGCA
>PMAD01000145.1:4903-15413 GCA_003152415.1 Acidobacterium sp.
CAGGAGTTTGCTCAGTCCACCATCGACGCGCTCTCCTCCCATATCTGCGTGCTCGACCAGACCGGCGCCATCATCGCCGTGAACCGGGCCTGGAGAGATTTTGCCGAAGCCAACCGCAATCCAGCCCCCGCCGAACCAGGAATGACTTCCAGCCCTGCGATGTTCTGCGAGGGCGCCAGCTACCTCGAAGTGTGCGACCGAACCACCGGCCCCGAAGCGGCCGAGGCCGCCGCATTCGCAATGGGTATTCGAGCGGTTCTGCGTGGTGAGCTGGCGCAGTATTCGAAAGAGTATCCCTGCGATTCCCCATGGGAAAAACGATGGTTCATGTGCGGGGTGACGCGATTCTTTATCAATGGCCTGCCCCACATTGTGATCGAGCACATCAACATCACCGAACGCAAGCGGGCCGAAGAAGCGCTGCAGGAAAGCGAAGAGCGCTTCCGCATCATGGCCGACAGCTGCCCCATCGCCATCTGGGTCACCGATGCCGAGGGCGCGAACCGCTTCGTCAACCGTGCCTATCTGGATTATTGCGGGAAAACCCCGGAACAAGTGGAGGCCGGTCAGTGGAAGGCCCTCATCCATCCGCAGGATGCGCCGGAGTTTGTCGAGGTATTCGAGCGTTCCTTGAGGGAGCACCTGCCCTTCCGGAATGAAGCCCGTTTGCAGCGCGCCGATGGCCAGTGGAGGTGGGCGGAGACCTATGCAACCCCGCGCCGTTCGCCGAGCGGAGAATTCCTGGGGCTTGTCGGCATCTGCAGGGACATCACCGATCGCAGGCAGGCCGAGCAGGCCCTGAAAACCAGCGAGGAAAAATTCCGCCAGCTCGCCGAAAACATCCACGAAGTTTTCTGGATGATGAATGCCGAAGGCACCGAAATCTTATACGTCGGTCCCGCCTACGAGCAGATCTGGGGCCGCACCTGCGCCAGCCTCTACTCGAGCCCCATGGACTGGCTGGAAGCGATCCATCCGGAAGACCGCGAGAACGCCCACGCCATCTTCATCAGGCAGCTGCAGGGCGAGGCCATCGATTCCGAATACCGCATCCTTACCCCCGACGGACAGGAGAGATGGATTCGCGACCGCGCCTTTCCCGTTCGCGATCAAAGTGGACAACTGATCCGAGTGGCCGGAATCGCCGAAGAGATCACCGAACGAAAGCGCTACGAGACCGCGCTCATTCGCGCACGCGAAGACGCCGACGCCGCCAACCGCGCCAATAGCCGCTTCCTCGCCAACATGAGCCACGAAATTCGCACCCCCATGAACGGCGTGATCGGGATGAATCAGCTGCTGCTGCAAACACACCTGACTCCGGACCAGCGCCATTACGTGGAGGTTGCGCAGGACAGCGGGCGCACCCTGCTGGCCCTGATCGACGATATCCTCGACCTCTCCAAAATCGAGAGCGGAAAAATCATCCTGGAAAATGCAAGTTTCGACCTCAGCCACACCGTCGAGGAAGTGATTCGCCTCCTGTCCATTCAGGCCGGCGCCAAAGGGCTGTGCCTCGAGGCGCGCATTTCGCCGAGAATCCCGCGAATTGTGCGCGGCGATGCGCACCGGCTCCGCCAGGTCCTCACCAACCTTTCCGCCAACGCTGTCAAGTTCACTGACCGCGGCCGAGTCACCCTCGACGCGGACCTCGAGAGCCTCAGCGACGGCCAGGTTACGGTTCGCTTCGCGGTCACCGATACCGGAATCGGCATTGCTCAGGAACAGATCGCGGCGCTCTTCTCGCCTTTCTTCCAGGCCGACGCCTCTACCACCCGTCGCTATGGCGGGACCGGGCTCGGGCTGGCCATTTCAAAACAGCTGGTCGAGAAGATGGGAGGCAATATCGGTGTGAATAGCCGGCCAGGCGAGGGTTCGACTTTCTGGTTCACCGCGGCGTTTGAAAAGGCCGCTTCCCGCAGACCTCCGCCCCCAGCCGAGCAGCTCACGGAAGTGGCCGCTGCGCCCTCCATCCCTCCCGGGTATGGAGAAAAAATTCTCGTGGCCGAGGACAATCTCACCAACCGCGAGGTGATTCTCGCGCAGCTCAAAAAGCTCGGATACAACGCCCACGCCGTCTTCAACGGGGCGGAAGCGGTGGAAGCGCTTCAGGACGGAAACTACGACCTGGTGCTGATGGACTGCGCGATGCCGGTGATGGATGGCTACGAAGCGACCCATCGCATCCGCGCATCCGCCCACGCGCAGATTCCCATCGTCGCCCTGACCGCCAGCGCCATGGCCCCCGATCGCGAACGCTGCCTCGCCGAAGGAATGGACGACTATCTCGCCAAGCCCGTCGAGCTCCCGCGCCTGGCAAAAACTCTCGCCAGATGGGTGTCCCAATCCGCTTCCGGCGAAACCGCCCCAACCCCTCGGGAAACCGCTGGAGCGCAGACAGCTCCTGCCTTCGATGCGGATTCTCTGCTGCGCCGGTTAAGGGGGGACCGGAACCTGGCCGGCGTCGTCCTCAAAGCCTTTCTCGAGGATGCTCCCCTCCAGCTCGAGCAGTTGCGCGCTCGTCTCGCTGAACAGGACGCGCCTGGAGTGCGCCTCTACTCCCACGCATTGAAGGGAGCGGCTGCCAACGTCGGTGGAGAAGCTCTCCGCCAGGCAGCTTACGCAATCGAAAACGCGGCCGATGCCCGAGATCTGGCCGCGGTCACCAGCGGCTTGCCCGCACTGGAAGCAAAGTTACTGGAGTTGAAGCTCGCAATCGAGGAGGAATGCTGTGCACACCAAAACCACGGCTCAGATTGAGCAGGAACAAATCATGGAAGCTTCCGGCTTGTTGAGAGGCGACATAGCCGTTCTCTACGAGGAGTGCGCCGATGAGCTCGTCGAGGTGGAGAGCGACCTCATGGACATTGCCGAAAACAAGGCAACCCTCTCCCCGGACTTCATCAATCGCGTTTTCCGCGCTTTCCACACCGTCAAGGGCACCGCCTCTCACCTCCTCCATGAGCCGATGAAGAATCTGAGCCAGGCCGCCGAAAACGTGCTCTCCCAGGTGCGCGAGGGAAAACTGGAACTCAGCATCTCGGTTGCCGAAGTGCTGCTCAGCGCTGTAACCCGCCTGCAGGCGATGGCCGCCGATGTCGATCGTCGCCTCGAAATCGACGACCGCGCTGAGCTCGATCGCCTGAAAGCCGTTCTGAAGCCCGAAAAACCCGCCGGTGCCCGCTTGCATCTTGCCGATCCCTCCACGGAGCCGGCTTCAGGCGCGCCCGCCAGCGCGTCGCCGCCGCGCCGCCTCAAAGCCCTGGTCGTCGAAGACGAACTCACGTCCCGTCTCATCCTCCAGGATCTTCTGTCCAGATATGGCGACTGCCACGTTGCCGTCAACGGCAGTGAAGCCGTCGAGGCCTTCCGTTCCGCGCTGCTCGCCGGCAAAGGCTACGACCTGATCTGCATGGACATCCGTATGCCCCTCATGGACGGAACCGATGCTGTGCGGCACATTCGCTCCATCGAAGAGGAGCAGGGGATTTACTCCTCCGACGGTGCGAAGGTGTTTATGACCACCTCCATCCAGGACGTCGGGACGGTCACAACTTCGTTCAAGGCGCTCTGCGACACCTATCTGTTCAAGCCCATCGACGGCGTCGAACTGGAGGGACATTTAAGAGCCTTCGGCCTCATCCCGCCGCTGGCGACAAAACGGTAGGCGGCAATCTCCCGAGCGCGGCTCAAAGAATATCGCCGCGAAATCTTCCACGAAGCCTCGTGTTTTCAATCATGTAAGCTTTCGCTCTCGTCATAAGTAATTTGTTTTCACTCACTTACTCAGAGCTACTGCCCTCGATCTGGTGCAAACCGGCCGCAAGCCGCCTGTTTTCAATCAAGCAGCCTTCGCGCTCGAGATAAATCGCTTGTTTTCAGATACATATATAAAGAGCTGGGGCAATAACCGGCTTGTTTTCAACCACTTGTGATTTCCGAGCAAGGTAGGCTTGCAGGCAGGCGACAACCAGTTGCCAGTCAGGAAGCGATCAGGACAAGCGCCGGTTTGCTGCTCTACTTCGTGTGCATCGTCCCGAACTTGTAGACGATGCCAGCCGAACCGGCGAACTCATTCTGCCAGGAAAAGCCGTAGTGCGTCGGCTGCCAGTCGGTAATCACGCGTACCGACAAGCGCTGCGTGACGTTGTAATCGAACCAGCCGCCAATGCCAAGGCCCACAGCGAGCTTGTCGTTGTAGATGCCGACATCCTGAGGCATCGTGCCGGGAGGAAATCCTGAATCGAAAACGCCATACGCAGCGCCAACGAGAGTGTGCATCCCGAACGTGTAGTTGCGGTGGCGGATGATGCGGAAATTGGGACCAAAAAGGAAGAGTTTCTCGGTCATCGGCGGCGTCGCGGGAATGCCCTCGCTGTTCGCGGGGACAACGAGATTGCCATAAAGGCCGCGCGCGCTGCCTTCGATGCCCCAAAGCGGATGAAGCCAGGCGGTCGCGGAGCCGCTCCAGCCGGTCAGGTTGATAGCCTGAACGTTGCGGCCAGGACTGGGATTGAAGTGGGAATATTGCGCGCCACCGAAGAAGTCCCAGCGCTGTCCGTATTGCGGAGCCTCCGCTTCAGGAGCCGTTGCGGTGACCTGCGCATGGATGCGGGACTGCGGAACAAGACAAGCTCCAAGCGCTGCCAGAGCCAAAAAACGAAACATCACAGCTTTCACGCGATCCGGAACCTCAAACGAAGGGATTACAAGCTTCAAGACTATCATCCGGCAGCCTTGGTTAGCTGCGCTGAGCAGGCCGAATGTGCAGCTCTTTGAGCTGCGCATCGCTGACCGGAGTAGGCGCGTCAACCATCAGATCGATGGCTTTGGCGGTCTTCGGAAACGCGATGACTTCGCGCAGGCTCGACGCGCCAGCCAGGATCATCGCAATGCGATCGAGGCCCAGCGCAATGCCGCCATGTGGAGGCGTACCGTATTGCAGCGCCTCAAGGAAGAAACCGAAGCGCGCTTTGGCTTCTTCGTCGGTCATGCCCAGGGCGCGAAAAATTTGCTGCTGCACGTCCTGGCGATGGATACGGATCGAGCCCGAGCCGAGCTCAAGGCCGTTCATGGCGATGTCGTAGTAACGCGCGCGGACCGACGCAGGATCAGAGACAAGGCGATCCATGTCCTCTTCATGCGGCGAGGTGAAGGGATGATGCGCGGGCTGCCACGAACCGGTTTCCGGGTCGTGCTCGAACATGGGGAAGTCCGTTACCCAGAGCGGCCGAAAGGCGGCGGAACCGTCGGCCAGCGCAGTCGGAGTTCCAGCCGCGTGCACAACGGCGTCGGTGACCGCGAACGCGCCGTGGCGGTCGGCGTATTTGCGGGCCAGCTCGACGCGCAGATTGCCGGCAGCGCTCAGAACGGCGATCTCGCGCTCGGAAAGGCGACCCGCAACCTTCGTGTCGCTGGCCTCGATGTGCGTAGCGGCGTCGCCGGCGACGATGACGAGCAGGTCGTCAGGCTCGGCATGCGTCAGCTCGCGGAGCTTCGCGGCGGATTCGGGGAAGGATTTTTCGAGACGCTTGAGGTCGTCGAGAAGCTTCGCGCCTTTTTTCGATTCGAAAAGCGGGCGGTTGTCGTCGCGTTCCTTGCGCGAGAGGTCGCCGGCTTTGGGAATGCGCACCGCGACGACGGGCAGCGTGGGATCGACGGCGAGGGTCTGCAGTTGCTCGGCGGTAAAAGCCGAGCGAATATCAGCAAGGCCGGGCAGCCGCAGGTCGGGCTTGTCGATGCCGAAGGTGCGCATCGCTTCGTCGTAGGTGATGCGCGGGAAAGGGACGAGCAGCGCGATGCCGACGGCGGCAAAGGCCGCGGCCATAAATCCTTCGACGACGGCGAAGATGGTTTCCTGCTGNNCGCGGAAGCAGCGCACGATCTGGAAATACTTGTCCATGCCGGAGATCATCAGGATCTGCTTGAAGAGCTGCGGCGACTGCGGAAGCGCATAGAAGTTCCCCGGGTGAACGCGGCTGGGCACAAGATAATCGCGCGCGCCTTCTGGCGTGGAACGCGTGAGGAACGGCGTCTCAATCTCGTAGAAGCCCTGGGCGGAGAGGTATTGGCGGACGGCGAGGGCGACTTTGTGCCGAATCTCGAAATTGTGCTGCATCTCAGGGCGGCGCAGATCGAGATAGCGATACTTGAGCCGCACTTCTTCGTTGGCGATCGCCTCTTCAGCGGGCGAAAACGGCGGAAGCTTCGCGTCGTTCAGGACCAGCAGATCCGTAGCGGCAATTTCGACTTCGCCGGTGATCATTTTCGGGTTGATCGCGTCCGCGCCACGCAGCCGGACTTTGCCGATGGCCGCAACGACGTATTCGGGGCGAACATGCTCCGCTTTGGGATGCCCTTCGGGCGAAAGCTCCTTGTCCAGCACGATCTGCGTAATGCCGTAGCGATCGCGCAGGTCGAGGAAGATGAGGTTGCCGTGATCGCGGCGGCGATTCACCCAACCCATCAGCGTGACGGTCTTGCCCGCGTCGGCGGCGCGCGGCTCGCCACAGGTGTGGGTGCGTTGATGGGTGCCTAAGAAATCGAGCAAAGTCGGAATTCCTAACTGTTCTGTAGCGCCTGCGCGAGCTCGCCGCGCGGGATTTTAGTCTGCTCGCCGGTGGCGAAGTTCTTCACTGTCAGAATACCGGAGCGCTGCTCGTCTTCCCCAAGCAGAACGATCTTCCGGGCCAGCTTATTCCCAATTTCGAATGACTTCTTGATCCGGAACGCACCGTCGCCCAAATCGATCCGGAGACCGGCGCGTCGCAGATCGCGTGCCAGCGCCAAGGCTTCCGCATTGAGCGATTCGCTCAGCGGCGCAATGAAGGCGTCGGCCAGCGTCGGAGCAGATTCGGCCTGCCCAGCCTGCAACGTCAGGATGAGCCGGTCGAGACCCATCGCAAACCCGATGCCAGGAGCCTTCGGTCCGTCAAGCATTTCCGAGAGGCCGTCGTAGCGTCCACCACCGAGCAGCGCGTTCTGGGCGCCAAGTCCGCCATGCGTGAACTCAAAGGTCGTCCGCGTGTAGTAATCGAGGCCGCGGACGAGGCGCGGGTTCACTTCGTATTGCACGCCGCAGGCATCGAGGGCAGCGAGAACAGCTGCGAAGTGGGCTTTCGATGCCTCATCGAGGTAGTCGGCGATCTTCGGCAGGTTCGCGACAATGGCTTCGTCGCTCGGGTCCTTCGAGTCGAGCACACGCAGCGGATTCGTCTCCGCGCGCCGCTGATTGTCCTCGGACATCTGATGCTTCACCGGAGCCAGCGCCTCGCGCAGAGCCGCGACGTAGCGAGGCCGGTCCGTCGAGCAGCCGACGGAATTAAGGACGAGCGTCCAGCCGGAAATGCCGAGCTCGTCGAGGAAACTCGCCAGCATTTCGAGCACTTCGGCATCCCTAAGCGGCGATTCCGAACCAGCGCTCGGCGGCCCAATGACTTCCGCGCCAATCTGCCAGAACTGCCGATAGCGTCCCTTCTGCGGGCGCTCGCGACGGAACTGCGGGCCGATGTAGTAGAGCTTCTGCAGCAGTCCGGTTTCGCCCATCTTGTGCTCGATGTAGGCGCGGACAACGCCAGCCGTGTTTTCCGGGCGTAAAGTGAGCGACTGCGACTTTTCGGATTGCGCGCGAGCACGATCTTCCCACGTGTACATCTCTTTTGAAACAATGTCCGTTTCTTCGCCAACGCCGCGGGCGAAGAGCTGCGTGTCCTCGAAAATAGGGGTCCGGATTTCGCCGAAGTTGTAGCGTGCAAAGACCCTTCGCGTCGTGGCTTCGACGCGCTCCCAGAGCTCGGTTTCGGGCGGCAGCAGATCGCGCGTGCCACGCACAGCTTTGAGCAAAGTCATCGGAAATGCGGTTCTTAAGCCAGTTTACCGGAGGATGCCTGCCGATCGGCCGCGAGGTGGCTGGCGCGGCGCTACAAATCCCTCGGCAACCCAAACGCCGAGCAGGATGAGGATGCCTGTTACGGTGACCGGAATTCCGAAGGCACCGATTGGGAAAAACGCTAATGCCTGGCCGCCAAAAGCGGACACCACCAGGCCGATAATAAGGAAGAGGTCGAGCAGCAGACCGGTGGCAAGATAGCTTTGCCGGCGGTGCGGATTCGCCGGAATCCCTCGTCGAGCGCCATGACGGCTAAGTTACCACGGAGCGGTACTGACGCTCCTGTAGGAAGGCTCGGAGGTGCTATTTTGCAGGCGAACACGGCATGGTACGATCCGGCGATAACCATGCGGCGATTCCTGATTTTGCTGCTTTTTCTGCTTTCCACGCAGGCGTGGGCCCGCGACAATGTGCCTGCCTGGGTGGAGGTGCGGAGTCCGCATTTCACCGTCGTGACCGATGCCGGCGAAAAGCAGGGGCGGCACATTGCCGATCAGTTTGAGCGCATGCGCTGGGTGTTTCAGACCCTGTTTCCCAAGGCCAATGTTGACCCGATTGCGCCGATCCGCGTGATCGCGGTCAGGAACCAGCGAGGTTTTCAGCCACTGGAGCCGGAGGCTTATCGGGCGAAGGGAACAGTGAATCTGGCCGGCCTGTTTCTGCGGAATACCGACAAGAATTACATTCTGCTGCGTCTCGACGCGCAGGAGGAACATCCGTTCGCTTCCGTCTATCACGAATACACGCACCTGCAGCTGGGCGCCGACGGAATGCCACTGTGGCTAAATGAGGGGCTGGCGGAGTTCTTCCAGAACACCGATATCCGCGACAAGGACGTGATGGTCGGCCAGGCGAGTCCGGACAACATCGTCTACCTGCGCGAGCACCAGCTGATTCCTCTGCCCATGCTTTTCCAGGTGGACGCCAACTCGCCTTACTACCACGAGGAACAGAAAGGCTCGGTGTTCTACGCCGAATCCTGGGCGTTGGTCCACTACCTCGAATTCACCGATTTCAACGCGCATACCAACCGCATCGGCGCCTATCTCGGCCGGGTCAGCCAGAACGAAGACCCCGTCACGGCGGCCGAAGAGGCCTTCGGCGATCTGAAGAAGCTGCAGGCGACGCTCGCGGACTACATCGGTCACGCGCGGTACATGTACTTCCACATGAACAGTGCCGTGGCGCCCATCGATCCCGCGCTGCTGAAAGTGACGCCGCTGACCGATCCGCAGGCCGACGCGATCCGGGCGGATTTCCTGGCCTACAACGGGCGCAGTGACGATGCACGCGCCGTACTGGACGCGGTGCTGAAAACGGATCCCAACAACGAGCAGGCCCACGAAACCATGGGCTACATCGAACTGCGCGCCGGCCATCACGAGGAAGCGAAGAAGTGGTACGAGCAGGCCATCGCTCTCGATCCACAGAGCTGTCTGGCGCAGTACTACTTCGGCTGGCTGTCGCTGGTGGGCGGCAACACCGGAGACGAGGTGGAGAGCAGCCTGCGGGCCGCGATCAAGCTGAACCCGCGCTTTGCGCCCGCCTATGACAGCCTCGCTATGCTTTACGGGCGGCGTCATGAAAAGCTGGACGAGGCGCACATGCTCAACCTGCAGGCGATTCAGCTGGCGCCGGGCAACGTGAATTACCGTCTCGATGCGGCGAACATCCTGATGGAACAGGAGCGCTACGACGACAGCCTCCAGGTGCTGCGGTCGGCGGCGGCGATCGCGAGGAGTCCGCTGGAAGTAGACGTGGTCGGGCGGGTGATCAGGCAGGTGCAACAACAAGAAGTCCAGATGGAGGAGGCGAAGCACCGGCCGCCGGAGGCACAGATGCAGACGACTGTTGTCACGCAGGCGCCGGGCTCAACTGAGGCAAACGACGCCCTCGCCAATGGAATGGAGTCGAAGCCGAAGCATCCCACTGAGACGCCTCACGGCCAGATGCACGTTCTGCGCGGAGTGATTCGGGGTGTGACCTGCAGCTACCCGGCAATCCTCTCGCTGCGCGTGGAAAGCGGGACGAAGAAGGTCTCGCTCTACAACAACAACTACTACAAGGTGGATTACAGCGCCGCGAACTTCACCCCGAAGGGCGACGTCCTTCCCTGCGATGATCTGGAAGGAACGAAGGCGGAAGTAGAGTATTTTGCGACCGCGGACAAGTCAGTCGACGGCCAGATCGTCGGCATCATGATGATCAAGTNNCCGGCTTGGTCACCGAAGACGCCGTTGCGGATTTGAGTCCCGGCTCGGTTTCGACGACCGTCAGCTCGACGGTCTGCGGCAGCTCGATGCCGACCGGGAGTCCGTCGTGAAACGAAACCTTGATCTGCAGGTTCGGGATGAGATATTCGACGGCGTCGCCCAGGGTGTCGCGCTTCAAGTGGGTCTGCTCGTAGTTCTCANNAGTCGTCGCCGTCGTTGTAGAGGAAATCCATGGGGATTTCGTCGACCACGACGCGCTCGATGGGATCGGGCGAGCGGAAACGGTGTTCGAACATGGCGCCGGTGCGCAGGTTGCGCAGTTTGGCCTGGATGAACGCGCGCAGGTTGCCGGGGGTCCGGTGCTCCACGGAAAAAACGGAGTGAAGTTCGTTGTTGTGCTTGATGATCA
>PMAD01000212.1 GCA_003152415.1 Acidobacterium sp.
TCGGCGGTCAGCTCGGACTTGTCATGAATCGAACCCATTTTCCAGGTGCGATCGCTGTAAGGCTTCAGTCCCACGTAGAACTCGTCGTTGAAGAATCCGGTTGGGTCGGTGCCGTCGTCCGGGCGGCCAAGCTCCGAGCCGACATCGGTCACCATCGGGTATTTCATCAGGATGTTCCGCACCTGAGGCGAGAAGCTGCTCGCTCCCTCGAAGGAGATGGTGTAGGGCATGGTGGCGCGGATCCACAGGGCGCCCTCGTCCAGGTGCGGCATGAATTCCCCGCCGATGAAAGGAACCAGCAGAAGCGTGGCGCCAAAAATCAGCAGGCTGCCGATCATGGTCGCTTTCGGATGGTTCAGACACCATTCCAGCTGGACCGCATAAATGCTGCGTACCCATTCAAAGGGCTTGTTGACGCGCTCGTGGACGCCTTTCTTAAACCAGTAAGCGCACATGACAGGCACAAAGGTGAGAGTCAGGATCAGGGCACCGACGAGCGCGATGGACACCGTGTCCGCCATGGGCCGAAACAGCCTGCCGGCGGGCCCGACGAGCGCATAGATGGGCAAGTACCCCGCGATAATTACGGCCACCGAATAGAAGATGGGGCGATCGACATCTTTAGCCGCGTCCACGAGCACCTCGTGGAAGCTGTAGGTCTGGCCCTCGCGGGCACCCAGCTCGCGGAAGACGTTCTCCACCATCACCAGGGTTCCATCAATCAGAATTCCGAAATCGATTGCGCCGATCGAAAGCAGATTGGCGGCGACTCCCTGCGCGTGCAGAAAGATGAATGCGAAGAGCAGGGACAAAGGAATCGTCATCGCGACGATCACAGCGGCGCGAACGCTGACCAGGAAAAAGATGAGCACGACGAGAACCAGCGCCATGCCCAGCACCAGGTTATGCTCGACCGTGTCGATGGTCAGCTGCACCAGATCGCTGCGGTCGTAATAGGGGCGGAGTTTGATATCGGGCGGCAGGACATGCTGGTTGAGCTGGGCGGTCATCGCTTCCACGCCCTTCAGCACTTTTTGCGTCTGCTCACCGCGCCGCATCATGATGACGCCCTCCACGGCGTCATCCGTGTGGTTGAAGCCAAATTCTCCCAGTCGCGGCGCGTGTCCGATGGTCACTTCCCCGATGTCGCGAATGTGCGTCGGCACCCCGTTCTGGCTGCCGACGACGATATCTCCGATATCCTGGGTATTCTGGACGAGACCGAGGCCGCGCACATAGTAGAACTGCCCGCCTTGCGAATAAAATCCGCCTCCGGCGTTGGCGTTATTGTTAGAGAGTTGCTGCAGTACGGTCGGTACGCTGACATGGTAGGAGTAGAGCTTGGCCGGATCGAGCAGCACCTGGTACTGCATCACCGTGCCCCCGAACCCTGAGTCGTCGGCGACGCCGGGCACCTGCTTGTAGGCTCGCTCGATGACCCAGTCTTCATAGACCTTCAGTTCCTGCGGCGTGCGGTCGGGACTCTGAATCACNNTCGCGGGCAAAATAGTCATCGGCAGTATCCTGGAAGGTCAGGATGACGTCCGACAATCCATAAAGGGAGATGGAACGCATCACCGACATCTGCGGAACGCCGCTCATCTCCACTTCGGTCGGGACCGTCACCAGGCGCTCGACTTCTTCGGCGGCGTGGCCGGGCCACTGGGTAATGATCTCCACCATGGGCGGAGCAAGATCCGGATAGGCGTCCACGGGCATGTGGTGGAACGCGATCGCGCCTCCGACGGCGATGAAGGCCACCATCAGCAGGACCAGCATGCGTTGCCGCAGCGCGAACTGGACGATGCGATTGATCATTCGGAGTCGGCTCCTCAGTGCTGCAGCGAATTGGCAAATTGAAGAAACAGGCTGCCGTCGCCTACTACCCTGTCTCCCGGGGAAAGTCCCTTCAGAACCTGAGTTAGCCCGTGTTCGCTTTGACCGATATCAATATCGCGGCGGCCGAACTGATTCGCGCCGACGGCGACATACACGTACGGCTGGTTATTGTCGTCGCGCAGCACCGATGCATCGGGCACGGAAATAGCATTCGCGAGGCTTCCCGCCGTCACCGTAACCGTGCAATACATATCCCTTTTCAGCTTTTCCCCGGGGTTATCGACCACTATGCGTGCCTGCAGAGTTCGGGTACTGGGATCCAGCGCAGGCGCCACATAGGAGATTCTTCCGTGAAAGGCCTGGGGATACGCATCGGTTTCGACAGAGACGTCCTGCCCGCTGCGGACAAAAGCCAGGTCCGCCTGATACACGTTGGCGAGGACCCAGACCGTGCTCAGATCGGAAATAGTAAAGGCCTGGGTCTGGCCAGCCTGCACCACCTGTCCCGGCGAGACAAGACGCTCCACAACTTCGCCGCCGATGGGAGCCAGCACCGGAATTTGCGCCGAAGCGGGGGACGTGGCCAGGCTGGCGGGATTCTTGATCCCGAGAATCTTCATTCCTTCCTCGGCGGCGTTCAGATCCGCCCGAGCCTGATTGCGATCCGATTCCGCCTGTTCCAGATCGCGCTGGGCGATGGCGTGGTGCTGATACAAGTCCTGGGCGCGGGTGTAATTTTGCTCCGCGAGCCGAGACGAATCGGCGGCTTTGAGATAGGCGTCCAGTAACTGCGAATAATCGGGGCTACTCACTTCCAGCATCGGCTGGCCGGCTGTAACATGCGCCCCGGGAACCACCAGAATCCGTGTAACCGGGCCGCCCACCTGGGTGATGACGGGCGTTGTTTTGAAGGCGTTATAGGCTACTGCTCCGGTCAGGCGCAGCGTGCGCGTGAGCGTAGTCGGCTGCACCGTGACCACCTGGACATGCCCCATCTGATCCTCGGGAATGGTAAAGAGCTGCGGAGTTGCGGACGCCGCGGCCTTAGCGGAAAAAGAGGTCATCTGATCGGCGCTTTCGCGATCCTTAGAACTGCACGCGGTAAGAACAAGGAGGCAGGCCAGTGCCGTTGCGCCCCCAGGTCTTTGCCAGCGGCGAAGATCCGATGTGATCGTCATGGTAAGCTCCTGGTTCCTACCGCTTCACGAAGCTGTTCTACCGCGAGTTGATACGATGCAAGCGCCTGCCGGTAGGCCAGTTGTATAGCTCGATAGCTGCGTTCCGCATCGAGGAAATCCAGCAGGCTCGCCGCGCCTCGCCGATAGGCGTACTCGCTGATATCTCGCGACCGCTGTGCCTCGTTCAGATAACCGGAACGGTAGAGGCCCACGATCTGATCGTTACTGTGCAGGTTTTCCATGGCGTCCTTCACGTCGGTCAGAACCTGCCCATTGGCAAGTTCTTCCTGCTGTCGGGCCTGCCCGACCGCGTACCCGGAGCGCGCGATTTCGCCCTGGTTGCGATCGAAGATGGGGAGCTGAATCTGGCCGAACAGCGAAATCTCGCTATACTGGATATGCGTGTAGCTGATCTGCCCCGTAACATCCCGTTTGCCGATGGCCTTCTGCAACTGGTATTGGCTGTTGGCCGCCGTCACTCCCCGCTGGGCTGCAAGCAGGTCGGGCCGATTCCGCAGGGCAGCCGCCTCGAAATCGTCGAGGTTCCCGTTCACCGGCTCATAGGTCAGAGTTCCCGCGACGTCGTAGTTGGCCGGAACCGATTCGTACCCCAGCAGCTGGCGCAGATCGGAAAGACCCTGTACCCTCGCCAGACTCGCGGCCGATACGTCGGTTTGAAACTGCAGCATCTGCAGCTGGATCTTCAGCAGGTCGTCTTCGCTGGTGTCGCCGGCGTTGTAGCGCGCCTGAGCGATGTCGACTGTGTTCTGAAAACTCTTCAGATCATCCTGCGCCAGAGCCAGGGTCGACTCCGCCAGCTCGACCGCGACGAATTGCGTAGCAACGTTGAAGGAGAGGGTCCGCTCAGCGTCGGCAACCTGCGATCGGGTCACCGCGGTCGTATCTTTTGCCGCCTGCAGGCGATGCTGCCTTTTTTTGCCCCGCTCAAACAGATAGCTCAATCCCAGGTCGAACTGCGCAGTGTCGTCGATGTACTCCGAACTGAACTGTTTGGGCTGGAAAACGGGCAGGAACTGCGCGTCGCCCAGAAGCACCGGATCGGGCCGCAGGTTGGCGGTGATTTCTTCCGCCTCGCTCTGCTGGATCGTGGAGCGCGCGGCCAGCAGGCTGTGATTATGCTGGAGCGCCAGTTGAATGGCTCGATCCAGCGAAAGAGTCGGTCCTCCCGGGTTGGCCTGCGCGGGCGGGCTCGGTGCAGGGGCAGTTTGCGCGCCGGAACCCACGGTCAGGAGTACCGGCACCAGGAGAAATGGAATACACAACAGCTTTGCAGACATAGTCTCGCAGCCTTTGGGACGGGGCACTTCATGGATGGGCATGCCGCCGGGGCGGCACGGAACGAGCGCGGACTAGACCGGCGGAGCTCGTGCCGGAAGGTGAGAGACGACAAACCTGGCGGGAAACACTGGCCTGGGCGGCTCGGTCCGCCGTCCGGCAGGGACCAGAATCTGCGCGCTGGCCGCGGCCACCGGGAGCTCAACCACCTGGTGGCTCAGATGGCAAATGGGGCATGTGTCTGGAGAACAATTGACGTGGCGGTGCCATAGTTCTCCTGCCGTCGTCCCGATCACAACCGCCAGGATTGCGATCAGAGCGACGAGGCGCCAGACCCGTTTCCCGTTCGACTCACTGATTGGGGACGTCATCGATGCTGGAGGCACGTGCGGACAGTGTAATGCAGAGTGCCGTTTCGCGTCAGCGCCGTCATTCTTTCAGAGTATAAGGATGGAAGTGGTGTGGAATGAGGGACAACACTTTGGTACCGTGCGAGAAAAGCTTGACAGATTTCCACAGGCCAATCCTCCCGCCCTGGAGTGAGATAGTCGCGCTTCGACGGGCTGCCACTCGTTGCATTTTGGGTTCTCATCTCGGCTCTATCTCTGCAGAGTTGGGCCTCGGTTGTTGAAGGGCTCTCTCTTGTTGTTGACGGCAGAGGGCCTCACTCGGAGAGCTTCGAGGGTCAGGACTGGGCTTCCAGGGAGCTTCCCCTTGACATTCGACCCGAAGAAAATTATCTTCAGGTCGAATGACGACTGGAGAGCTGGACAGCCAACTCGAACTTTTGCAGGGGACGCTTGATCTGCTGATTTTGCAGACGCTCGCCTACGGGTCGGCGCATGGGCACGCGATTGCGCGCATCATCCAGCAGCGATCCGAGGAAGTGTTGCAGGTAGGGCACGGGTCGCTCTACCCGGCGCTGCAGCGCCTGTTGAAGCAGGGCCTCATCGTGGCGGAAGACGGCCTGTCGGAAAACAATCGCAAGGCCAGGTTCTACCGGCTCACGGCGAAGGGCAGAAAGAAGCTCACGGCGGAGACGTCGAAATGGCAGCGCTTCGCGAGCGCGGTTGCGAGGCTGCTGGTTCCCGTGCCGGAGCAGAATCGCTAGCCTCGGAAATCTCCTGAAAGAAGGATGGCGCCATGAAGCAGTGGGAAACGCGCAGGAAGCGTTTAGAGGACGAGATGCAGGAGCACGTCGAGCTCGAGACGCAGGAGAATATCGAGGCGGGCATGTCGCCGCTGGAAGCCCGGCAGGCCGCGATGCGGAAGTTCGGCAGCGTTGCCAGCGCTGCGGACCAGTCGCGGGAGACGTGGGGATGGCTGGGGCCGGAGCGGCTGTGGCAGGATGTGCGCTTTGCGCTGCGCAGCTTCCGCAAAGATGCCGGCTTCACCATGGTGGCATTGCTGTCGCTGATGCTGGGCATCGGGGCCAGCGCCGCGCTGTTCAGCGTGGTCTACGGCGTCCTGATCGCGCCGTATCCCTATGCCAGGCCGAATCAGATCTGGGCGCCGGCGGTGCTGGGACCTCATGACGCTCTGCGCGGCTGGCACTGGTATTCGCAGCGGGAGATGGAGGAGATCGAAAAGCTCCCCGCGTTTGGCGAGGTGATGGCGACCAGCGTGAGGCCGGTGATGCTGACCGGGGGCATCAACCCGGAGAGTTTCTATGGGGTGTTCCTCACGGGCGGAGCTTTCAATTTTCTCGAAGTGAAGCCTCTGATCGGGCGGACCATTCAGCCCTTCGATATCGGACCGGGCGGCGAGCCTGCGCCGGTGGTGGTGCTGAGTTATGGATACTGGCAGCGGTTCTTCAGCGGCGATCCGCGCGCGATCGGCCGCACGATCACGCTCGATGACGTGCCACGCACCATCATCGGGGTGATGCCACCGAGGTTCGGGTGGTGGACCAACGAAGCGTTCTGGCTGCCGTTGCGCACCGATCTGAAGGACAACAGCGGCGTTGCGGTGATCATGCGGCTCGCGCCCGGGGTGACGCAGCATGCGGCCGAGCAGCAACTGAACCAGTTGAACATCCGGTTGGCGGCTGAACGGCCCGACGACTACCCGAAGGGTCAGCTGCGCACCGTGCTGCTGAACTATATGGACATCACCACGGCCAGCGGCGAGATGGCCGACAGCCTGCATCTGCTGTTCGCAGCGGTTGGGCTGCTGCTGCTGATCGCGTGCGTCAACGTTGCGAATCTGCAACTGGCGCGGACGACGGGGCGCGCGCGGGAAATTGCGATGCGGCTGGCGATCGGCGCGGGCCGGGGCAGGCTGGTGCGGCAGCTGCTGACGGAGAGCGTGCTGCTGTCGGTGGTGGGCGGAGCGCTGGGTGTGTTGTTCGCCGTGGGGGTGACGCGGCTGATCGTCGTGCTGATTCCGCCGGACTATGTGCCCAACGAAGCCCGCATCGTGATCAACGGCTGGGTGCTTCTGTTTTCGCTCGGAGTCTCCATGCTCACCGGCATTCTGTTTGGACTGGCGCCGGCGCTGCGTTCGTCGCGGCCCGACCTGGTGGGTACGCTGAAAGATGGTGGAGGCGGCGCTACCGGCAGCATGCGCGGGCGAGCGATGCGGAGCTGGCTGGTGGTGGCGGAGATCTCGCTGTCGGTGATGCTGCTGGCCGGAGCCAGCCTGGCAGTTCGCGGATTTGTGCAGATGCTTCGCACCGATCCAGGATACCAGGCGGATAGAGTGTTGCGTATTGGCGTGACGCTCGCGCCGAAACGCTACCCGACCTGGCAGCAGCGCAACCTGCTCGATCGCAATCTTCTGGAAAGCATCATGAACCTGCCCGGGGTCGAGTCCGCGGAGCTCGGCAATGGAGGGCTGCCCTGGAGCGGATGGCGTTCGGGCTTTTCGATCGACGGGCAGCCGCGCACGGAAGGCCGCACGGTCAAGCTCTCGCTGATCAGCTCCCGCTATCCGCAGACGCTGGGGATTCCGTTGAAACGCGGGCGGGAATTTACCGAGGCGGAAATCGCGAGCGGCCTGCGCGTGGCGCTGATCAACGAGAGCGCTGCACGGCTTTGGCCGGCAGGACAGGATCCGGTTGGCCGCGCGATGCAGATCGACGATCTGACGCAGGAGGATAATCCGCAGGTGCTATCGGCTCCGGGCATCGCTGCCGGCGTTACGGTTGTAGGGGTCATTGGCGACACCAAGAATGACGGCCTGGCGGAAGCTCCCGTTCCGGCGGTTTACCTGCCGTACACGTTGTTTGCGCCGCCGGAGCGCGACCTGGCGGTGCGGACGGCGGGCGATCCGCTGGCCATGGTCAACGCGGTGCGGCTCAAGGCGCGGGATCTGGACAAGGACCTCGCCCTGGGCAAGCCGAACACTCTCAACGAGGTGATGGGCGAGGAGGCGCAGCAGCCACGCTTCTTCATGGCGCTGTTCACTACATTCGCAGCGCTCGGCCTGGCGCTGGCGGCGATCGGCATCTACAGCGTGATCTCCTACAACGTGACGCAGCGGGTGCAGGAAATTGGCGTGCGCATGGCGCTGGGCGCCAAACGCGGGGACATTCTGAAACTGATCCTTCTCATGGTCGCGAAGTTCGCGTCGCTCGGCCTAGCGATTGGGCTGGCGGGCAGCGTGCTGATCGAACGCCTGGTGCGCTTTCAGATGTTCACAAGGACCTCTTTCGGCGTGGCTCCGCTGGCGGCGATTGTGCTGCTGCTGGGCGCGGTCGCGTTGCTGGCGGCATGGCTGCCGGCGGCGCGAGCGGGGAACCTGGATCCTGTTACGGCGCTGCGGCACGAAGCGTGAGGCTTCAGTGCATGGGCATGCTCATGCCCTTCTTGCTCGTCGATGCGGGTTGGGATGCGCCGGGTGAGGGGATGTTGGCCTGAGTCGCGGCGGCTGCGGTCTTCCATTGCTCTGAGACCTGGGCCGGCAGTTTATCCATGTGGCTCAGGAACGTGGTCACCTGCCATATCTGCTGTTCGCTGAGGGTTGGGTTCCAGGCGGGCATTCCGCTGAGGCGAACTCCGTGCTGGATGATGTAGAAGTTTTGGTTTTCCGGCATATCGGGCGCGTCTTCGGCGAACTGGGGGACACGCGGATAGAAGGAGTCGCCGAAGGCGGTGTGGGGGTGCAGCGTGTCACCATGGCAGCCGGCGCAATTCGACTGATAGATGTTCATTCCGGCGATGAGGTTGGCATCGGTGGGCTGGAGCGGGTTCTGCGTTTCGGGGGCGCGGCGATCGACGGCGGCATCGAGGGCTGGCATCGCGATGCTGCTTTCGAGGCGGCCGACGGGCTGGTCCGCACGCGGGTTCACGAAGCCGAAGCGCACGTAGCAGAAGCCGAACGCCAGGACGAGAACAACGGCTACTACAAATCCGGTTAGAAACTTGAGCATGGTGGTTGTCCTTCGAACTGATTGGATCATAGCCGGGAGCTGGGAGCCTGGAGCNNCCCCCTCCCCCTCTCTGCGGGATGGGTATTGATTGCATTGGGGTTCGCAGGGGGGTAGCGGTTGTTGTCGAGCTCGACATCAGATAACTGCTTGCGTTTCTATTAATTCCGACACGGCCGCGTTTGTTACAGAGGCGGCCGTGT
>PMAD01000210.1 GCA_003152415.1 Acidobacterium sp.
GCCGCGACTCATGCCGCTCCGTGCCCACAATGTGCAGCCCGCCCGCGGCCACCACGGCTTCGTGATCCTCGGCTGCATTCGCCGCGTGCCCCTTGTAGACCTGCTCCCAGTTCTCCTGCGATGTCTCGTACTCCTGCCCCTGGTAGTAGAAGCGCAGCATCCCCGCCGGCGCCGACGGATTGATCGCACCCTCAGCCACGCTGATCGCCCGCGCCAGCGCCTTCTTCACCAGCTCCTGANNCGGCCATGTTGGTGGCGATGGTCACCATCCCCAGCCGTCCCGCCTGCGCCACAATCTCCGCCTCGCGCTCGTGATACTTCGCGTTCAGCACCACGTGCCGCACCCCCTTGCGCGCCAGAATCTGCGACAGCAGCTCCGACTTTTCAATCGACGTGGTTCCCACCAGCACCGGCTGCTGATTCTCGTGCAGCCTCGAAATCTCATCCGCAACAGCGAAGTACTTCTCCTTCGCCGTCCGGAACACCACATCGGCGTTCTCCAGCCGCCGCATCGGCATGTTCGTCGGAATTACGACGATGTCCAGCTTGTAAATCTTGTCGAACTCCGCCGCTTCCGTCTCCGCCGTGCCCGTCATCCCGGCAAGCTTCTTGTACAGGCGAAAATAATTCTGGAAGGTGATCGTCGCCAGCGTCTGGTCCTCGCGCCGGATGTTCACGCCTTCCTTCGCCTCCACCGCCTGGTGCAGCCCGTCCGACCAGCGCCGCCCCGGCATCAGCCGCCCCGTGAACTCATCGACGATGATGACCTCGCCGTCCTTCACCACGTACTGCACGTCGCGCCTGTACAGCGAGTGCGCCTTGATGGCCGTCTCCACGTGGTGCTTCAGATCCCAGTTCTCCGGATCGGCGATGTTGCCGATCCCCAGCAGTCCCTCGATCTTCTCCCACCCCTCGTCCGTCACCGTTATCGTCTTATGCTTCTCATCGACCACGTAATCGCCGGTCAGAATCTTCTCTTCCGGACTCTTCTCGATCTCCTCGCCCAGTTCCAGCGACGGGATAATCCGGTTCACGCGCGCGTACTTGTCCGTCGTCTGATCCGTCGGCCCGGAAATAATCAGCGGCGTCCGCGCCTCGTCGATCAGGATCGAGTCCACCTCGTCCACAATCGAGTAATAGTGCCCGCGCTGCACGCAGTCCGCCAGTTCGAACTTCATGTTGTCGCGCAGGTAGTCGAACCCAAATTCGTTGTTCGTCCCGTAGGTGATGTCCGACCCGTACGCCTTCCGCCGCTGGTTGTCGTCCAGGTCGTGGACGATCACGCCCACCGTCAGCCCGAGGAATTCGTAAATCTTCCCCATCCACTCCGCATCGCGCTTGGCCAGGTAATCGTTCACCGTCACCACATGAACGCCATGCCCGGCCAGTGCATTCAGATAACACGGCAGCGTCGCCACCAGCGTCTTGCCTTCGCCGGTCTTCATCTCGGAAATCTTGCCCTGGTGCAGCACCATGCCGCCCACCAGCTGCACGTCGAAGTGCCGCATGTTCACGGCGCGCCATCCCGCCTCGCGCACCACCGCGAACGCCTCGGGCAGCAGGTCATCGAGCGCCTGCTTCTCCGCCGCGACCCGCGCCTCTTCTTCTGTGATTCCTTCGAGTGCCGCCTGAATCCGCGCCCGAAACTCCGCCGTCTTTGCGCGCAGCTCGGCGTCACTCATCGCCTTCACCGCGGGCTCCAGCACATTAATCTCCGCCACCCGCGGCAGCAGGCGCTTCACCACCCGCTCGTTGCTGGTTCCAAAAACCTTTGTGAGAACGTTACTTCCGATCAAGATTGAATCCTTTGGCGGCCACCTCGGCCTCTCGCCTCAACCAATGGCGCGAGCGCCGCAAACCGCCTCTCCCGTGGGCAAACTTCAGGGTTCCTCCTCTATTTTATGCGACCCGTGCCAAATCTGCCGCACGGCCACCATCGACCGCCTCCTCGCAAAGGAATGATCGCCGGCACGCACACAAATCCGGGTGCCCCATGTCTCGATTCTGAGACATCGGACTCGCGCGAAGCGCCCGCTTTTCCCTTCATCGTCTCCGGCGCTGCATCCTGTACCTGCTACAGCCGCCACACACGTGCCGCTCCATACACCAGCCCAAGCGTGATGGCGGCAATCACCACTTCGCCGATCGCACCCACCAGAAACGGCCGGGCGCCCTGTTTTCCCAGTTCGCTCAGATTCGTCCGTAGCCCCACTCCTGCAAACGTCAGCAGAAACGCCCAGCGCGACAGGTTGCCCAGCGCCGCCGTCTGTGGCTTCGTGAAAAACGCCAGCGACGCCAGCAGCGAGATCAGCAGAAATCCCAATACGAACTTCGGAAATTTCCTCCACAGAAACACGGCCTTGTTCGTTACTTTCTCTGCCTGGCCCTTCCGCGCCCAGTAAATCGCATACCCCAGCACCACAAATCCGATCAGCGCATTCCGGCACGTCTTCGCCAGCACCGCCACCTTCCCAGCCGCGTCCGAATACAGCGCGCCCGCTGCTGTCGCTTCCGCGGTGTTGTCCACGCCCAGCCCCGCCCACAATCCATACGCGCGGTCGCTCAGGCGCAGGCCGTGACCGATCAGCGGAAACACGAACAGCGACAGCGCCCCCAGCGCCAGAATCGCCCCAATCGCATACGACGAATCTTCCTCATCCGCATCGATCGCACCCTGCGTCGCAATAATCGCCGACACGCCGCAGATCGACGACCCGACCGCCAGCAACGTCGTAAGCTTGGGCCGCAGCTGGAACACGCGTCCCAGCAGCGTCATGAACGCCAACGAGACCGTGACCTCGATCAGCACCAGCCCCAGCGAAATCCCTCCCAGCCGCAGCACGTCCCCGATGAGAAACCGCGCCCCCAGCAGCACAATGCCCGCCTTCAGCCAGAACTCGTACGTCGCCACGCCGGCGCGAAAAATCTCCGGCACACCCACGGTGTTCGAAATCACCAGCCCCAGCAAAATCGCCCACAGCACGTATTCGATATTCGGCAGCACCAGGTGATGCGCCTTCCCGTAGCGCGCAATCGACTGCTCGATGATCTTGCCCCCGTACCCAACCGCCAGCAGCAACAAAATCCCCGGCACGATCGCAAAGATTCTCCCCGGAACCGACACCGTCCGAGGCTGCGGCAATGCAACAGAACCAGCCATAACCATCTCCTTTGCTCTGATCACTGTTCACTGATCACTGTTCACTGATGACACTGCCTCTACCAGGGCACTGCTTTCAAAATCCCAAACCGCACCAGCAGAGCCGCCAGCAGAGCCAGCCCAACCGCCCAGCTATCGACAGAAATGCGTCGTTGTGGCGAAGCCATAAAGAATGCTCCTGTTCTGCGCAGAAAGATCTCCCTGCACAATGTTTTTTGAGTTTTTAGGAAATGCGCCGAATTACGACGCGAGAATGCGTAGTGCTAGCGACAACAACCGCAGCCGGAGAGGCTGCTCGCAAACCGATTCACGAAACTGGACAGAGCGCCCATGTGTCTTTCGTTTGTAGCATGACAGTTCTTTCCGCGCAAATGTCGCCTCCGCGTCAGGCAACCACTTCGTCCAGCAACGATACGTCCTCCCAGCTCCCAGCTCCCAGCTCCCAGCTCCCAGCTCCCAGCTATCGCCTACGGGCTACAGGCTACAGGCTGCTTTTACAGCGTCCTCAAATACGCCTTCGCGCGCTCCAGTTCCGGAAACAGCTTCTCTTCGCCCTGGAATGCCGCCGAGTGCACGCACCGCCGCCCGTTCTTCTGCTTCACCGGATGCTTCAGGTGCAACATCTCGTGATACATCAGGTATTCGATGGCATACCGCGGCGTGCCCTTCCGATCGAACACCCGGCTCACCATGATCGTGTTGTGCGCCGGATCATAGTGGCCCAGCAGCCGCCGCGCCGTCACCTCGCTCCACGTCAGCAACGGCCGCCCCATCAACCCAAAGAAAAACCGCCGGTTCAGCGACTCGAAAACCTCGTCAAGATCGTAGTGCTGACCCTGCGCCGACACAATCTTCTTCCGCCCGCGCGTCTGCCGGATCCGCTCGCTTTGCCGCGTCACGGATTCGCTGCTCGTAAACCGCCGGTAGCGCCGCGCTTGCCCGGCATCGATCGGCTTGCGGTAAAGCTTCGCCAGCAGGATGTGCGCGATGGCCCGCAGCACCGGCTCCGGCGCGCCCTCCAGCAGATCGGAAAGGCTAACGCGAATGCGCCCCTCGCGCAGCCTAATCGTTGTATTCAGAGACGTGAACCGGTAGAAACGAACTTCCATCGGAGGCATCGGAGCCCGCGGTCGAAGCGCGCGATACTCCTCGGCAAACATTTCGGACAGATGGGGACTCACTTCGATCCCGAATCTCGCATAGCGCGGCGTGGAAATCAAGCCGCGCCCTGCGCACACGTCTACCCTGTGACCCGCAACCTGTAACCTGTAACCTGTCGCTATGCCCGCCGTCGCCACCGAGCACCTGATCCAGCCCGCCCGCAACATTCAGGGCAGCCTTCGCCTGCCCGGCGACAAAAGTATCAGTCATCGTTACGCATTATTGGGCGGACTCGCTGAAGGAACCACCCGACTGGCCAATTTCTCGACCGGCGCCGACTGCGCTTCCTCACTCGCCTGCGTAGAAGCCCTCGGAGCGCAAGTCACCCACAACGGCACCGCCGTCGAAATCATCGGCACGTCCGGTCATTTCCACCCCCCCGCCGAACCCCTCGACTGCGGCAACTCCGGCT
>PMAD01000092.1 GCA_003152415.1 Acidobacterium sp.
GCATAGCAGTACCGGCAGCCGAACTCGCACCCGCGATAGGGATTGATGCTCCAGGTGAAGTACATCCCCCGTTTCGACACCACGCGGTTCAGCAGCGAGCGCGGCTCCATCATCCGAAACTCGACCAGGTGCCCGTCGCCGGCCTTCTCACCCTCGGCCGCCAGCCGCGCAATGCCGGTCGGCCCCTGCCCCAGGATGGGAAACAAGGTGCCGGCGGTCANNTATTCGCCTTTTCTTCGCCCATGCGACAACGTTATCTCAACCCGGCAATTTCCGTCAAGCCGCCGCCTGTTGCCCCATTTTCGGCCGAAAAGGACGCAGCGCAGATTGCCCTTGTCTGCACCATGGACGNNTGCGTATACTTGCGCCGTTCCCCCTTACAGTCTTCAAGCAGCTGCCTGAAAACATTTGTTTTCAGCAGCTTCTACATGAACGGACAAGGAGAGAGTGCGTATGGGAAAAGTTAACGTAGGTCGGGTCGTTCTCGGAGGGCTGGTTGCAGGAATCGTTGCCGATATCCTGGGCTTCTGCGTGGATGGCTATTGGCTCGCGCCTCAATGGGCGGCGGGCATGAGGGCGCTCGGGCATGCTGATTTCTCGTCCAACCAGTGGATCTACTTCAACGTGCTCGGCCTGATCACGGGCATCGTCACGATCTGGATTTACGCCGCCATCCGGCCCCGTTATGGCGCTGGAGTGAAGACCGCCATTTTCGCCGCCATCATGGTTTGGATCGTCGGCCTGCTGGTCCCGAACCTCAGCTTCATGTGGGTGAGTCACCTCTNNGTAAACTCCCGCTCCACGCGCAGGCCCAGAATTCAACGGGCCTGCGCGAGGCGGTTCGCGCGCGAGACCGGGGAAAGCTGTCGCCCCGCTGAAATCACCCAAACAACAGCACGATCTTTCCCTGCACCGACCCCTCCTCCAGCATTCGGTTGGCCTCGGCCGCCTTCTGCCAGGGAAGTCGCGCGCCAATGATGGGTGCGATCCGGCCCTGCGCCAAAAGTCCGACAAGCATCGCCAGATCCTCCCGAAACCACTCTGGGTGCCGCTTTTTCACGCCCGTGACGCTGTAAAAGGTGAAGCGCCGCCCAGGCCAGAGCCATGAAAGGACCGCGCTGGCGCCAGCCTCCATCTTTCCCGCTCCCTGTGAACCGAATCCCACTACGGTTCCTCCGCGTCGGACACAGCGCCGCGATCGCAGCCAGTGCCACCCGCCGATGGAGTCAAAGGCCGCGGCAACGCCTTTGCCGTCCGTCAGACGCTGGACCGCACCCTCGAATCGCTCGTTGCGGTAATCGATCGGCTCGCCGCCCAGTTTCGCAACCAGTGCGTGCTTCGCCTTCGACGCGGTTCCCAAAACCCGGATTCCGTCCAGTTTTGCCAGCTCCAGCAATGCAGTCCCCACGCCTCCGGCGGCGCTGTGAACGAGAATCGTGTCTCCCGGCCGCAAGGTGATCGCCCGATGCAGCAACTGGTAAGCGGTCACGTAATTCAGCACAAGACAGACGGCCTCGGCCGGGTCGATCCCCGCTGGTAATGGCGTCAATTCAGCCTCGGGCACGTACGCGTATTCGGCGTATCCTCCCCGCACCGTCAGCGCCATCACCATCTGTCCGACCTCGTACGACTCCGCGCCCGAGCCCTGCTGGTCGACTACCCCCACTACGTCGTATCCCGGCGTGAACGGAGTCTTCGGCTGATCGGGATAGGTGCCGCGCCGCATCATGCAATCGGCCCACGCAACCCCGGCGGCGAGCACGCGGACCCTCACTTCCCCGGGGCCCGCATCGCGGAGATTCCCCTGCCCAACCACCAGGACCTCGGGCCCTCCCAGGCGCGGGCAAACAATCCGGCCATATTGTTGACTCATCGCTCCTCCATCGATTGCAGGCTCACGAATTCTACGCGATCCGAGTTGCAAACCATCCCTGCGGCCCTTCGACACCTCTTCCGCTTGTGACCCGGCTCACTGACAGCCGCCCCCTTCCCTGTAACTCTGCCCCCGTCGAACGACGCCAGGGGAAATTCTCGCGCTGACGCCTGGCCGCCGTTCGCGGAGGCGCCGCAATGTCCACCACCGTGCTTGTCACCTGGGCTACCCGTTACGGATCCACCGAGGAAGTCGCCCACGCCATCGCCGACGACCTCCTTAAGCAACGCTTCGCGGTCAACGCCCAGCCTATGAGCGAGGTGAGCAGCCTCGACCACTACCAGGCCGTCGTGATGGGATTCGCTCTCTATATGGGCCGCATCCACAAAGATGCGCGGCGCTTCCTGGAATCGCATCGAGACGAACTCATGCACCGGCCCGTGGCGCTCTTCGCCCTCAGCCCCTTTCACGCGGAGGAAAAGGAATTTGTCGAAGCGCGAAAGCAGCTGGAGAAGGAACTCGCGAAGTACCCTTGGTTCTCTCCCGTCGCCCGCCAGGTCATCGGGGGTCGATTCGACCCGCAGAAGCTGCGGTTCCCCTTCAGTTTCCTCCCCGTTCTGCGCAACCTGCCTGCCAGCGACGCCCGCGACTGGGACGCCATCCATACCTGGGCCGGCAATCTGCCGCCCGCCCTCGTGTCTGCCCCGACGCATTAGCTCCCACGCCGTAAGCCCTGCATTTCCGCCCGGGAAAGTGCGACCATGATTCCCGGAGGCATTGCTCTATGGCCGATCTCAAAGGCACATCCATCACCTGGCTCGGACACGCCACCGTCCTCATCGTCACGCCGAAGAAAACCACCATCCTCATCGACCCCTTCATCGAACACAACCCGAAATACCCCAAAGGCTACAAACTCCCCGACAAGATCGATCTCCTCCTCGTCACGCACGGCCACATGGATCACATCGCCGACGCGGTTCCCATCGCCAAGAAACACGGCCCCATCGCCATCGGCATGGTGGAACTGATCGACTGGCTGCATTCCAGGGGCGTTAGTAAAGAACAGGGCATCGGCATGAACATCGGCGGCTCGCTCAAGCATGCCGACGTCACGCTGACCCTCACCGAGGCGCGGCACTCCTCCAGCATTCAGGATGGCGACAAGACCGTCTATGGCGGCGAGCCCACGGGATTCGTCATCGCCATCGACAACGGCCCCGTCCTCTACCACGCAGGCGACACGAACGTTTTCTCCGACATGCAGCTCATCCGCGAGCTGTATCACCCCGACCTGGCCATGCTGCCCATCGGCGACCACTACACCATGGGACCGAAAGCTGCCGCGGTCGCGGCAATGTTCCTCGGCGCAAAAACGGTTCTGCCTATCCACTTCGGAACATTTCCGCCGCTGGTCGGAACGCCCGCCGCGCTCGAAAAAGAACTCGCCGGAACCGGCGTCACTGTGATCCACACCGAACCCGGCAATGCGCTTAGCTAGATTCGAAGTGGCTACCCGCTACCGGCTACCGGCTGTTTCTCACGCCGTCGCCACTTCTTCGATCAGCTCGTCGGAGTACCGCTCCCGGCTTTCCGGAACGATCAATACGGGAATCGAGACCCCGGCAATCACCTGCGCCACCGTGCTGTGCTCCAGATCGTGTTCCTGGTGGGCCGGCGAGGGCGCGCCCAGCACGATCAGGTCCGGCCGCAGAGCCTTCGCGGTTTCGAGGATCATGGTCACCGGCTCGCCGCCAGTGACCGTATGGTCCACCGGGATCGTGTGCGATTCGTTGAAAGGGGCAAGGAAGCGCAGCCGCTCCAGGCAGTTGGGGCACTCCAGATGCCGCCCGCAGCGCGCCGAGTGGAGCACGATCAGGTGCCCGCCCGCTACCCGCTGCGCGTAATGCAGGGCGCTCAGCGAAGCAGCTGAAAAGTCTGTCGCCGTCAGCACATTGTTCCATTGTCCAAAATTCCGCGGTGCCTTCGGATTCTCCGGCGGCACAGTCAGGATCGGGCAGGGCGAATGCGCCAGCAGCTGGCGGGTGACCAGACCCAGGGCCACGCGGCCCGCTCCGGTGATCGCCTTGGTGCCCAGCACCAGCAGCGCCGCTTTGTGATCCCGCAGCGAAAGCAGAATACGCTCGCACACGATTCCCGTTTCCACCCGTGAATGCACCGGGATTCCCTGCTTCCGCACTTCCGTCTCGATTTTGGTCAGCTCTTCACGCGCAGCCTTGTCGTGGTCCACCGCCGGAGGCGCGCCCCCGGGAAACGCATACCCCACCGGATCGATGACGTGAATCAGCAGCAACATCGCATGCCGCAGCCGCGCCAGTTCCTGCGCGCAGCGCAAGGCGGCAGACGATTCCTCAGAGAAATCGATGGCCGCGACAATCGTCCTGAACGGGAACTGCTTCGCGGCATGCAGGTATGTGGTCTTCCCCTCTTTGTCTAAGCTGTGACCTTTGGAAGCCGGCATGGCCGATCGCCCTCTCTTTCTGCTGGTTGGGCTTGGTCTGACCCTACGCTGCGTCCCAGGGCGAATCGGTGACGAAGGTCACCCGATTTTGTGACATTGAACACACAGATTGCCGCAAAGGGTGTTAGGCGCCCATAGCGCCTGCTGCGGTCGTCGCGCGGAGCCGCTACTGCTGCGGCGGCGTGAACATCAGCACCACATCCACGGCGTGTGTGCCCTGGTTCCCGCTCCATTTCGCATCGAAACTCCAGCCGCGGATCGACTGCAGTTGTTCGGCGCGCGACTTGCGATAGTCGGCCATGAATTTCGGGACGAGGTCGGGATTGAACGCGTCGCCCTCCCGCAGTTGCCAGTACGGCATCACTTCGGCCTTCTGCCGGTCGTTCAGGTTCACCACCCTCAGCTTGCCCATGTGATAAACCGGCCCGGACTGCACCGTAATCGTGTAGTTCACGGCGTGGGCGGCGCGATCCAGCACAGGCACGACATCGATTTTTGCGTCGAAGTAGCCATGCGTCCGGTAGGGTGCCGCAACCATTTCCCTCATCTGCTTCAACACATCCAGGTTCGCCACGTCGCCGGGATGCAGCTTCGCGCTCTCGGCGAATTGCTCCTGGCTCATGAACAGGTCGCCCTCGATATGCACCCCCGCAACCCGGTACTGGCCGCCTTCGGAGGTGATGGAGGCGGTGACAGGCACCATTACCTTGCCGTCCGCCACGTGCGGTTGCCCAAACGCGGGAGCCATCATCGTCATGTCGATGAACCCCTGGCTGCCATAAACGGCGCGCACCAGGTCGGAGAGCTTGTCGCGCATCGACCCTTCGATTTTCTGGCCGGCCGTAGCTTTCTCAACGGCCTGGAGCGGTTTGGTCCACACGCCGCTGTAGTCAAAAACTCTGAACGATTCCACCACGACCGGCGGTGAATTGATGTGATACAGGATCGCCACCTGATCGTGGCTCTCATTCCCAACCGCGCTCGTTGCGATCGTGGCGCCCTGCACGCCCTTCCCCGCCAGCAGCGCAGTCAGCGCCGCACTCACCTGGTCCCGCATCGGCCCGCCCGGATAGAGCGCGCCGTGAAACAGCGGAACCTGCGCGGCCACCGCGGCATTCAGCGCCTTATCGTCCCACCATGGAAAGTTGTCGTACTGCACCGGCACCACGGAGGGCGAGGGCTTCAGCTCGAAGGTCAGCGTCTGGCCATCGAACGAGAACCGCACGTCGGTGAACAAGCCCGTCGCGGTCAGCTTGTTCGTCGCGGTCTGCATCTGATCGCGTGTCACCGGTTCGCTCGCGCGCAGGCCGGTGAACGCCAGCAGTTCCGCCTGAGTAAACGTCGACCCGGAGAAGGTGATGGCCTGAGGGAGATAAGCTTGGGCTACTCCGGAGCGGCCGAAAGCGGCGATAACCAACAGGCCCAGGAGTAGACGTGCCGAGGGGCGAACACGCATGCTCGCACCATAACCTGCGAGGCTGGTCCTTCGCCAGCGATGTTCCGTAAAATCTGAGCTGTTTCAGACGTGCTCGATTACTACAGTCTCCAGCACCACCGCCTTCACCGGCTTGTCCTGGCGCGTCGAAACTTTGGAAATCTTGTCGGCGACCTCCTGGCCCTCCACCACTTCGCCAAAAATGGTGTGCTTGCCGGTCAGCCATTCTGTCGCGGCCACGGTGATAAAAAACTGCGAGCCGTTCGTGTTCGGCCCCGCGTTGGCCATCGCCAGCTTGCCCTTCTTGTCGAACCGGTGTGGCGAGCCCTTCGTCTCGTCNNCTGTCCCTGCTCTTGTTCCGGCTCACCGGATGCGTCCATTCGCGCGTGCCTTCCGCCAGCTCCACAAAGTTGGCGACGGTTTTCGGGGCCTCTTTCTCAAAAAGCCTGCAAATGAATTTGCCTTCACTGGTGGCGAAAACAGCATAGGTTCCTGGCTGACGGGGCATAAGCACTCCTGCGTGGGATTTAAGAAAACTAGCTTTGCGGTTGTTGTTGCGCGGCGGGCGGCGCTGGCGCTGCGGGAACCGGCTGTCCAACCGGGATAATCGTCACCTTCTTCAGCACCACCGGATCAATCGGCTTGTCCTTGCTGTCGCGATTCACGCGCGTGATCGACTTGACTACCAAAACACTCGAGTCATCGCATTGCCCGAAGATGGTGTACTTCTGGTCGAGATAATCCGTCGGCACTTCCGTGATGAAGAACTGCGATCCGTTCGTGTCCGGTCCCGAGTTCGCCATCGCCAGCCGCCCCGCCACGTCGAAATTCAGCGCAGGGTCGAACTCATCCTTAAACATGTAGCCGGGATCGCCCTCGCCCGTGCCCAGCGGATCGCCGCCCTGGATCATGAACTCCGGGATCACCCGATGGAACGTCGTCCCGTCGTACCAGGGTTTCCCGCTCACCTTCTGCTTGGTCGCGGGATCGGTCCACTCCTTCGTGCCCTGCGCGAGGCCAACAAAATTCGCAACCGCCCCCGGCGCCTGCTTGTCGAAGAGCCTGCACGTCATGCGGCCCATGCTGGTGTCGAACAGCGCCGTCGGCCCGGTCGGCTGCGGCCCGGTATGCGCCTGCGCGCCCGGAGCGTCCGGCAATGCCTGCGCCGATGGTGCGGTGGTGGTCTGCGGAGTGGTCTGCGTCTGGGCGCCCGGCGAATCGGGCAAACTCTGCGTGGACTGCTGCGCGAAAGCGGACCAGGAAACCAGGAAAGCCACGGCAAGAAGAGGACTGCGGAATCGATGCATACCAGCAACCAGACTAACTGAGTTCGGCGCCCCACGTCTCGATGGGTTCGATCGATGGGCGCGCTACCGTCTTCCCGTAACCGGACTGGTGCGCGTGTTTGCCCCGCGCTTCACGCTGGCGCGGTTGCTTCCCGGCAGCAGCACGAACACGATCGCCACACCCATGTAAGCCATATCCAGAGTCGGCACGAAATGCCGGAAATAATAGTGCACCCCAAGCGCCAGCGCTCCCGCCAGAAACGCCAGCTTTCGCCAGCGCAGCAGCGGAGCCAGCAACGCCAGCGCGTCACATGTCACAAGCATCGACCAATCCTGGGTGAGCCGCGACGGCAGCACGTAGTCCGGAAAATCCGCCAGCAGCACGGGCAGCGCAATCCCCAGCAGCACCACGCGGCAAATCAAACTGAAGACCGCACGAAGCGTCTGTGTTGTCGCGTGCTGCACCGATCCAGACTACCCTGGACTTCCCGCGGCCTCACTTCCCCGTATAGGTCACATGCCAGATCGAACCAGACCCGTCATCAGTGACGAACAGTGAGCCGTCGTTGGCCACCGTGACTCCCACCGGCCGTCCCCACACCTTGCCGTCCGGCCTCACAAATCCGGTCAGGAAGTCCTCGTACTCCCCGGTCGCATGGCCGTCTTTCATGGGCACGCGGATCACCTCGTACCCCGAGCGGTTGGCCCGGTTCCACGACCCATGCTCGGCAGCGAATCCATCGCCCTTGTACTCCTCCGGAAACTGCGACCCCTCGTAGAACAGCATCTCCAGCGACGCGAAGTGCGGGTTCACCAGCACGTCCGGCGTGATCACCTTGCCCGCCAGCTCCGGATGCTTCCCTATCTGGCGCGGATCCTGCACGCCGCCATTCGTGCTCATGTAGTACCACGGCCATCCGTAGAATCCGCCCTCCTGCACGTGCGTGATGTAGTCGGGCACCAGGTTGTCGCCCAGCATGTCGCGCTCATTGGTCGAGCACCACAGTTCGCCGGTGGTGGGATTGATCGTCTCCCCCACGCAGTTGCGGATTCCGTAAGCGTAAATCTTCACGAACTTTCCATCGGGCGTGAACTCCAGCACGTCCGCCCGATCCTTCTCCTCCGGATGCGTGTCCGCATCGTCGTCGTTAGAGTGCGACCCGACAGAAACGAACATCCGCTTCCCGTCCCGCGAAAACGCGATGTCCCGCGTCCAGTGCCCGCCCCCACGCAGCCGTCCGCCGCCCGGCAAATCCGCCAGCTTCTCCACCGGCCCCGTCGCCTTCATGTCCCCCACGTGATATGGAAAGCGCACTACCGAGTCGGTGTTCCCGATGTACACCCACTTCGGGTCCGGCCCCGCCGGATAAAACTGGATCCCGAACGGCTGGCTCAGCCCATCGGCAAAGGTCTCCACCTGTTTCGCCTTCCCATCTGACCCCACGCCGCGAAACACCATCACCTTGTTCTGATAGCTGAGCGCGACAAACAGATCGCCGTTCGGCGCGGTCCGGATCAGCCGCGGTTGATCGAGCCCCGTGTAATACATATCCACCTTGAAACCCGCCGGTGCCTGCGGCCACGCATTGTCAGGCCGCTCCACCATGTCCGGTCCGTTGTCCACGCCCTTGCTGGCGTACGGCTCGGGAAGATCGGCCACGGTCAGGTGGCGCCGGGTCCCCGGCTGTTCTTTGGTGTAATCCGTGAAGGCCGCCTGGCCGGTCAGAACTTTGTTTTGCGCGAAGACAGGAGCAACAGCCAGCGGCAGCACGAGGGCCGCTGTCAACAGAGGGGCAGAAAACTTCCGCATGAGTCCTCCAGGGCTTACGTAAAAGGGTTGGAGCAAAAAGCACTTCCGAAATAAGGATAAGGTTAAGGCCTTGCTCGCGTGTGGGAGCGCGTACTTTGAAGATGCGCGCAGCGATGCGCCGGATACTTTTTGCATCGCCAGCTTACGGCTTCTTCCCGCTATTCGGGACAGGCAGCGAATGCAGGTTCTGCGGGCTGCTCATCATTTGCTGCAGCAACGCGGTGGGAACGGTCGCGGTCAGCACAGCCTGATTGCGACGGCGCTCTACCTGAATGCTGTTGATCAGGGCACGGGCTTCGCTGTCGTATGGCTCCGTTCCCCCCGAGTTAGCCATCGACTTCACCAGAACCAAAATCGTCTGCAGCGATTCGGTGGTATCCGCCGCGGCAGCATCGCTGGGCGCAATCTCCTCCACGCGCAGATGGATCTTCCCAATCCACGTCAGCGATGCGATGAACGTCGCATCCACCGGCAGCGGCAAATGCAGCCCCATCACCCGCGCGCCGCCGTTGCTAAGCGGGGCGCCAATCTGCCCGATACCCCACGCGATGGCCAGCAGCGGCACCTGCGAGTAGCGCTTCGACAGCAGCGACGACCCGGAGAACGGCAGCGCCGCCGTCCGGTAGCGGTCGATCATCGAATGGATCTGCTCCGGCAATGGCGTGTTGCTGGCCGCGACGATATCGTACCCCAGCAGCGTCACGCGCACCGTCCGCCCTTCGCTGGGAATGTTGTAGATGGTGTGCCCGGCGTAGTCTTCCTGCGAAGCCGCAATGCGCGCCAGATACTCCGCGAGCCTTCGCCCGTCAAAATGTCCGACAAAAACCTCGCTGAAGGCCATCGCCCCGTTGGGCCCATGCGGATTCGCCATCCGATGCAGAGCGAACGCCGCCTCGTCCAGGTCCTTCTCGACCTGAATGCCCGTTGCGTCGATGAAATGCTGGTACTCCGGCGAATGCTCCACCGGGTGCTGATCGAAATGGGTCGCCGATCGCAGCGGCCGCAGGTTGATGTACACGATCCCGTCCGACTCGGGCAGCAGCCGCGCCGCTTCCGGCGGCGCTTCCTTGCGCAGGTAAACCGCCCCAGCCAGCAGCAGCAGGACGATCAGAACAATGGCGATGGAGACCTTCTTGCGCCGGTGGGTCATCTTCAAGCGCGCCTCCCGCTGTTCCGGGAAGCAGCGCTATCTATCTTCTCATCCGCTCCCTCTTCTCGCACCTGGGTGCCCTACATCCCTGCCGTTGGGGACTGGGTTTGCGGCCCCTCCCTGACTGTTTCAAGCCTTCCCATTGTGTCGTTGCCGCCCCCATCGCCGTATGATATTTTCAATGCTGGACCTTCCGAAAATGGATGCATCCGTGCGTCTGGACGCGGCGGGTCTGGAATGGTCCGGGCTGGCGTAGCTCAGCTGGTAGAGCATCTGATTTGTAATCAGAGGGTCGGGGGTTCAAATCCCTTCGCCAGCTCCAGTCTTCCCTCCTCGGACAAATGTGAGTTCTTGCTCGAGCTGATGTAGCTCAGTTGGTAGAGCACTCCCTTGGTAAGGGAGAGGTCACCGGTTCAATCCCGGTCATCAGCTCCAGGCTTTCCGCACAGGTGGCCGAGTGGTTAATGGCAGCAGACTGTAAATCTGCCGCTCTTTGGAGCTACGGAGGTTCGAATCCTCCCCTGTGCACCAGGTCTTGAACGCGCCTGAAACGCGCGCAGGCTTTTCGGAGGGCGGAACATGCAGATGGCAGGCGGAAAGCGCAAGATCGCGGCGCTCGCATTCCTTGCCATCCTCGCCGCCCTCGCATGGTATACGCTGGACCCCGGCAGAATTCGCCTCGTGGTCATGATTTTGTTAGGCGGCTTCGCATTGCGCATCGCCCTCGTCGCAAAAGTCGCGCAGGACGAGCAGGAAGCCGAAAGCAGTCGCTAGATTTTCGAACATAGTCGCAGGTTTTTAGCGTTTGGTCGTTCGTCGCTCGCTGGGAATCTCAGCGAGCGTTTGCATGTCTCAGCAGTCGCAGCAAATCAACTCCGCAGTTCCTGAAAGCTGAACGCCGAACGCTGAACGCTGTTTCACAGGCGGGAGTAACTCAGTGGTAGAGTCACAGCCTTCCAAGCTGTTGGTCGCGGGTTCGATTCCCGTCTCCCGCTCCAGAAATTCGAAGAAGGTGCAGTCTTGAAAGGGCACGGTTTTAGTTTTCCCGATCCAACGCAAAGTCACGGGGCCCTGGCCCCGGAGGGAAGTCACCAGATGTTCGAGCAGGCAACCATCCCGATTCAGGACGAGAAGACCTTCGCCGAAGTCAAGAAGGCCATCGACGAGGCCTTTGCGCCCGCCACCGTTGCGTCCTTTCTCCGCCGCGTCGAAGGCGCGAGGCTGCGCGTCCGCCAGTTTGAAGCCGTCCTGGCCCATGGATTCCTCGGCGCCCAGGCGCAAAAAAGTTATGCCGCCCTCGGCGACGCCGACCGCGGCCAGATTCGCGAGTTGTATCTGCGCCAGGTGGAGCGCGTCGCCCCCGAAATCCGCCAAAAGTTTTTCCGGCTCTACGCGAGCTACTGAATTGCAAACCGGGACAGAGATTGACCGAATAACCAGATGCTAAGAGGGTAAGGAAATGGCGAAGGAAAAGTTTGACCGGTC
>PMAD01000014.1 GCA_003152415.1 Acidobacterium sp.
GCGGCTCGCTCACCATCATCGCTACCGCCCTCGTCGATACCGGCTCCCGCATGGACGAAGTCATCTTCGAAGAGTTCAAGGGCACCGGCAACATGGAAATCATTCTCGACCGCAAGCTCGTCGACAAGCGCGTCTTCCCGGCCATCGATATCCAGCGCTCAGGCACTCGTAAAGAGGAATTGCTCATCCCAAAAGACGAGCTCGCTCGCACCTGGGTTTTGCGCAAGGTGCTCAATCCGCTGTCCCCGGTCGAAGCCATGGAGTTGCTGATCAGCCGGCTCGAGAAAGTCCGCAATAACGCAGAATTCCTGGCAACCATGAACTCGCTGTAAGACAGCCTGAGAATCGGCGCTTGACTCTCCCCACCGCCCGGGCCAGAATGGCTGCATACGGAGCCAGAGTTCCCCATGGCCCAGCAAAGTTTTCACCCGGGGAGAAACGTCTTTGTTGTGAACGATTCGCCCGGCGGTCCCTACAGTGCTTTTTTTGATGACGATGGCGAGGCCGGGTATTTCTACGCTGTCGATTTGACTGCCGACAATCTGATCCTTGACGTTCTTCCCATCTATGACGTGCGCAGCGCCCCGGATCGGCTCCGCCGTGCGTCGTTGTCGATCGTCTGGTCACCCGACGGCCAGAAATGTGCGATGCTGATCAACGGCAATCCCCACGCCGTCTTCGATTTCATCGCGCAGCGCGGCTACTCCCGCGCCCGTATGCCCCGGACCTTCAAACAAAAGCGCGGCATCTGGCCCTCCTCCGACCACGCCTGGTCCGACGACGCCGTCGCTTGGCTCGGCATCCGCAAATCCGCGTAGCGAAGCGGAGGGATCTGCGATTGCTTCTTGCTGGCAACACTCGTTGCCGCTTGACCCGCACTCAGGCACGAAACGTGTCAGGGCATGACTTCAGTCGTGCCGAAAACCGCCCAAAATAGACCGGGGCTTTAGCCCCTGAGCACTCCCGGACGAGCCGCAGCACCGACGGCGACTCTAGCTTGATGCCGAGGCGGAACGGGAAGCGATCCCGCGCTGCAGCCTTCTCGACAGGACGATGCTGCCCACGCAGAATCCAACGAACAGGTAATAGCCGGGCAGGATCTTCGAAGCATTCGTCGGGATCAGCACCTGTTGGACGTTCGGCACGCTGCGCAAGCCGTCGAACGCGCTGCCGATGACCCCATTGAACGCGACAAACGACATGAAGATCGCCAGGACCATGACGTCGGCCATCGACCACTTCGATAGCTCGAAGGCCAGCACCTTGACGAAGCGGCTGGTGCGCAACAGCGCCGGCCGGAATAGACTCGCTGCCAGCGCCAGCATCTTCAGCGTCGGGAAGACCACGCTGAACAGGATCACCAGCACGCCAACCACCGTCATCTCCGGCCGGCCCATGTGGATCAGCGTCTGAAACACCTCAAACACGGTCTTGCTGCGGTAGTACAGTGACTGGTCGCGAAACTCGATGGGCGTGCCCAGCAGGGTTGCGTCTATCTTTGTCACGCGCACCTCCACCTCCAGCATGGGGCTGAGCACGCCGCCGGCCAGCATCGCAACGCAGAACAACATCAGCACCACAACGGCGCTTCGCGACAGCGCCGGCCTGCCGGCCATCAACAGGATGAATCCCAGCGCTGCCGATGCCAGCACCGTGAGATAGTAGCGATTCAACTTCATGTCCGCTTCCGCGATCTTCTTGCCAAGCGTCTCCTCGCAAGTGGCGCCATTCGAGCACCCATAGTGCGTCAGGATGGCGTTATAGGTGGTCATGTCCGTATTGCCGAACGTGTCCGCGACCGCCTTGGCCAGCACGCCGCGAATGGAGTCCCTGAAGGCCTTTTGCGTTTGCTGCTTGGCCAGTTCCGCCATCACCACGTTGGTGTACTCGGGCACATGCGGACGCAGCGAATCGATCATCTTGTTCACGAACATCCCTTGGATCCCGCCGGGCATGCCCGTGGCCTTGCCGCCAGGCGTCGTCTTCGGCGTCTTCATGCTGTCCAGCAACGCGTACAGCGATCGTTCCACCATCGGCCGGAGAGTCTTGCTCTGTCCCTTGAGATCGAGCTTGTCGACCTGCGCGTTGAGCATCGGGCCGATGAGGGTGCGCCATTGGTCGGCACTCAGGATTCCATAGCGCACGTTGGTGATCTCAGCCAAATCGGTACGCATGAGCCGGCGCGCGGCCAGGCCATCAATCGTCTTCCAGCTGAACCAGATGGCCGGCAACAGCAAAATCATGGCCGCTGCTAAGCGGAAATCGAACCAACGCGAATGCTGGCTCGGCGTCGGATCCACCGGTTTATCCACGATATCCATGACGTGATCACCAGTATAAGAGCGGTTCCGAGCCGTGAAGAATTCAATCGCGAAGAGTCGTTTGGCACGGTTCCCGGGCAGTGCTCCTGAGATCATCCCTGGTCGGCGCGGGAAATGCCTGGTCAGTCAACCAGGCGTAGCTTGACCAGCACTCGATACCGTTTTCTGTTGCCGAACCGATGAACAAAAAGGCCGCTTCGCAACACGCTTGTCCGTTCCACAACATTTCACAAGACAGCGGCGGCGCCCGCAGCCAAAATTGCACCGTTCACAATCACCACGGTTCTGCGCGGGCAGGCAAATTTGAACCGAATACGTTTTGAGGAAACCAAATGTTGAATCGCATTCTCAAGCTGCTGCTCGTTACTTGCCTGGCTACGGGCACGTTATGGGCAGCTGACGATCCCTTTGTGGGCAAATGGAAGATCAACCCGTCCAACAGCAAAATTACCGACGAAATGAAGGTTGAGGCCGTGGGCGAAAACAAATACGCCTTCACCTTCGTTCCCGGTGCGGTAGACACGATCGTAGCCGACGGGGCTGACCATCCAACCCCGGATGGAACCACACTGTCCGTTACAGTGGAGGGGCCGAACAACTGGAAGGTCGTCCGCAGGAAGGATGGGCGGATGATAATCTCGGCGATTTGGACGC
>PMAD01000100.1:0-1119 GCA_003152415.1 Acidobacterium sp.
AGGCGAAGTTCACGACGTGGCTTTACCGGATTGCGACGAATCTGGGCGTGAACCACGCGCGGGATACGAAGCAGGAGCGGGCGGCGCAGACGATTTATCTGGATCAGCCCGATGCGGAGACCGGGACCACGCCGGATGTGGCGGACATGCATCCGGGCGCCGAAGAGGAGATGGTGAAGGACGAGCGGATGCGGGCGATCCGCAAGCATGTGATGGCGCTGCCGGAGCGGCAGCGGACCGCGGTGCTGATGCACAAGTATCAGGGGCTGGACTACAAGGAAATTGGCCAGGTCCTGCGGTTGAGCGAATCGGCGACGAAGTCGCTGTTGTTTCGGGCGTATCAGACGCTGCGGGAACGGCTGAAGGAATTTGTCGATCAGGATTAGGGAGAATGGGAAATTGGGGGATTTTATGATGTGCCGTAAAGTGAAAGCGAATTTGCCGGACCTGCTTCTAGCCCCGAAGTCGGTACCGGCCGAGGTGCGGGCGCATGTGGAGAGCTGCGCCGAGTGCGGGAAGGAACTGAGGGAGCTGGAGGCCACGATGGCGTTGCTGGACACGTGGACGGCTCCGGAGGTTTCGCCGTACTTCGATACGCGGATGGCGGGCCTGATGCGGGAAGAGCAGCAGGCCGCGCCCGCGGGATGGCTGGAGCGGATACGGGCACGGATGCTGTTTGGGAATCACATGCACATGCGGCCGCTGGCCGCGGCAGCGCTGGCGCTGATTGTGGCCGTGGGTGGCGGGACGTATGCGGGGTTTGGCGGATTCTCGAAGCCGGCCCAGGTGCAGACGACGGCTTCGCCGGTGATTAAGGATCTGCAGTCGCTGGATGAGAATGCGCAGGTGTTCCAGCAACTGAACTCGATGGATCAGCAGGACGCGGGGGATAAGGGCGGAGGCGCTGGGAACAGCCTGTGAAGCAGCTGGGAGCTGGGAGCCGGGAGCTGGGAGCCGGCGGCAGCGGGAACGGAAAGATGGGCGAAGGCTATGAGCAGAAAAGAAGAGCCAGCCCGGAGTGGATTTGCGGCGTAACTTGCAGTTCTGCCATTGGGGAAGTAAGGCGATGATCTCGGGAACTCGGAACAAGACGCAGGGCAGTGCGGCGCCCGGACGCGG
>PMAD01000100.1:1157-2567 GCA_003152415.1 Acidobacterium sp.
AAAGGAAACGCTGCCGGGAATTCTGTGCCGAGGCCGGCCTTTGGCGGAAACCCGGCAGCGATGCGGCCTGGGGTGAATGAGGGCGCGCGTCCGGGGCACTTGGGAGACTGGCTGAACAATCATCGGAACCTTACGCCGCAGCAGCAGGAAGAGCAGCTGCGCCGGGAGCCGGGATTCAATCGGCTGTCGCCGGACCAGCAGCAGCGGGTGCTGAACCGGTTGCGGACTCTGGAGTCGCGTCCGGTGGAGCAGCAGCAGCGCATGGCCGATCGTGTGGAGATGTTCGAGCACCTGACTCCGGAACAGAAGGCGGATGTGCATGCCTCTTCGCAGGCACTGGCGGCGATGCCGGGCGATCGGCAGGCGCTGGTGCGGCGGGCGTTCAACGATCTGCGGCAGATTCCGCCGGACCAGCGCGCGCAGATCCTGAACTCGGCACGATTCTCGCAGACCTTCACGCCGGATGAGCGGCATGCGCTGGGCAGCTTGTTGTCGATTGAGCCGTACGAGCCGCGGTGAAGCAGCTGGTGGCTGGTCGCTGGTGGGAACACTTGCTCCGGCTGTGACTAAAGTGATCGTGAGGGCCGATTCCTTTGGGCTTGAATGGCGACGTCCCTTCTAACATAGCCAACAGGCTCCATGGATGAAGAACAAGCGCGCGCAATCGCACGGCGGATCTCTGAAGGCCACGCCTACAGAAAGCATGTGGTGCGGGGGGACGATTTTCCTGAGATCAAGAGGCGTGAGGAGTTGGCCGAGGTGATATTTGAAATACTGACCGATCCCGCTTCTTTGGAAAGAGGTCTCCGGGATGGGAGACAGGCATTCTGGAGTGACCGCCATCGGGCGCTTGTTATTCTCGATCTGCTGAGCGAGGATTGCGGAACGGCTCTCCGGCCAGCGCCGGGCAAGACTTATTTTCGAGGGCTAAGATAGGAATCGGCATGGAGATCGACGGGCAACAGTCCGACCGGCTGACTCTGCGGCTCGGGGATGACGAGATTGACCACTGGAACAATGCCTTGAATGAGGTATGCAACGGATTTGCGGTTGCGAATTTTCAGGCTGCCATTGGGATTTCCGAGCAATCGGCGACGGCTCTGCTCGAGAAGGTGCGCTCGATCACCCCCGGCCAACCGGAGGTCTTCCTTCTGGACGAAGTGCTTGCAGTCCGGAATGCTCTGACCATGGTTTTGGCGGAACTGGATCCCCGGGAGTTTCATACTCGCATGGGGTTCACGGTTGAGGAGTCGAAGCAACTGCGGAATGCGCTGGACTCCCTGGCCGGGCAGATTCGGGTTGTGAAGACGGCATAGCGCGCGCCGTCAGCGTTATTTGCGCAGCATGTTGCGGGCGATGAAGAGCACATTGGCGGGGCGTTCGGCGAGGCGGCGCATGAAGTAGGGGTAC
>PMAD01000100.1:2574-8393 GCA_003152415.1 Acidobacterium sp.
GCATTTGAAATTCGAAGCTGGCCGGATCGATGTGCTGGGTGCGGGCGAAGTCCTTTGTAGCGGCGATCATGGCGGGGTCGTGGGTTGCGATGCCGTGGAAGACGCCGCTTTTCAACAGGGTTTCAGTGAGAGCGACGAAGCTGCGGTCGACGTCTTTCTTGTCAGGGAAGGCGACCTCAGGCGGCTCCTGATAGGCGCCTTTGCACAAGCGAATGCGGATGCAGTCGCTGAGCAGGCCGGCGACGTCGTCCGGGCTGCGGCGCAGATAGCTCTGGATGACGATGCCGACGTGGCCACGGTTCGCGGGAACCGAATGAAGTTTGCGGACGAGGTCGATGGTGGCCTGGGTATAAGCGGAGCCTTCCATGTCGACGCGCACGAAGGAGTTGGCCTGTAGGGCGTGGTCGACGAGGCCGGAAACGATTTCAAAAGCCAGATCGGGGCTGAGGTCCATGCCCATCTGGGTGAGCTTGAGGCTGACGTTGGCATCGAGTTTCGAGTGCGAGATGGCGTCGAGCAGCCAGTGGTAGATCTGCGCCGACTGGTGAGCGTGGCCGGGGGTAGTGACGTTTTCACCCAGGCTGTCGAGGGTAACGGCGAGGCCCTGGGTGCCGAGGGTGATCGCGGCACTGAGGGCGTCTTCGATACGGAACCCGGCGACGAAGCGCGAAGACATGCGACGGCCGAGGCGGGATTTTTCGGCGAAGCGGCGCAGGCTGGAGTTTTGAGACAGGCCGATGAATGTGGACCGCAGCAGGGACATTTCGTTCGGGATCAGGACAAACTTTCATTTTTGCACAAGGGAGGAGGAAGGCGTCGAATTCGTGCGAATTTTCCGCGATCGGAGAGAGGCGTATGCCAAAATAGAACTGTCAACCGTCCGAAAACCACGCCATCGTGACGATGGTGATCCCCCGGCTAACACGCGTGGAAAACCGGACGCTGGTCTTCACGCATCCTATTCGCAGGAATCAGAGAGTCGCAGTGTATTGCGGAACGGACCCGACGCCGGGTCGTCCCGCGGGTCCTCTTCTTAGTGAGCAGCGCTCAGGATCGTCTCGGCAGAGAGATGGAGCCGACGGAATCAGGAAGCGCGGATGTGGGAGATGTTTTCATGGTGAGTCATTGCGCAAATCCGAAATGCGCCAAGCCCCTGCACTATTTACGCGAGGGGCGAATTTCCGTTTTCGATGTGGCGGCGGGCGAGGCGGATGAGAACGGCAAACGCACGCGACGGATGGAACACTACTGGCTCTGCGGAGTGTGTGCCCAGACGATGGCGATGGAGCAGTCAGCGGATGGGGTAAGAGTCGTGGAGCGGCGGCGAGGCCGAATCCAGGAGATACCGCTGATCCGGTCAGCGATCGCCTCGTAAGAATTTCGAAACCAACGGCCGACAGGAAGCCCGCGTAGCAGCTCGATGCTGACGCGGGCTTTGACTTTGCTGGTTTCCGTGGGGCGGTCGAGAAGCCGTCCGGGCGCCAGGTCAGGAGCGCCGAAAGCGGCTTAAGCCGGACGCGGCTCCGGCGGCGGCGACGACCTTGAGGATATCGCCGGGCAGAAACGGCAAAACGGCCAGCACGAGAACCGCGCCGGCGGACTGGTGGGTGAGGATCCCGAACCAGGAGGCTCCGCAGAGCAGGATCAACAGGCTACCGGTGGCTGCGGCGAGCAGAGAGGGCGCGAATCCGCGGCTGGAAAAGCGGCTGCGCAGGAGGCCGGTGAGGGCGGCGGCGAAGGGCCAGGAAAGAAGGTAGCCGCCGGTGGGTCCGAGGAGATGGAGGAAGCCGGCCGGGGCGTACGGGCTGAAAACGGGGAGACCGATTGCGCCTTCGATGAGATAGAGAAGGAGGGCCGCGGCGGATAAGGACGGCGACAGGAACAGGCCGAGGAGGAGCACGGCAAAGGTTTGCAGAGTGACAGGCACGGGGGTGAACCACAGCGGAATGGAGATGTGCGCGCAAACAGCGACGAGAAGCGAGCCGAGGACAATGGCCAGGGGCCGGCGAATGAGTGCGGGTAGGGCGAGAGGAAGAGCGGGGGATGCGGCGGAAGCGGAATTCATCGCGGCTCCTGTGTATCGAATGCGGAATCAGAGAGGTTCGTCGTGCTGTTCAGCCTTGGTGCGGCCGGCTTCACGTTGATGGCGGATGTGCCGGACTACAGCGAGAGCGGCCCAGACGAGCGCCGCCGTCGACAAAACGAGAACACCATACAGAAACCGCACAGGGGAGAGGATAACAAATTGGGAGGGTGACAGGAGAGCAGATCGTGCTTCGCGTCCTTAGGGGGTGTGCCAACACCTGGTACTGGCTGCCGACAAGCCAGCGTGAGAGTTGAGGCTCGATCCAGACAAGCTTCCTCAGGAATCGCGGAAAGATGAAGAGGAGGTCCGCACGGAAAATCTCAAACCTCTTGTTTAACGACCGTCGCTTCACCGATATGCAGACTGTGTTCGATCCAAAATTTAAACATATCGCGCAAAGACCGAAGTATGATTCTCGGTCTACCCGAAGTGGCTTTGCCAAACACTCGCGGATGATAGCCTATATCCAGTTCTACGAACTTAAAACCTAACTCGTAGGCGCGAATGATGATTTCCGGGACCATGAAAACGGTGCTTCGCGAGTTGGGCCGCGCTGCGCTCAACACTTCCCTCTTGAAAAGCTGGGTGTAGTTATAGTCGCGCAGTTTTGGATTAAACAGCTGGCGAAGAATGAATCGATTCACTCTGGAAGCCAGCTTCCGGTATGGAGTGTAGCCGGCGTACCCCTTTCGAACTGCAACTACTACGTCCGCCTCCTCCAGAAGAGGAATCATCTTGTCGAGGTCACGGAGGTCAAGCGGGTAGTCCATGGCGTTTTGGATAACCAATTCTCCCCGGGCGCATTGAAATCCGCGATAGAGAGTCTCACCTAATCCCAGATTTTGCCGGTTGCGAATAACGGTAACCTCAGGGTATGTTTTCGCCAGATCCTCGGCGATCTCCCCTGTACGATCGGTACTGCCATCGTCAATTATCAGCAGCTCGAAGACGTGAAACCGTGGACGCATTGCATCCACAGCTCGAGCAATGGCCGAACGGATATTCTGTTCCTCATTGTAAGCCGGAAAGATGACGGTAATGCTCTTCGTGCTCATGATTGAGGCGCTGGCTCGCGCACGAGCAGGCGTCGCCGGCCTTACTGAGCAGGCTGTCAAGCTGACAGTCTCGACTTCCTGATCCGCCAACTGCCCATTCGTCCCCAGCTCCAAAACGCTCGTGATCATTGTTCACTCCTCAACACGAATACCCTTACCGGCACTAGGTTCTCTTTGAGTGTAATAGCGGCTTCCAGGCGATAATTGGTATCAATGAGCTGATACATCTGGTCCTGTAAGTCCCGTTGGCCACTTCTTTGGCCTGCCCGGAATAATTTCTCGTTCCAGAGCTCGCTGTCGCCGACGAAGTCCACTATCACCGCGGGGCGCTCTTTCACAATCCGTTGGGCGTCTCTCCGGCACAGGTCGTCCGGGGTAACATCAAGGAAGTGAACCTGAGCATAAGTAGGGGGCCAACGATCGGCCAACACATACCATAAAGGCTGATAGGAGTAAATGAAGACCGAGTCGTTAACTCGAGAGTGGTCGTGAATAAGACTCGTAAGGCGGTCAACAAAAGCCGCCATTTCAGGGGACATGTATATCCCGTTTAATACAGGCTGCCTTGAGGAAGCGGTAGCACTCCGTATCGGGCCGTCAGTCCAGCTGTTCCAGCTGAATGGACAGTACACTCTGCCTGCTTCACACACGGACAGAAGCAACACGGCGATTGCCGCGATCGAATGGCGGAAAGCAGAGGTCCGAGGTTCGGAAAGAAGATCTTCCAGCAAGAGAGCTATTACGACCCCCAGGGCGGGAAACGCCATTGGCCCCCAGGAGACCCACGACCAGGACATGGTGTAACAGATCCAAAAGGAGGCCATTGCAAGGAGCCAGCGCTGTTTTTCCGCTTCGGTCATGCCACGCCGAGTGAGGATCAGGGTGTAGTAAACGGCGAGGGAAAAGACACCAAAGAAGCTAAAGAAGATGGACGCGGTTTCCAGCGAATAGGCCGGAACAGGGCTGTGCAGAATAAAGGCTCCTGCTGCGTATCCAGCGAGGAGTGCGGCTGCGCCTGCGGCTGCGATCACGGCGAGGTGCCGCATGACGGGGACCGCGGAAGGCGGCGCGGTGGACGCTTTTTGCACCACGCCAGCCACCAGAAACATGGTGCAAAGTCCGAAGAGCAGATAAGCAGCGTTTCCTGGCCAGGAACCGTACCCATCGAAAAACACGCGCGTGAGGATGTGGCCAGGGGATCCTTTTGCCGAAGGTCCGTCAACAAAAATTGCAATGGCGAAGGCCTTTAATGCGCCTTTGCTGGCCAGCCAGCCAAGCAGTGCCGCCGCAGGCAGGGCCCATCCCGCGCAAAAAGCCAGGAGGCGAAGAATCGCCGGCCGCACGCCCAAATCGCGGATGGATAAGCCCGCAACGACGATGAACAGAGCGAGGGTGATGCCTCCTCCCTCGGTCTGTTTGGTGAAGAAGCAGATCGAGCAGCACGCGCCGGAGCTGAGAATCAGGGCGATGTTTCTCAGGAGCGCTCTCTGTTCCCACTTGACATAGGAGAGCAGGAAGGCGCCTGCCAGTGCCCAGAACGTGGCTTCCAGATGGTAAGAAGTGAGGGGGTCGGCAGGGTCCGTGGAAAAAACAGCGACCGCGGCGAGTGCTCCGAGCGCCGCATATGGAATTCGCACCACTTTGGCGAGCCAGATGACCAGGATTGCTCCCAGTGCGCATCGATACGCGATGTCGACCAGCCGCAGAACCGCGAGGCTCGGTCCAAAGAGCTTCACGATGAGCGCCGTTCTGAAAATGTAGAAGGGCGTTACTACAACGTAAAAATCTCTGTAGGGAACTTTGCCCGACAACAACCGGGATGCAAATTCCAGGAACATGCCGGACACACTGGGCCCAAGAAAGCGGTTCCAGAAACTGAGAAGGAAGGCGAGATTCAACCCGACCACGATCACGACCGCCAATGCAAGTTGCCTTCGCCGCTCCGTCATTTTCCGGGACGCGCCCTCCCCAAAATCGCCGGTTCCCACGATCTTTGCGTGGCTTTCGCCTTCGTCGTAGACCGGGCTGAGAACCTCAACGTCAAGGGCGGGCACGGGCTGACTCCTTTGCGGCGCGCAGCGACTCGGGTAAGCAGGGGGGCGGAGAGGTATGTCTCCGCAGGGTCGCTTTCGATGGGACTTTGTTGAAGGATAAGCCGGTTACGGGTGCCGTCCAATGGCGAAAAGGTGGGAGCGACGCTACGTTCGAAGTTCTTTCGACAGGGCCGGGTTTCGCCATGCGAAGACGGGCCTTTTAAGGACCGAATCAACGAGGATCTGCGGGGAGCTAGGGCGACGGTCACCACGGAGTTATGGAGCAACGGTGCGGGGAGCCGACCGATTGCTGACGCAGGAGGACCGGATTGCTTCGCTGCCTGGATTGCCGGTAAACTGGGGTTTCGGCGCGTGAGGCATCTCGGCGCTGGTGCGGGATCAGCCGGGAAGGGCTTGCGGGTTCGCCCGCAGTCTGGACTCGCGGGTTTGGGGCCGCAAATTTCGACGACATCCTTGAGGGAATCGTCTTTTTCGGAGAAGACATGGCACAGGTTTGCGATATTTGCGGCAAGGGTCCGCAGTTTGGGAACAATATTTCGCACGCGCACAACATCACCAAGCGGCGCTGGAACGTGAATCTGCACCCGGTGAAGGCGAAGGTGGGGGGCGGGGCGAAGCGGCTGC
>PMAD01000190.1 GCA_003152415.1 Acidobacterium sp.
GCCGACGTTGAACCAGACCGGCGAATTGAAAGCGGCCTTCTGCGTGACGAGCAGGTGGACGAGCTCGTCGTGGAAGACGGCAGCGTCTTCGGGGGTGGCGAAGTAGCCGCCTTTGAGGCCCCAGTCGCGGATGGTTTCGGNNTGCTCGAAGATGGTCTTGCCGCCGGCGTCGGTGATGGCGGCGGTGCGGCGCTCCCACTGAATCTCGTCATAAGGCGAGGCGTTGGCGCGGGAGAAGAAGCGCGGGAAGCGGAGCGCGGCGGAGCTGGAGGTTGGGGGATGGCCGGCGCCGTGGGTTGCGGAGTCGGTAGAGGCGAGCGTGACGGATTTCCTGTTTGCCTCGGCCATGGTATTCCTCTCTTCTGGATGATGACGCGAATCGCGTGGGTGCAGCGGTATTTCTGGTCGTCGTGGCCCCTGGCCGGCGCGCGGGGCGCCGGGAAGAAACTGGATTTCCGGGAACAGGGGTCCTGAGAGGAAACCTCCTCAGGTTCCTGATCTCGGCAGGACAAAAGCAAGCTAACCAATGGCGGACAAGAAGAACCGCAGGACTTCAGGCGAGTGTGCTTCCAGTTAATGGGGGAGGCGACGACCGCTTTTCAGAACCTCAACGGATATTTTGGAGCCGCAGAAGGGAAAGTACCTCTGTTAATGGTGTGTGTCAAGCCCTAACCACAACATCTAGTATTTCAGATGGGGAAGGGGGAATCAAGGAACATAATTGCCGGATTTTGGTTGTGGAGAATGGCCGAAAGGTGCGTGGTTGGCGGGTTTGAACGCTGCCGGGGCGCCAGGAGGGCCGCGTGGCACGACGCGCCCCGGCAGGATCTGGGGAGTGATTCACGTGCCACAAACAGAGGCTACGCGCGTGATGGGCGGGGGACAAGGCGTGAAGATGGTGCAGTTTCGGTGGATGGGTGTGGGAGTTGTGGAGAAGGGGTCCCAAAATGGGAAAGCGCGGGGAGGATCTGTGCAAATCTGGTCAATAGCGTCAGGGGTTTCGATCCGGTGAAAAATTGCCTGTTTTGGGCCTGCATCCGGGACCAATTCGGGGCCTGACCGCAGTCTGCCTCGTGAAACGCGCCAGCAAGCGCCCAAGTGGGGGCCTATCAGCGTTTTAGATTAGGGGAAACGGCTTCGACAGCGTATGCTCGAAGTGGGTAGAGAACTGCTTGCTCTCCCGGATTTCTTTGGCCTGTTCTCGATCGTTTGCCGTCCGGCCGACAATCGTGCCTGCTGTGCTGGAAATTTTCCTGCCGCGAGCCCTGGCTTTCGTTGTTCATGTTCCACAACCGGAAATGAGGCGAAGCGAATGCGATCGAATCTGGTGTACTCGGCCGGGCTGAAAATAGAGAACCGCTTTCTTCTGGCCACCGTGGTGATGCGTGCGGTGCGGAAGCTGCATATCGACTCGACGCGGACCGAAGACACCACGAACCGGGTATTCAGCGAAGTGGCCGGAGGCAAGTACGTGAGCGTGCAGCTGCCGGTTGTTGTGGCTGCGCCCGCCATCGAACCATTGCTGATCGCTCCCGCGGCGTAGGGCGTAAAGTGCAGGAAAGCCGGCCCCCGAGGGGGCCGGCTTTTCATTTTGGGGCATGCGCGGGGGATCATGACAAGAGGTTCTTCGCGAAATATGAATACATCTCCGGGTCGCTCCAATAAAACAGATGCGCCAGTATTGGCACGTGATAGGGGCGCTTCAACTGATCGGTCGCGGTATAGAAAATCAGTTCGCCCGAAACGATGTCGGCGTGAGACCAAACATTGATCCAGCGAAACGTACCGATCCACTGCTGGAGTGCTGCCGGGACAGGAACAGGAGTGAGCGGGGCCCCCGCCAGATTCCTGCAGGGCGCAGCCTGGCGAAACACGTGGAGATCGTCGACGATTTGAGCGCGGATTAGTTCCTGCGCCTCAGATTCGTCGCGGAAGAAATAGTAGGTTTTGTTCAGGGGCGAACCAAAGGTCAGCAGGCCTCGGAGGTGGCTGCAGATGTCTAATGCCGCCGGGTGCGCCGGTTGGCCGGGTTGGGATGCTGCGCCTGGGGCTGCAGCGCCAATCCGGGCACGATTGAACAGGTCGTTGATCGTGTCGTAAGCGATAACGGTTCCCAGGGAGTGGGCCGCGATGACCAGCTCAAAATCCTGGTCGTGGTCGGCCGCCAGGTCCCGATAGAGAGAAGTGAGCGCATGACCGCACTCTTCCAGGATCTGAGATCGGATAGAGAAATTGGCGCTCCGTTGATTGAGGTTGGTGTAGATGGCCACATCGCCGAGGTAATTGATGAGGAAATTGCGAATGATTACGGCAATTCCTAACTCTGCCAGGGGGATGGTAATGGTCGTCGAAGAAAACGGAGACACCAGCAGGAGGATTTTGCCGAGATAGGCGAGCGACCATTGCCATATCTGACGAATCCGTACAGGGCAGGTGGCGATATTCTGCCATATGGTGTCCCAGCCGGGCTGGAGTTTGTGCAGAATCACTGTGATCCATCCGTAACCAGTGAAGTGCGGAGGACCGGAGGCGAAGAGTGCAGGAGGATGCCAGGCTCCGGCAGCCCATACCGGAACGACCAGCAAGACTACGGCGAAAATGGCCGCCAGGATGAGGAACTGGGCGTTGAAGCGCCGTGCCGGGCCCGAACCTGGTTCGCGATAGCGTTGCCATTTCGCGAAATTCAGGAAATAGACGGCAAGGCTCGCGAGGACGAGTAATCGCACCGCCAAAAGCAGGCCGATCAACATCTGTTTAGGGTTGCTGCCAATGGGCTTCAAAAGGGTGGGGAAGTCGCCGACTTTGCTCAGAAAGCCGGCTAAGGCCAGGAAGGAACACAGGAGCAGCGGGTAGACGAGGGCTAGACGGAAAATCTCACGGTAACCAAGGTTGCGTCGATGGCTGGCCTGTTCGGCCGCGCTCATTCTGCCTCGGCTGACAGCGACCATTGCCTGGAGATTTTCGCTGATGTAGCGAAATGGCTCGAGGGCGGCACGGATAAGCCAGGTGAGGACGGCGACGTCCTTAATTTTGCCTTTCGTCACAGGGGACCAGTAATACTCCGCGACCGTCAGAAGCTCGGGAGTTAATGAGGGTTCCTGACTGCCGGCCGATGAGTTCTTTTCGAAACGGATTTGCGCCTGGGTCCACGCCCGCTGAATATGCGAAGGATCGGGACCGCGCTCCTTCCATTGCGTCTTCATCGAATAGACAGGATTCTTGTTTGGATCGTGAAAATGGCGATAAAGCCCGCGGGCGAACTGATCGATTGTGCCGTAGGGGTTCTCCTCGCCCATGCCGTGGATGACTAGAATGCCGATGTGTTTGCGGGGCGGGGTTGTTTTCGGAGCGGGACCCGGGTTGGCGGCCATGGCGCGACTCCTCCCTTTGGCTTATCAGGGATGAACAGAGCAACGCGGGATCGGAGAGAGCACTGCCGACAGCAGAATTGTGGCCGGGGGATTGTTGCGGAAGGATAACCGATTTGTGCGGGGAAGGAAAGCAGGACATCCCCGCACATGGCTGAGTCGAATACGCAGGGAAGTTATCGCTTGAGTTATTTCCCGCTGGTTTCGTTCCAGAGGAAGGCCATCTCGTCGGCGTAGTCGTCGACGAGCTGGGTCATGGAGACGCCGGCGGAGTGTCCGCCTTTGATGGAGTAGTGCAGGAGGATGGGGCGGTCGCCGCCCGCCGAGGCTTGCATGAGCGCCGTCATTTTGCGGGCGTTCATGGGGTCGACGCGGGTATCGTTGTCGCCGGTAAAGAACATGATGGCGGGATACTGCGTGCCCTTCTTCACGTTCTGGTAGGGCGAGTATTTGACGATGTATGCGAAGTCCTTCGGGTTTTCGGCGTTGCCGTATTCGGTGGTCCAGAGGCGGCCGAACTCGAAGCGCTGATAGCGGAGCATATCAAGGAGCGGATAGCCGCACCAGATGGCGCCGAAGAGGTCGGGGCGCTGGGTCATGGCCGCGCCCGTCAGCAAACCGCCGTTGGAGCGGCCGCGGATGGCGAAGTGCTGGGGCGATGTGTATTGGTTGGCGATGAGATACTCAGCCGCGCCGGTAAAGTCGTCGAAGACGTTCTGCTTGTTCTCAAACATTGCGGCCTTGTGCCAGGCCTCGCCGTATTCGTTGCCGCCGCGCAGGTTGGGCAACGCGAAGAATCCACCCTGCTCCATCCACCAGGCATATTCGGGATTCCATTCGGAGAGCATGGGCAGATCGAAGCCGCCGTAGCCGGTCATCAGCAGGCGCGCGGCGCCGTCGCGCTTGATGCCTTTTTTGCCGGCGATGAACATCGGGACGCGGGTGCCGTCCTTTGAGGTGTAGAAAACCTGGGTGACTTCGTACTGCGAGGAGTCGAAGGGGACCTTGGGCGCGGCGAAAACCTCGGATCGGCCGGTCTTCGTATCGTAGCGATAAATGGTGGGCGGGATGATGAAGGAGTCGAAGGTGTAGAAGCCGTCGGTTTGGGTGGGGCGGCCGAAGACGACCGAGCCGGTGCCGATGGCGGGGTAGAGGAGGGTGCCGATCTGTTTGCCGTCGAGGGTGTAGATGGTGGTTGCGGTTTTGGCGTCGTGGAGGCGGGAGACGAANNGTGGCTTCGACGATGCGCGTGTTGGGGGCCTGGTAGTCGGTCATCAAAAAGAAGCGGTCCTGGGCGTCGATGACGCGGATGTGGGCTTCGACGTTGTAGACGAGCGGGACGAAGTCGCCGTCCGGCTTGCGGAGATCCTTGACGAGGAAGTCTTCGCTGGTGGCGGGGACGCCGTGCGCGATGCTGATGATGAGGAAGTGGTGGTTGTCGGTGATGCGGACGCTGACCAGATCGAGCTCGCCGAGCTGCTTGCCGCGATATTCGCCGCCGAAGAGCTTCGGGTCGCCGGCGACGGGCGTGCCGAATTTGTGGAACCAGACGTTGGTGCCCTGGTGGGTAAATTTCGCGTAGTAGAGGCCGCCGTTGTCGGGGCTGAGGCTGACGCCNNTGCACCGAGCCTTCGTCGGCGCCGCCTTCGCGAATTTCGTAGACGAGCAGGTTGCCGTCTTCAGAGACGTCGACCATATTGGCGGAGGTGTTCTGGTCGGCGCTGAGTTTGGTGGCGTCGATCAGGCGCTGATCGTCACCGTGCCAGCCGACGCGCATGTAGATCGATCCCTGGTTCTGGTCGGCGAGGCGCTTCTTGAAGAAGTATTTTCCGGCGCGCAGAGTTGGCGTGGAGTACTGGTCGACGCGCATGAGGGAAGTCAGCTGGCTGGCGATCTGCGGCAGGGTCGTGATCTGGTCGAGGTACTTCTGCGTGTAGGCATTCTCCTCGCCGATCCAGGCGCGGGTCGCGGGACTCTTCGCATCCTCGAGCCAGCGGTAGGGGTCTTCGATCTTCGTGCCGTTGTAGTCGTCGGTGACGACGCTGATGGCGGCGACGGGAGGCGAGGGCAGGGTGATGCTGTTGGCGCCGCGAATCGTCTTCGAAGCGTCACTGGAATCCTGGGCTGCGATCACCAGCGCACCGGCAACGAGGACGAGAGCGGGAATGGAAAGGGCAGCGGTGAGGTGGCGTCCACGAGCCATGCAGGGTTCCTCCTGGAGAAGAGGTCTCACGAAGAAGTGCCAGTGTAGCTGGTTTGAGCCGATGGGCTCCAGAAGGGGATCAGGGTCGAGGAGAAGCTGCACTCTGTGAGGTGCGGATCGAAACTTCCGGTTCGGCGGTAATACGCCCGGAACCCCGAAAGTTTGCCATGCGGTTCGGGAGTGGCGGCTGCTCTATCATTCGTAAGCATGACGTTTGACACGGCAATCCCCGAACTGTTCCGTCGTCTGCCCGACTTGGCCGACGATTATCAGTCAAAATTTCATTACTCCGCCACCGAGGAACCGCTGCCGTACGTCATCTTTGGCTCGATTCTGGTGCCGACGTTGGAAGCCGCGCTTGCAAACGGTCAAACCGCGAAGGTCGCCACCATCTGTGCCTACCTCGAAGACGTGGCCCAAAGCGTGAGAGAGGATGCTCGGCTTGGAGACCTCCTCGTTGTTGAGATCGGAGAATGGCTTGGCTGGGCTGCCCACGAGGATGAACTCGCCCGTGCACTTGGCGAGCGCACAAAGCAGATATGTCGCTACTTTCCGGGACTTGCCACACAGCGGCGGACTTTGAGGTCTGAACGGGACAACCGGAGTGTGTTAACCAATCTGGCTCGTCGCTTCACCGGCAGGTCCGACTGAAATCAACGGGAGCCGGTGTCGATGTTTGCTTCCGTACGGTCGGCAATACGGACATTTCGGGCACCATCACCTCCATCGGTGAGCGCAGTCTTTCCATTTGGCCTTCTGGTACTTCCGTACCGCTCGCCGTTCCGAATCTCCTTGCCTCTAACCTGCAAAAAACCTACGCTGGTTTCAGGGAAAAGCTCTGTCCGTCACACGCGGACAGAGCTTTTTTGTCTGGGCTC
>PMAD01000070.1 GCA_003152415.1 Acidobacterium sp.
CTTCCAGAAAGACATCGAACAAAACCGCAAACAACCCCTGCCGCCCCGCCAACCGATCCCGCCGCTCCCGCAAAAATCCAAACCGAAACGCCGACCACCCTTCCGCCTCCCGCAAAAACTCCGCCGAGAAAAATGCATGCGACTCCGCCACCGCCATCAAAATCAGCGACCGCCAGCTCATCCGCAGCAATCCCTTCAGCATCGCGCACCCGTTCGGCATCCGATCCATCCGCGCACTCACCGCCTCGCTCAGATTCAGCAGCTGCCTCACCAAATCATCCAGCCGCTCACCCCGCGCCGCCGCGCCCGAAAATAAAGTCACAGACCCACGTTGCAAATCCTCCCGGATGTCCTGTACATCGTCCCCCAGCTGCAAGAGCACTCCCCAATCGAACGCGAACCCGCTCTCCTCCGCGCTCAGCCAGGGCTGCGCCAGACAAGCATCCGCCACCACCGAGCTCCCGCCCTTCGCGCAACTCACCCGCAACAGCTCCTCCACCGAGCACTCGCTCCGAACCTGCGCCAGGCTCTCCTCCTGCGCTCGATGAATCGCCAGCAGACAATCGAACACCTGCGGATAAACCGCCCGCGGATACTGCTCCTCAATCAGCGCCACCAGCGCCCAAATCGCCGCCTCCCGATCGTCCCCGGCCGCCGCCATCTCGCCGCGCAGCCGCCCCCGAAACCGCTCGCTGAAGCGCAGCTTCGCCTCACGCGTCACGCCTTCGCGATCCAGATAATTGTCACTATATGGATACAGCAGGCTGTACCCCAGAATCGCTGGCGTCAGCCTCACTCGCTCTCCTAGCAGCGGCTGCAGTCCGCAAGCGGTCCACGCATTCCGGCTCGCCTGAATAATGTCCGCCTTGCTCAGCGTCGGATCAAATTGCCGCGCCCACCGTCCCAGTTGCGTTCCCACCGGCAAAAAATCATCCGTCAGCAGATCAATCGCGTCGTCCCCCAGATCCAGAGCCGTAGCCGAAAACCGCGCAAACGCCGCCACAACCCTGTCATAAATCTCATCACGCCCAGCCTGGCTTCGGGCCCTCAACCCGCGAGCCCGTTTCGCCTCCCGCTCGACGGCGCGCAGCCCCTCGTCGTAAGCCTTTTCCCTCTCCCGCTGCTCTGTTAACGAATACCGCCGCCCTTCCGGCGCCGGACGCCCCCCACAAGCTTTCCAAACCTCAATCGTCCGCCCAACCTCCGCCTCTACCCACGCCCAGTCATAAACGCGATCCATGCCCAATCGTACGAGAACCACAACCGCACAGTTCCCCCATCAATTTCCCCCTTGACTCTCGAACCCATGCAAAGGTTCATACTCAACTCACCATGAACACCATGCGCGATGGCGTACTCACCACCGGCCAGCTCGCCGCCGCTGCCGGCGTCAGTGCAGATACCATCCGCCACTACGAAAAGCTCGGTCTCCTCGCCAGGCCGTTGCGCACAGAAGCGAACTACCGCCTCATCCGTCCCACGCGCTCCTCCGCGTTCAAACCATCCGCAGCGCTCTCAAAGCAGGATTCAGCCTCGCGGAACTTGCCGGCATTTTTCGTGAGCGCGACGCCGGCGGAACACCTTGCCGCCGAGTCGCATCCATGGCGTCCGGCAAGATCACCGCACTCGACCGCCAGATTGCTGAGCTTACCGAGCTGCGCAGCTGGCTCGCCGCCACCGTCGCAAACTGGAATGCCCGCCTCGAACGCACTCCACCCGGTAAAACGGCCGGCCTGCTCGAATCGCTTGCCGAACCTCAACAAATCAGGAAAGGAGCCACCCATGAAAATCGTTGTTCTAACCCCAGCCCTCACCTCGATTCTTACCTTCAGCCTCGCCGCCGTCGCTCAATCCACAACGTCCCCCGGCCAGCAGCAAAGCGCGCCTGACCCGCACGCTGCTGGCATTGACATGCGCGGCGACCACGCCATGGGCTTCTCACACCAAGCCACCGCCCACCACTTCACGCTCCTCTCCGATGGCGGAATCATCGAAGTCGATACCAAAGCCGAGAACGACGACGCAACCCGCGATCAAATAAGGATGCACCTGACCCATATCGCCGCTATGTTCAGCGCTAACAACTTCGACGTTCCCATGTTCATCCACGACAAAGTGCCGCCCGGCGTCCCGACCATGAAAAACAAGCACGACGCCATCACTTACACCTTCCGGCCCACCGGCCAGGGCGGACAGGTCCGCATCACCACCCACGATCCAGACGCGCTCCAGGCCGTACACGACTTCCTGATGTTTCAGATACAGGACCACAGAACCGGCGACCCCACCACTGTGAAATCATCGTCCTGAGGCATGCGAATCCGCACTCCCCTTCCTGTCCTGATCCTGGCCGTCTTGCTCCGCTCCCTCGCCGCCGCGCAGACCATGCCCGCCATGCCCGGCATGTCCCAGCTCTCCGGCGGTGTGAAACTCAAGCTCACTTCGCCGGTCATGACTTCGGTTCGTCGTGAAGGATCGGAATGTGAGTCAGGATGAGAATTTGGCCGACGCGGCTGGGGGTCGAAAGCCGGTCCCGCGAGCTTGTGCATCAGGTCAGCGATTTTGGATGCCGGTTCAGAATTGAGGATTATTGCCCACTGGTCTAGGCTCAAATACGTTTAACTCCCGAGCATCCGCCTCAAAATCAACTTCGCTAACGACACGCTATCAGGAACAGCGCTCATCAGTTTCGGTGTCGGCGTGGCGATGTCGTCTCTCGCGAGTCGAACAGCACAGATGATGGAAGCGGCGATGACCAGTGTAGACGCGAATCGGTCTTGCTGGAACTGTTCCGTCTCACGGACGATGGCTCTCTTCACCGTGCTGAGTCAAGTCGCCTGTGAATCAACGAAACAATCGAAAGGATGTCCTCGGCGTCTTCCTTATTCATAGACCAGCGAATTCTGGCTTCGTGGGCGGTCGGGTTCCGGAACATCCCGAAAACGCCCTTAACGAGGTTCGCAAAACCGCTCTGTTCGCTTCTCTGGCTTTCAGTAATCAAATCGTTGATTGCCAATAGTGGGGTTGACCCGCAGAGCGTCAAGTCAACCAGCTTTGCGCCGTCATCACTCATCCCCGACTTCGAACGGAGCTTTTCGGCGATGCCCTTCGCGGACTCAAGTACTGCGTGAAAATAGTCGTCAGCCAATAGTTCCGCTTTGCAGAAGCGCAAAACATCGGGATGTACACCCCGCGTTTTCAATTCAGCGCGAAGTTCATCCGCACGACGTTGAGCCTCTGAGATTGTAGACGCTCGGTCAACCGCATTAATCCGACCATCAACGCTGACGGCTAAGCCGGAGAAGGCGAGAGCGCGATTGAGATTCGCACGCATTGACTCGAACCGCTCCGGGCATTTGACATACCTCTCCGGCCTCATAGCCTGTCGGATAAATTCCATAATTGCGCGGCGGTTCTGGCTATGGTTCTGTCGTTCAACGAATGCGTTATGCAGCCTCTTCCACTTGGTAATGCCCGGTTCCGGGTCGTTCATCTTCAGGGATGCCAAGAGATGGCCAATCTCTGACCCCGTCAGACCCTCCGAAGTATCACCCAAGGCAGCGGCTATCGCCTCAATCTCGCTTTGCGAGAATCGCCTCTCCATAGGCTCCTTTCCGAACGCAAGCCTAATCCCACATCTCGTAGGGGCTATAAGGTCTCCATCCTGTATCAGTGAGTTGTGCGAAAAGTTTGTCGAACTCAGTCTTACCTTCACTGAAGTCTCTCACCGCGACTTCGCTGATGGGACTTGACGCTTGCTTTCCCCAGCTTTCGCCACCCAACAGAAGTACACGCCATCCCTTCGGTTCATCGTGCTTGAGAACCAATTCCCGGTACGGGGTGTCCCGCTCCGGCTTCACCTGATAGAACGCTTGAATCATCTTTGTCCTCTTTACCTTGAATCTTATTGGGTGGGCGTTTGCACTTTGCGAGTGATGGAGAATCCATCATTAAGGTCACCGCGCCATTTGGGGGAGTCTGGTTTCGGTTTTCCTACGGTCACGAACAGAAATTCAAGCGTTGTAAGCGAATTCGCCAGTCGGAGAGCATCTGTAATCGTCCAGTCCACAGGCGCTCTGCCGTGTAGTATCCAATGACGGTTGATGAATGTCGGTGGCTGCTGAGTGAAGTCGCTATCAGCGAAGACGCGGCTCAAGAACATGACTCCCGCTCTCCAGAAAATCGCCTCGAACGTGTCTTGCTCATGCCATTTTTCACGTTCCAGAGTCTTGAATGGAAGGGTGTTCCTCACTGTTACGAGCGAGGCCTTCACAAGTGCGTTTGAAAGATACCCCTCCATGACGGTCAAAGTGGCCGGTATAGCGACGTAATGTCTGCCCGAAAGAATGCTTGCGATAATGTCGTCAATCAGCGGGTGCCATTGTGACAGCTCCTGCATCTCCGCCAGACGCTTACCGAGTGCGCTTAGATTCTCACCGTCATTTGCCATGAAGCCATCTGTGAAGTAGCGGTCTAGCTCTTCAGGTGACTTCAGATGGAGCGTACGGACTTCGCTAAGGCCGAGCCAATCCGGCAGCGTCCAGCCGCAGTCGGCCATGTGGATGATTGACTTCTCATGGTCACTGATGACGGTTGTCCAATCCGTCTCGACGAGTCTTTTAACGACCGGCAATACCTCGTCAAGAAACGGCCTCAGCCTTCTATTCAGTTCCTCCATTGTTGCGGTGACTGTGTTTGCGAACTGAGCGAACTGCGCTTGTACCTCCAATAGGGTGTTGCTGTAGGGCATCAAGTGCGGCACGAGGGCATTCGCAAGGTAATCTCGCAACGTCTGGGGCTCAGGAGAGTCGGGAGATGGCCTTTCCTTCTTTTCGCTCATACCTCGCTCTTTTCGTCAGGAATGCATCCGTTGTCCCTTGGCGAAGAAAAAATCTATCACCTGACCCGTTGTGAATCTCACCCTGATGCGGTCTTGTCCATCAGGTCTTCCGGGAAACGGGCCTTTTGATTCTCTATCGACTTCGACTACTTCTGCTCCCGATTTTCGGCAACCGTTGATGAAGCCTTCAACCGGGATGCCGGGAGGCAAACCCGGAAGCGGATAGACCGCAATATCAGCGTCATGGTCGCTCTCAGATTTCTCCGTCAACGAGCCAACCAGCTCAAAGGTCATTTTGTCCGTCCAGAACTGGTTCAGCGTCTCCACGATTGCGGTGAACTGTTCGCGTGTGTGTTTCGTCACTCTAGTCGCCCTTTACTGCCTGAAGAAGAGCGTCACCGTTCGATTCGTTCAGGCACCTTCCGGAACACTCGATTGTAAATCGTGTGCCAAATCGACCGACTCCTCGATGGCCGCGCAGGTTCACCCCGCACGTTCACCTGCGGTTCCCGTGCCAGCCGAATACCGGCGATGAGGCACGCGCTGAGGTAGACCGCGTCTCGGTTGATTCTCGGCAGGTGAGCATCGGGGGCAGCGTCATCGGGCTCCGGGGGTGCTGCTGAGGTTGTCGTCACGACCGAGAGAACCTCTGAGCCGACCCTCACCGAAAAAGTGAACAAGCTCAACCGCGATGTGATTGAAGCGGGAAATCGCCCCAGCGGTGAAGACGCACGCGGCGACAGCAACTCAACCTCTACCCCATCGGAATACCGTGCTGAAAACAGCGGCTTTACGCGGTTCGGTTTAGTGCGAACTTAGCGAAATCCGGAAATTTTTGACGGGAATTGGGGCTCAGAAAAGTGTACGGTTAACGCACCTAACCCTCTGACCCAACTACAGTTCGAACTCAGCGATAAGGAGACGCGTTTTTGTCCCCCAATGAGACCGACTGCTCCCAATTCCGAGGAGTCGGCAACCCTTAAGCCAATGAACAAATTGGTTTTATTGGTCTTGCTTGACAAGCTGGTGCCGAAGAAGGGACTCGAACCCCCACACCCTTGCGGGTACATGGACCTGAACCATGCGCGTCTGCCAATTCCGCCACTTCGGCCCGAAGAGTCCTGCGCAGATCACGCTGGACGGCAGCAATTCCTAGTGTTACAAAGGCATCAAACTGTGTCAATCACGCGCCCCATGGCGCGCTCCGATCCGCCACAGCGCGGCAGTCTCCGCCAGAAAGAACCTCCCGATGACCCTTCCCGCTCAGCCCAAGCCCATCCCCGAGCAGCAGGCCAAAGAGATTCGCCGCCTCTCCCACGACCTCAGCAACGCCCTCGAAGTCGTCCTCCAGACCAGCTTCCTGCTCGGCACCGTCCCCCTCGACGACGACGCCAAAAAGTGGCGCACCATGCTCGAAAACGGCGTGCAGCAAGCCGCCGATCTCAACCGCCAGCTCCGCGAATACGTGCGCGGCAACAGCTAAACCCGGCGCAACTCCCCAGAGAACTTAAACCACCCGCAAGTTCCCTCTCCGTTTCTCCGTGATCTCTGTGTCCTCTGTGGTCAATCTCCGCTACTGGAACAACCGCGGCGCAAAATCCTTCAGATCCCGCCGCCACGTCTGCCACTCGTGCGCCGTCCCCGGCGACTCGTAAAAAACGTGCTCGATCTTCGCATCCGCCAGCGAATTGTGAAGCCGTTCCAGTCCGTTCTTCATCATCGGCGGCTCGTCGGTCCCCACTCCGATCCACAACAGGTGGACCCGTTTCGCAAACGCCGCCGGATCCGCCAGCGCCCCATGAAAATCCGTCCTCGGGTCCAGCTTCTGGTTCCCAAAGACCAGGCCCGCGCCGCTGAATCCTCCGATATACGAAAACAGCTCAAGATGATCGAACGCGATCTGGAAAGTCTGCGCCCCACCCATCGAAAGCCCCGCCATCGCGCGGTGATCGCGATCCGTCTTCGTCCTGAAATTAGCATCGATGAACGGGATCAGCGCCTGCGTCATGTCGTCTTCAAATACCGCGAAGGCCTCCTGCATCGCCCGCATCACCTCCGGCGACCCAAACGGCTTTCCTGTCAGGTCCGCGGGCGTCACCCCCGCTCGTCGCGCGTACCCGTACCCCATCACCACGATCATCGGCTTCGTGCTCCCCGACGCGATCAGATTGTCGAGGATGAAATTCGCGTGCCCCTGCCGGATCCACCCCGTCTCATCCTCACCCGCGCCGTGCTGCAGATAGAGCACCGGATACCGAACCCTGGTCTGCGTGTCATAGCCCGGCGGCGTGTACACCAGGGCATGCCGCCACGTCCCCGTCACCTGCGAGTGGTACCACACCTCGTGCACCTGCCCGTGCGGAACATCCTGCGCCGTGTAATACGTCGCTCCCGCCTCGGGAATCTCGATCATGCTCGCATCCCTGCCCCCGCCGAAAAATGCGTAGCTGCTCGGATCGCTCACCTCGGCGCCGTCGATGATCACCGTGTAGTAATGCAGCCCCGGCGCCAAAGAGGGCGTCGTCACCGTCCAGTAGCCATCCCCCTGCTTCTCCATGTCCAGCTTCGGCCCGCTCCAGAAATTGAGCTTCACCTTGCTGGCATCCGGCGCCTTCACCCGTATCTCCGCCCGCGACTGGCTGTCCACTTTCGGATACTGCGCGTCCGGAACATTCGTCACCGCGGGCTGAAAATCCCCCGGCTCCTGCGCACAACAAAGACTCGCCGCTGCCATCAGCAGCGCCACTGCCGCCAGTTTCATCTCGTCACTCTCCCCCGCGCCCGACCTGCTTCTGCATCGAACGTCAGCCGCTGTTTTCTGAATCAAGCGCATCCTACAACAGACCAACGCACAGGAATAGTCGCATCAACGCAGCTGCCCGATCGCTGCGCCATCCCCATGTGCGCCCATCCGCCCGGGCCTCCACCACAGAGTGAGATAATAGAGAAGCTGACAGGGAATCCCTGCTGCACCTCGGAGGGGGCGTCACGGTTTCGACGGGATCGCTTGCGGCAAAGAGGCATGCCGGGGTCTGGGCACCCGTAATCGCCTGGAAAACCATAATTGCCAACAATCAACTGGCATACGCAGCTTAATTAGTTAAGTTGCCGTTCTCTTCGGCTTCGCCCATGGGCTGAAGAAGGACGTCGCACAGTGGGCTGGTTGCCGCCGCTCGGTCCGTGTGGCGATGACGAGATCATCGGACTAGTTTCAGGCGTTTCTTGTCCGTTCTAAGCGCCGGAAGCGAAACTATCGAGCGGACTGAGCATGGAGTCTCTTGGCTGACAACGATTTCGGACGCGGGTTCGACTCCCGCCGCCTCCACCATCCCTCTCGCCGAGCGCGGCTACGCGCCGGGCGACGTAAAGACGACTGCGGCGACCACTTCTCCTGCCGTGAATGGGCCACCCTCGCAGCCGCTCTCTCCTGGCTCCAAAACCCAGGACCCTAAGTCCTGCCCTGACGATCGCGTTGCCGGACCGCCCCGAAAGTTGTATGGGCCTTTGCGCCGGCGCGGCGCATTCTGATGCGATGAGCGAGAAATCGACCGCTGGCGCGTGGCTTGTAAAGAGCCTCCTGACGGACGAATCCGGACAGGACCTGATTGAGTATGCCCTGGTCGCAGCTTTGATTGCCCTCGGCGCGATCGCGGCCATGGGCAGCCTCAGGAACAAGATCTCCAACGAATTCAACGCCGTCGGCAACAGCCTCTAAGAAGCACTGGGTCGACCCGCTTCGCTCGGTGCCTTGTATGCAGCCTCCGCACCCGGCGCCAGCAAAGCGCCCCAGGCTGGTGGACATTCTCATCCCGGGTCCACGCTCGGTCCGTCGAGGGTCGGTGTAGTCTGCTAGTTAGCCATCAATTACTGGCCATTGATATTACTATCCAGTTACTACTAATAAGTTGTACATAGCGTTGTGATGCGTATCACACCCGACCTCAGGGGCCGCCATCGACAATAAGGCATAACGTTTATGGATACTTGCGATTGCGGAAACAAAATCGACGAATACAGCACTCGGTGCGCAAGATGCGCAGCGCTGCAGGCTCTCAACCTGGAGAAGGCCGCGACTGACAAGGAGATCAAAACCGCATATCGGCTGCTCGTGAAGGTCTGGCATCCGGATCTGTTCGAAAGCGACAAGCAGGCAAAGGCATCTGCTGCGGAGAAGATGTGTACCATAATCGCAGCGTTCAGGCTGCTCTCTTCGCAACCATGCAATGACTCCTCGCCTGGAATAATTCCGGAGTACTTTACCATCGGCTCAACAAAGAAGGAAGTCCTGGCCGTGCAGGGGATTCCAACGGCCTATTCACCTGACACTTTCGAGTACGGTCGCTCAAAGGTCTTCTTTGTCTGTGAGAAGGTCGTTGGCTGGGAAGATGCCCCACTATGGATCCATCTCAAGGTGCAACTTCGCCCGGGTCATGCGGTCGATGGAAGAATGCACTACTTCACAATAGGCTCGTCGAGGGACGAGGTGTTGGCGGTTCAGGGGACGCCGACTGGCTTTTCATACAACACGTATGAGTACGGAACATCAAAGGTTCATTTCAGAGACGGCAGGGTCGCCAGTTGGGAAAATACCCCTGCATCGATCCCCCTCAAGGCGCAACTACATTAGTTTCATGGTGTGATGCCATGGGGGGCTCCAGGAACAAGATCTCCGGCCAGTTCAAGTCGTCGGCAACAGCCTCTAAGGACTCGTCACCGCCGCCTGCACCCCATAACTCAGAAGAGACGGGACCAGGCGAGCTCAGCAGTGGATCAGGGCCACTTCCTCGGATGGCTCCGGCTGGCTGCTGCCCTCGGAGAGAGCGGCCGGGGACCAGGGAATACCCAACTGCATCGAACGCAGCAGAGTTTCGCATTCGCCCGCAGGGAGGGCAGGACTGTAGAAGAATCCCTGGATCTCGCCACACTTCTGTTTCTGCAGGTAATCCAGCTGCTGGCGCGTTTCGACGCCTTCGGCAACGCAGGTAAGGCCCAGATTGCGACCGAGGGTGATGATGGTGTGGACGATAGCTTCGGCAGCCGGCTGGGTAGCGATATCGCGGAGGAACGAGCGGTCGATCTTGATACGGTCCAGGTGGAAGCGGCGCAAATAGGACAGTGACGACCAGCCGGTTCCGAAGTCGTCGAGGGAGAGGCTGACGCCGAGGCCTTTCAGGTCGCTCATGATCTGGATGGTGGCCTCAGTGTCGTCGAGCGTCAGGCTCTCGGTGAGTTCCAGCTCCAGCCATTTGGGCTCGAGTCCGGTCGTACGGAGGACGCCCTCGACGGTGGCGACGATGTCGTCGCGATAGAACTGCTGGGGCGAGAGATTCACGGCGACGCGGACCGGCGGGAGTCCCTGTTTCTGCCATTCGACGTTTTGCCGGCAGGCGGTTTCGAGGGCCCAGTGGCCCACCTCCACCATGAGGTCCAGCTTCTCCAGTTGCGGAATGAACTGCAATGGAGGAATGATCCCGTGTTCGGGGTGGCGCCAGCGCAGCAGCGCTTCCATTCCCGTGATGCTGCCCTGTTTTGTCGAAACCAGCGGTTGGTAATGGAGAACGAATTCGCCTCGTTGAAGGGCGTGGCGGAGGTCGTTTTCCAGCTTCCGCCGGAAGCGGGTTGCCTCGGTGAACTCCGGCGTGAAGAAGAGATGCGTACCACGCATATTCTTTTTCGCCTGATACATGGCGGTGTCGGCGATCTGGATGAGGAGCTCGGCGTTTTCTCCGTCGACAGGATACTGGGAAATGCCGATGCTGCCGGTGCTCACCAGTTCATGGCCATCGATTTGATACGGTTCTGCCAGCGTGGTCAGCAGCTTGCTAACCACGCACTCGACGTCGCTGTTGCTGCAAATGGCCGGAAGGGCGATGACGAACTCATCTCCGCCGAGGCGGCCGACGATGTCGCTTTCGCGGAGGAACTCGCGCAGGCGCTGAGAAACGGCCTGCAGAAGCTGGTCGCCGACGTGGTGGCCGAGAGAATCGTTCACGTTCTTGAAGTGATCGAGGTCGAGCATGAGGATGGCGACCCGGCTTTGATTGCGCCCGGCAAGAGCAATGCATTGCGTGAGGCGGTCCTCGAGCAGGATCCGATTGGGAAGGCCGGTGAGCCCGTCATGCAGAGCCATGTAGCGAATGCGGAATTCGGCCTGTTTGCGATCGGTGATGTCACGGGATATGCCCATGGTGCCGATGACCTGGCCGCGGTGGTTGTGGAGAGGAACTTTAGTCGTCAGCACCCAGTTCTCACGGCCGTCCGGCCAGGTTTCTTTTTCCTCCATGCCGGCGAGCGGCTGACCTGTGTGGAGAATCTCGCGCTCGTCGGCCAAAGCGCGATCCGCGTGCTCTGCGCTGAAGAAGTCGGCATCGGTTTTGTTGACGGCCTGGCTGGGATCCGCGAGTCCAAAGTAATTGGCCATGGACCGGCTGACCTGCAGGAAACGGCTGCTGCGATCCTTAAAGAAAATGTTGTCAGGGATGTGGTCGAGGAAACCTTCGAGCAAAGACCGCTGCATCTGAAATCGCCGATCGGCGAGCGCCTTGTGCACGACAAGGGCGATGACCACCAGCAGAACGGTGAGCATGGCTCCCACGCCGACGCCGCCGGAGACTCGGTGAACCGGGTTGTCGGGGTTGAAGCACACCGCCAGCATCATTCCCAGAAGAGTTGCCAGGACAGCGATTACCGCGCTGGGTATACCCGGGATTTGCCAATAACGTTGCATCGGTGCTGCAGAACTCCAACACGAGGAGCGGCGTGACTTATGAAAAGCCTCTATTGGTCAATCGTGAACCTATAAGAGGAGCCGCGAGATACCACTATCGTCCATATCAACCCCTACTTGGGTCACCGGACAGGCAAGCCGATTCTGCCGAGAACCGGCTCGGAACCTGGCTGCGAGTGAATCGCGGCGTTGATATGTGACGGATATCACATCCTGCCCGCCGATCCTTAGTCATCCTGTCTAAGATGACAACCACTCCTTATCTTCCCGCCCAACCCCCAGCGGCCGCTGTTTTCTCTGCAGGCCCTGTGCTGGAGAATGAGCGGAACCGGACGGCGGTCCAGGGTCTGCTGGCCGACGCCGATCGAGTTCTGGCTCTCACCGAGCTGGACGACGTTCGTGGAAGCCGGGAAATCGTCGGGGATACCATCGCCAACGCCCGGCAGAACTACATTGACCTCGTGAGGCGCCACCGAAGGCTCAGCCTCTCCGATGGCGAGCAGACAGCGATCCAGCAAACACTCGATTGCCTCCGCGCACGCCTCCGCTTCTTCGGCGCATCGGTCTAAGTCGGCCCAGCCGTGTTTTTCCACAAATCTGTCAAGAGTGTGTGGAAAAAACCGAAGTAATGACCCCTCATTCCACACCACTTACACCCTTATACGCTCAAAGATATTTGGCCGATTTTAGTGCTGGATTTGGTATCCTGATAATAGGGGGTAAAAAGGAAATTTCCCCACGCTGACTACGCTTCGGAACCACGAAAAGCCTCGCTGCCCGCGAGGCTTTTCCTTTGCTCGGTTCAGGACTCCGATCACTGATCTCTGCGCTCTGCGCCGTGCTTTTCTGAACGCTGATCGCTGTACGCTGAACGCTTTTCAGGAGGGCAGTTGATGCCACGTTTCTGCACCGCGCTCCATCGGTCGGCCCTGAACCCCCCGCACCAGGCGCCAAAAGGCCCAGGCAAAGTGGCTCACTTTCATCAACATGCCACAGTCCAAAACGGCCCTCCTGGAACTCCTGTCAGATCAGGGACTTGCCGGAGCCCCATAGGGGGAGGGGGGGTGGGGTAGGAAAACAAAAGGAATGGGTTCCCGCGGCTACCGGCGACAGGCTACAGGCTCCCGGCTCCTCGCTCCCGGCTACCGGCTACCGGCTGCTTCTCCCACCTTCAGCGGGTTAACTCTGGCCCGTTTGGGGAGTAGTCCTCCGCACAATCGCGGCGAGACCATGGCCATACTGCCGCGGAATCTCGTTTTGACGCCGCGCGATGGGCCGTCGTCTCGATGTCATCGCCAATCCAACTCGCAGGCGCACGATGAGCGCCGAGCCGCACATTCCAGCCGAACCGGCTTTCAGCTTCGCCTTTCAGCCCATCGTCGACACGGTCGCGCGCGTAGTCGTCGCCTGGGAAGCACTTATCCGCGGCATGTGGGATGAGCCTGCCTGGCAGGTCCTCAACCAGGTCTCGCCGCTGCGTCTCCACCTCTTCGATCAAACCGCGCGCTCTGCGGCCATCGCGCTTGCCGGGCGCCTCAACATCGACCGCCCTTTGCACCTGAACTTCCTGCCGCAGAGTCTCGCGTCTTACCCGAAGTCGCTGCTCTCCACGCTTGAAGCCGCTCATGAAGCCGGTCTACCGATCGGTCGCGTCGTTCTCGAAGCTTCCGAGTCCGAACTCGTCGACGACCGTGCTCATTTCGCCGGGCTGCTCAAGGAATATCGAAAGCTCGGACTGCGGCTCGCCATCGACGACTTTGGCGCAGCCTGGGCCGATCTCAACATTCTCGCCGACCTTCAACCGGACCAGATCAAACTCGACATGCGGCTCATCCGCGGCATTGAGCGCCCAGGTTCGCGCCAGGCCATCGTGCGCGCCATCCGTCTGGCCTGCTTTGAACTCAACATCGACGTGATCGCCGAAGGAATCGAGACCGTCGCCGAATACACCTGGCTCGCCGACCAAAACATCCGCCTCTTCCAGGGCTATCTGTTCGCAAGGCCCGCCTTCGAAGCCTTTCCGCCAGCGCATTTCCCGCAAACCGCGGAAGAAGCCGCACTGTCCGCGCGTCCCGTCGCGTCTGCGCGCCCTCACTCCGCGCGTTCGAAAAAGCGCGCCTGAAAGCTCGCTTTTCCCCGCTTCTCGCTCGCAGTTTTCTGCCTCACGCTCGCAGTTCGCTCGCCTCTCGCTCGGCTACCGGCTACCCGCTACAGGCTACCGGCTGCCTCTCTCACCTCGCGCTCTGCCTCACGAACATTCGCGCCGCCACCAGAATCGCCGTGCATCCCATCAGCGTCAGCACCAGCGCCTGCACCCACAACTCGCCGATCCCCGCTCCCCGCAAAATGATCCCGCGCAAAATCTGGATGTAGTACGTCGCAGGAATCACCTGGCTGATGCCGCGAAAGAACAGCGGCATATTGTCAATCAGAAAAATGTAGCCCGACAAAAATACCGAAGGCAAAATCGTCCCCATCGAAAGCTGAAACGCCTCTGCCTGCGTCTGCGCCTTCGTCGAGATCACCAGCCCGATGCCCAGCACCGTCAGCAAAAACGGCACGGACAGCGCCAGCAGCAGCAGCACGTTCCCGTGAATCGGCACCAGAAACACCACCCGCATCACCACCAGAATCGCGCACAGCTCTCCAAACGCCAGAACCCCGTACGGAATCATCTTCCCCACCATCAGCCCCAGTGGAGCCACCGGCGTCATCGTCAGCTGCTCCAGCGTGCCGCGCTCGCGTTCCCGCACCAGGCTCAGCGCAATCAGCAGAATCGTCATCACCTGCAGCAGGATCGCAATCAGCCCCGGCACAAAAAAGTTCGCCGACCGCGTCGCTGGGTTGTACAGCACCGACGGCCGCACTTCGATCGGCATCGTGCCGTTGGGCAGCACCCGCACCAGCGACTCCTGCAGCGCCACGCCTGTCGCCGTGCTGATTGCCTGCCCTGCTACCGATGAGTCCGACCCGTCCACCTGCACCAGCACCGTCGCGCCCGACCCGTCCTGCAACCGCCGCGCGTAATCGAACGGAATCTGAATCCCTGCGCGTGCCTTCCCTGACCGGATCGCCTCGTACATCCCTTCGGGCGACGTGGCATAACTGCGCAGCGCGAACACATCCGATCCCGTAAAGCTCTCCAGCAGCCGCCGGCTCTCCTGCGTCTGCGACTCATCGAGCACCACTGTCGGAATCTGCCGCACGTTCGTGTCTACCGCAAAACCAAACAGGAACAGCTGCAAAATCGGGATCAGCAGCGCGAAGAACAGCGTTCCCGGATCCCGCACAATGTGCAGAAATTCCTTCCGGCAAACAGGCACCAGCCCGCGAAACAGCCGCCTCATTTCGCGGCCTCCATAATGTGATACGTCAGTGTTACAAATACGTCCTCGAGCGAAGGTTCAATCGTCTCCACCCGCGCCCCTGCCAGCTGCGCCCGAAGCGCTCCCAGCCGATCCGTCTCCGCCAGCGCGTGAATCGACCGCCCGAAGATCGTCGCCTCCCGCACTCCCGCCATTGCCCGCACCGTATCGAGCGTCGCCGACGGATTCGCCGTGTCGATCTGCACCCGCGACGTTCCCGCTGGATTCGCCTCCGGCAGCCGCTGCAGCTCCGCCACCGTCCCAATCGCGATCAGCTTCGACAAATAGATGTAGCCGACCCGCCCGCACCGCTCCGCCTCATCCATATAGTGGGTCGTCACGAAGAACGTCACACCCTGCCCCGAAAGCTGAAACAGCAAGTCCCACAGCGCCCGCCGCGCTACTGGATCGATCCCCGCCGTCGGCTCATCCAGAAACACCACCTCCGGCGAATGGATAATCGCGCAAGCCAGCGCGAGCCGTTGCTTCCAACCGCCCGATAGCTGCCCCGCCCGCCGCTTCATATACGGCGCAATGCCCGTCAGCTTCTGCACATCCCGCGTGCGCTCCGCCGCCCGCTCGCCCTCGAGGCCATACACGCCCGCGTAAAACGCGATGTTCTCCGCGACCGTCAGGTCCTCATACAATCCGAATTTCTGCGACATGTAACCGACATGGCGACGAATTTCCGCCGCATCCGTCCGGATATCCATCCCCAGAATCCGGCCCGTCCCCTCGCTCGGCGTCAGCAGCCCGCACAGCGCCTTGATGATCGTCGTCTTCCCCGATCCATTCGGCCCCAGAAATCCAAAAATCTCCCCCTTCGCCACCTCGAAGCTCACGTCGTTCACCGCCGTGACCGAGCCAAAGCGAATCGTCAGATGATCGGCTGCGATAATCGCCGTCATTCCAGCCTCACCGTCGCCGACATCCCCGACTTCAGCACCTGTTCCGCGTTGTCCACGTACACCTTCACTCCAAACACCTCATGCTCCCGATCGCTCTTCGTCTGTACGTTGCGCGGCAGGAATTCCGCCTCCGACGCAATCTCCCCCACGTGCCCGTCAAAAATCCGCCCGCCAAAGCTGTCCACGCTCACTGCCGCCCGCTGCCCCAGATGCACCCGCGCCAGCTCCGTCTCCGGCACATACACCTTCACCCACAGCTGCGAGCTCTCCAGCATCGTCATCACAATGCGCCCCGCCGGAACCAGATCCCCCGGCCGCACGCTCACCACCTCCACCACCGCATCCGCCGGCGCGGTCAGCTCCGCCTCGCGCAGTTGCGCATCCAGCTCCGCCACATGCCCCTGCGCCTCCGCCAAACGCCCGCGAGCCGCCTCGATGTCCTCCCGGCGAAATCCCTTCCGCATCAGATCCGCCGCAGCCTCCGCCTGTTTGTAGCGCGCCTCCGCCGCGTTCACATCCTCCACCCGCGTCCCCGCTTCCAGCATGGCCATCCGCTGCCGCGCACTCTCCGCACGCTGCGCCGCGGCATCCCTCTTTTCCCGCGCATCGTCGTATTGCTGCTTCGAAACGATGTCCTGCCCCGCCAGCGTCTTCATGCGCTGGTAGAAAACCTCCGCGTTCGCCGCATCCGCCGCCGCCGCCGCGTAGTCCGCCATCGCCTGGTCGATCTCTTCCCGCCGCGGTCCGTTCCGCGCCTCGTCCAGCGCAGCCTTGTCCGCACGCGCCGTCGCCTCGGCCTCCGCAATCTCGTCGGGACGATTCCCGCGCAGCATCTTGTCCATATCGGCCTGCGCCTGTTCCACCGCCGCCTGCGTCTGCACCCGCTGCGCCTTCAGCTCGTCGGCCTCGAACCGCACTAGCGACGCGCCGTCCTTCACCAGCTGGCCCTCTTCAACGCCAACCTCAGTCACTCGCCCGCCAATCTTCGACCCGATCTGAATTTCCCGCGTCTCCACCGTCCCCGAATATTCCGATCGGCTCCTCCATCCCGCCCACGCAAACGCGAGCCACACTCCGACAATCACCACCCCCGCAATCACGCCGCCCGCAATCAGTCGCCGCTTCATGCCACTCCCTCCCGCAGCATCAGCAGCCGCTCTCGCATTGTCTCCATTAGCCATTTCTGCGGTGCTTTCTCCCGCATCAGCCACTCCAGCATCGTCGCGATGTAGACCGCGAACACCGTCTCCGCCACCAGCCTTGCCGTCTTTTTCCGTCGCAGAAAGTGCGCCATCGCCGCAGCCAGCGCCCGCACCGCTTCCTCGCGCGCCACCAGCAGCACCCCCTGCGACGCCTGCCGGAAAATAATTTCGATCAGCAGCTTCTTCGAGTGCCCTGCAATCCGCGCATTCTCCTCGCAAAGTCGCAGGATCATCTCCACAATCGTCTCGAAGGTCGGCGCCTTCCCCCTCGCGCCAAATTCGCCAAGGATGCTCTTCAGCTTCTCCACCCGCGCCGCTGCAATCTCGCGCAGGATTAGTTCTTTTTGTGGGAAGTAGTTGAACAGCGTCGCCCGCGAAACCCCGGCGGCCGCGGCCACGCTCTCCATCGAGACGTTTTCGTACCCTTCGCGCCCAAACAGCTCAAACGCCGCTCGGATAATCTCCCCGCGCGTCTGCTGCCGCCGGCGCGTCTGCAGCGATGCTGTATGCCTGTCCATAAAGTAGACTATAGTCTAAGTTATGGGAGTAAGTCCACACCAGCCCGCAGCCGCTTCGGTACCGGCGTAACTGCGGCGCTCCCAACCTCGATGGCAACCGAACAAGCCGGCAGGCCGTCCCGCTCCCCGCTATACCCGATGTGAGCCTCCTGCGTGTCCGATCCCCACCCCCAAACGCCAACCTCCGGCCCTCTCTTTCCCTGTCCCTTTTCGGACAGCGCCTCCCGCCACCGAACACCTCGCGCCCTCGTACCCAATCCCGCAGCCCGAAGAATCAGCACCTTACCCACGGCGCAGTTTGGAAACCAACGTGCCACTTCGTCCTCAGGCGCCAAGGCCCTCCCCCAAACCAGCGCGCCTCCCCAAAACTCGCAATCTGCAGCGACCCGAACGAAGGAGAGAGAGCTATGGTCACCACCCTGATGCAGGACGTGCGGTACGCGCTGCGGCAACTGAGGAAAACCCCCGGCTTCACGGCCACCGCCATCCTGACCCTCGCTCTCGGCATCGGCGCCAACGCCGCCATCTTCACCCTCGTCAACGCCGTCCTTCTGCGCAACCTCCCCGTTGCCGACCCCGCCTCTCTCATCCGCCTCGGCAACGACGACAACTGCTGCGTCAACTCCGGCGGCTACCCCGACAACAACGCCTACTCCCTCTTCTCCACCGATACCTGGCAGCAGCTCCAGAAAAAACTCCCCGAGTTCGACTCCCTCGCCGCCATCCAGGCCGGATTCACCTACCGCCCCGTCACCGTCCGCCGCGACGGCACCCAGGAACCCGCCCGCTCCGTCATGGGTGAGTTTGTCTCCGGCAACTACTTCCGCACCTTCGGCCTCCGCCCCCGCGCTGGCCGCCTCATCGCCGACTCCGATGACAAACCTGGCGCCCCCACGATCGCCGTCATCGGTTACGAGAACTGGCAGCACAACTACGCCGGCGACCCCTCCGTCATTGGCAGCACCTTCTGGGTGAATACGAAGCCCGTCCTCATCGCCGGCGTCGCGCCCCAGGGCTTCTACGGCGACCGCCTCACCAGCACTCCGCCCGACTACTACCTGCCCATCGAATCCATGCCCGCCCTCATGGACGTCACCTACGTCGACCGTCCCACCATGCAGTGGCTCTACATCGTCGGCCGCCTCAAACCCGGCGTCGCTCTCGCCCCGCTGCAGTCCAAAATTAACGGCCTCTTCCGGCAGATCATCGCCTCCGATCCCAACTACTCTGACGCCGAAGGCCAGAAAGCCCTCGCCAAAGCCCACATCGTTCTTACTCCCGCAGGCGGCGGCATTCAGAGTCTCCAGCAGCAATACGAGTCCAACCTCCACCTGTTGATGTGGGTTTCCGGCCTCGTCCTTCTCATCGCCTGCGCCAACATCGCCAATCTTCTCCTCGTCCGCGGCATGGGACGCAAAGCCGAAATGTCCCTCCGCACCGCGCTCGGTGCCGCCCGCTCCCGCATTATCCGCCAGCTCCTCACCGAGAGCGTCGTTCTCTCTCTGCTCGGCGGCGTTGCCGGCCTCATCGTCGCCTGGGCCGGTGCCCACGCGCTGCTCGCCATGGCCTTCCCGGGAGAGCAAAACGTCCCCATCGACGCCTCGCCCTCCCTGACCGTCCTCGCCTTCGCCTGCGCTCTCTGCCTCGCCACCGGCATCCTCTTCGGCGTAGCACCAGCATGGATGGCCGCCCGCACCCAGCCCGCCGACGCCCTGCGCACCGGCTCCCGCTCCACTTCCTCTAAAGCCTCGCTTTTGCAGCGCGCCCTCGTCGTCCTCCAGGCCGGGCTCTCGCTCGTCCTCCTCATCGGCGCAGGTCTCTTCGCACAAAGCCTCAACAAACTCCAGAGCACCGACCTCAAACTCGATTCGAAGAACCGCTACATCGTCCACATCAATCCCCAGGCCGCCGGCGTTCCGCCCTCGCAGCTCGCCCCGCTTTACCAGGCCTTTGAAGACCGCTTCCATGCCATCCCCGGCGTCGTCCAGGTCGGCATCGCCACCTACACTCCTATGGAAGACGACAACTGGGGCACCGGCGTCCACTTCCCCGGGCGGACCGATGGTCGCAACGCTTCCTGGGTCCGCGGCTCCGCTGAATACTTCGACTCCGTCGGCACCCGCCTCCTCCTCGGCCGCGTTTTCACGGAGCGAGACACCGCCTCCGCGCCCGCCGTCGCCATCGTCAACGAGACCTTCGTCAAAGACCTCCTCCCCAAAGGCACGAATCCCATCGGCCAGCGCTTCGGCAACGATTCAAAGTACAACAGCGACTTCGAAATCGTCGGCGTCGTCGACGACACCGCCTACACTGCCGTGCAGTGGAAAGACCACCGCATGTACTTCACCCCCATGCTGCAGCGCGTGCCCAGCGATAAGAGCCCCATCGACGTGGACATCTCCCTCTACGCCGGCGCCATCGTCATCCAGACCGCGCATCCCATGCCCGACATGGAATCCATCGCCCGCCAGACCCTCGCCTCCATCAATCCCAATCTCGCCATCGTCAAATTCCAAACCTTCGACCAGCAGATCGCCGACCGCTTCACGGAAGACCGCATGGTCGCCCGCCTCACCACCTTCTTCGGCGCGCTCGCCCTGCTCCTCGCCACCATCGGCCTCTACGGCGTCACCGCGTACACCGTCGCCCGCCAGACCAGCGAAATCGGTATCCGCATGGCACTCGGCGCCGAACGTCTCCGCGTTATCGCTTTGGTCATGCGCGGCGCCATGATTCAAACCCTCCTCGGCCTCGTCATCGGCATCCCCACCGCCTATCTCACCGTGCGCTACGTCGAGGCGCAACTCTACGACATCAAGGGGATCAACCCCTTGGTCCTGATCCTCGCCATTGCCACCCTGGTCCTGGCCGCGTCCCTCGCCGGACTTATCCCCGCCCGCCGCGCCGCCTCCATCGACCGCGCTAAGGCCCTGCGCACCGAATAGAGCAACCCGCCGCGCAAGCCTCAAACCCCCGCCAGCAAACGGCCAGGTTCACCCCACAGCAAGAAGCCTAACCTCAAATCGGGCACGCCCCTGCGCCTGAATTTCCTGCCTTCCACTCCTTAGTTCCGTTTCTGTACCAAAATGGCACTCCAACCCGGTCCCGCTTCGTTTTGACAAACCCACGCCAAGCTTCATCGCCGCCTTACGCCGCATCTCCCCAATGTCGCCTGTTCCGGAAGCGAACCTGTCGACCCCGTCCTCGCGGGATTATCGTTAAAGTTAAATTTGCACGCCGCTTCCCCTCCACCGGTCCTGCCATGATCTTCAAGCTTGCCCTGCGACGCCTCCTCCGCTCGCCCCTCTACGCCGGCGGCTTGATCGCCCTGCTCGCTCTCGGCATCGGTTCCGCCACTGCGCTCCTCACCCTCGTCGACGCCATTTGTTTCCGCACCCTTGATGCGCCCCACCCCGAACAGCTCGTCCGCTTCGCTCAGCTCGCCTCTGCTCCCCGCCCGCAAACCGAATTCCCCCGACTGTTCTTCGACGCGCTGCGCGACCGCTCCACCGATTTCTCCTCCGTCGCCGCCCAGCTCGACGAGGAAGTCGTCCTCTCCAAACCCGCTCCCTCCGCGCAGATTCACGTTCACCTCGTCACGCCGCAGTTCTTCTCCATGTTTGCGGTTCCCGCCCTCTACGGCAGAACCCTCCTCCCCGCCGACGAAAATAATTCCTCTGAATCTCCTCCCGCCGTCCTCAGCTATCCCTTCTGGAAATCCAGATTCAACGCCGACCCTCGCGCCCTCGGCCAAACCATTTCCCTCAACGGCCACCCCTTCGTCGTCGTCGGCGTCATGCCTCCCGCATTCACCGGCATCTCCGCCGATACCACACCCGAAGTCCGTGTTCCGTTCCGTGCTCTGCCGCTGCTGGCCTCCAATCCTGCTGAAATCGTCAATCCGTTCCTGACCATCGCCGCTCGCCTCAAGCCCGGCGTCCCCCTCGCCGCCGCGCAGGCCTCCACCCTCGCCATCTGGCGTCCGGCCATCGCCGCCTACTGGACCCAACAGGCGCGCTCCGGCGACTGGGCAAAACAGAATCTCGCCGATGACCTCCGCCTCGGCATCCAGGTCGTCAGCAACGCCCGCGGCGCTTCCATGCTGCGCGATCGCTACGGCGTCGGCTGGATCCTTCTCGGCGTCTTTGCTCTCATTCTTGTCGTCCTCCTCTGCGCCAACCTCGCCACCATCATGCTCGCCCGCAATGCCGCCGACGCCGGCGGCATCGCCGTCCGCCTCGCTCTCGGAGCTTCGCGCGCCCACGTGTTGCGCCTGCTCCTCAGTGAAAGCGCCTCGCTCGCCGCCGTGGGAGGCGCCGCCGGCATCGTCCTCGGGTATCTGCTCATCCCCTTCCTCCTCGCCGCGCTCCCGCCCCTGCGCGATTTCACCACGAGCCACCTCTCTATCGCGCTTTTCGTCGGACACGATGCCCGTCCCTCTCTCATCGGAATCCTTCTCACCGCCGGCGCCTTTCTCGGCTTTGGCCTCGCGCCTGCCCTTCACTCGTCTCGCCTTCCGCTCACCGCGGGCCTCAAGAGCCGTCACGTCTCCCAGCGCATGGGAGCGCAACGCCGCCTCCTCGCACTGCAGATCGCCATCTGCACGGTGCTCCTCGGCTGCTCCGGCCTTCTGGTGCGCACCCTCGCCCAGTTGCGCACTCTCGATCCCGGCTTCGACGCCGCCCGCATCGTCAGCTTCACCGTCAATCCCGGTCTCGTTGGCTATACCCCCGACCAGGCCAACCGTCTCCGCCAGCAACTCACCACCCGCGTCGCCCAACTCCCTGGCGTCGATTCGGTCGCAACCTCCCGCATTCCCCTCATGCGCGGCAGCGGACTCAAGATGACCGTGGCGCCCGTGGGAACCACCGTCTCCGCCGACGAACCGCTCAATGTCTCCTTCGACTCCGTTTCCGCCAATTACTTTCAGGCCATGGGCATCCGGCTTATCGAAGGTCGCACCTTCCTCGAAACTCCTCAGGCCCGCGCGGACAAAGTCAGCGACGCCGTCGTCAACCAGGCCTTTGTTCGCAGATTCTTTCCCGCTGTCGATCCCCTCCGCCGTCACTTCGGCCCGCGCGGCGACGACGGCTTCGTGATCGTTGGCGTCGTCACCGACTCGAAGTTTCGCTCCCTTCGCGAGCCTCTCCTGCCCGTCATGTATGCCGACGATTCCTTCCCGGCCAACGACCGCGTCGTCCTCTATGTGCGCTCCGCGACCCGGCCCGTAGCCCTGATCGAACCCGTCCGCAAGGTCTTCTCGGCGCTCGACCCGCAGCTTCCCGTCTCCGACGCCGAAACCCTCACCCAGGAGCTCGACGCCAGCGTCGCCGCCGAACGCCTGAACGCCAGGTTAGCCTCGGCCTTCGCGCTCTTTGCCGCCATCCTTGCCGGACTGGGTCTCTACGGCCTCATGGCCCTCGTCGTGACCCAAAAACGTCGCACCTTAGCCATTCACCTGGCCGTCGGCGCTCCCAGAGCCAGCCTCGCCGGGCTCGTCCTCCGCGAATTTGTCGCCGCCATCGCCCTCGGCGCCGCCGCAGGACTTCTCGCCGTCCTCTTCCTTGCTTCCAGCATCCGCAGCCTCCTCTACGGCGTCCCGCCCGTCGGCCCCGTCTCCATCCTCACGCCCGCCTGCGGTGTGGCGCTCGTGGCCCTGCTCGCTTCCCTCGGACCCCTGCTCACCGCAGCCCGCGTTGACCCCACCGCCGCCCTCCACGACGAATAACTCTCCCGGCCCCATCCAGAATCGTCACTCTCCTCTTGACAATCTGGAGGAGAACGCGCTACCTCTTGATGATCTGTAGGAGCTGCCCACGATGACCGATCGCTCCCGCGACCTTGTTCAGGGAACCCTGGAAATGCTGGTCCTCAAGACCCTTGCCCTCGAGCCGATGCACGGCTACGGCATCGCCCTGCGCATCGAGCAGGTCAGNNCGCGCCGGCCGGATCAAAGGCGAATGGCGCGCCACGGAAAACAATCGGCGCGCCAGGTATTACATGCTCACCGAAACCGGCCGCAAAGCCCTCCGCGAAGAGCGCCAGCAGTGGGGGCGCCAAACTGCCGCCATCAACCGGATTCTCGAAGCCTGACGGGAGAATAAGTTGCTATGTTCGGAAACATGATAGGTGGAATCCGCGCACTCCTTCGCCGCAACCAGCGCAATGTCGAAATCCAGGCTGAGCTGCAGACCTTCCTCGACGCCTCCGTCGAAGAAAAAATCCGCCGCGGCTTGTCCCGCGACGAAGCCCTCCGCTCCGCTCGCGCCGAAATCGGCAGCTCAGAAACCGTCCGCCAAAAAGTCTGGTCCGTCGGCTGGGAGTCGGCCGCGGAATCCCTGTGGCAGGACCTTCGCTTCGCCCTCCGCCAGTTCCGCAAGAATCCCGGCTTCGCCCTCACCTCCATTCTGATTCTCACCCTCGGCATCGCCGCCAGCGTCGCCATCTTCAGCTTCGTCGACGCCGCGCTTATCCGCCCTCTGCCGTATCAGAACCCCTCCCGCCTTGTCGTCCTTTACGAAACCAACGCCCTCGGCCCGCGCTTTCATCTCTCCTGGCTCGACTACGTCGATTACCAGAGCCGCAACTCCGTCTTCCAGTCCCTCGACGTCTACGCGCCCTACGGCTTCATGCTGCGAACCCCCAATGGCCCGCAGCCCGCCGACGGCGCCCGCGTCTCCGCCGCCTTCTTTCGCACCCTCGGCGTCACGCCCGTCCTTGGCCGCGATTTCCGCCCCGCCGACGGCCAGCTCTCCGCCCCCAGAGTCGCCCTCATCAGCTACGCCGCCTGGCAGCGCCGTTTCGCCGGACGCAGCGACGTCCTCGGACAAACCGTCGTCCTCGACGACAAGCCAACCTCCATCGTTGGTGTTCTCCCGCGCGATTTCCACTTCGCGCCCGCCGAGCCCGCTGACTTCTGGGCCACCGAGCGCGCCGACGGTCAATGCGAGAAATCCCGCGGCTGCCACAATCTCCTTGGAGTCGCCCGCCTCAATCCCGGCGTCTCCTTCGCCTCGGCCCTCGCCGACGTGCGCAACATCGGGCTCGCAATCGCCCAGCAGTATCCCGGCGACGACCATGGCCGCAGCGCCTTCATGATGCCGCTCACCCAGGTCATCCTCGGCGACATTCGCCCCATCCTTCTCGTCCTCCTCGCCGGAGCCGCCCTGCTCCTCCTCATCGCCGCCGTCAACGTCTCCAGCCTCCTGCTCGTCCGCTCCGAACGCCGCCGGCGCGAAATGGCCGTCCGTGGCGCGCTCGGCGCATCGCGCGCTCGCCTCATCCGCCAGTTCGTCACCGAAGGCGTCGTCCTCGCGGCTTCCGCTGCGGTCCTCGGCGTCGCCCTCGCCGGCGTCGTTATCCGCCTCCTGCCCGGCTTCCTTCCCAAAGACGTTCTGGCCTCCATGCCCTACCTGCGCCAGGTCGGCCTCAATGTCCGTGTCCTCGCCTTCGCCGCCTTCGTGGCCCTGGCCGCGGGATTCCTCTTCTCCCTGCTGCCCGCTCTTCGCGTCTCACTCGCCAATCTGCGCGACAGCCTCTCGCAGGACGCGCGCGGCGCATCCGGCACCGTCTGGCGTCGCTTCGGTTCCAATCTCGTCGTTGTTGAACTCGCCATGGCTGTCGTTCTCCTCGTCGGCGCAGGCCTCCTCGGCAAAAGCTTCTACCGCCTCCTGCACGTCGACACCGGACTGGTCACCGACCATCTCGCCACGCTCCATGTCGCGGCCACCTCCGGCGCATACAGCAAAGATCCCGACGAGATCAATCTCGCCCGCCAGCTCCACGCTCGCCTCCAGGCGCTTCCCGGCGTCCAGTCCGTCGCCCTCGCCAGCGACTTGCCCCTCGGCAACGGTGATGGTTCCAGCAATTTCCGCATCGCCGGCCGCGCCTGGCCCATCGACCACAATGACGTCCTCATCCGCGACGTCAGCTCCACCTGGTTCTCGACTCTCGAAACCCGCCTCCTCCGCGGCCGCTACTTCGCCGAGGACGAGGACCAGTCCCACCCTCTCGTCGTGGTTATCAATCGCCAGATGGCCACAACCTATTTCCCCGGCGAAAATCCCCTTGGCCTCCGCATCTACATCGAGGGAAATCAAAAATCGCTCATGGAGATCATCGGCGTCATCGACGACGTTCAGGAAGGTCAGCTCGACGACGTGAGGAAAGCCGCGATGTATCGCCCCATCAACCAGTACCCGGAGAACGACGTTGCCGTTGTCCTCCGCACTGGCCAGAACGAGAGCTCCGTCCTCGCCTCAGCCGCAGCCGCCATTCACTCCATCGATCCCGGCCTCGCCGTCTACGACCCCATCACCATGAGCCAGCGCCTCCACGACTCCCCTTCCGCTGCGCTCCATCGTTCCTCCGCCTGGGCGGTCGGAGGCTTCGCCTCGCTTGCTCTTCTGCTCAGTGTCGTCGGTCTCTATGGAGTCGTCGCCTACTCAGTCAGCCAGCGCACTCGCGAAATCGGCATCCGCATGGCCCTTGGCGCGCAGCGCTCCGCCGTCTACCGTCTCATCCTGCGCGAAGCCGGATGGCTCACGCTCGCAGGAATCGCCGCCGGACTCCTCTGTTCTCTGGCAGCGACCATCCTCATGCGCAAGCTGCTCTTCCAGGTCCATGCCTGGGATGTGCCCACCCTCGCCGCGGTCGCCATCACGCTCGCGGCCGCCGCGATCCTCGCCAGCTTCCTGCCCGCACGTCGCGCCGCCTCCGTCAACCCCACCGAAGCTCTCCACGCGGAGTAGCCAGCATCGCCCGCCCTGTAGCCAGGATCACGCCGCCTGCGACGGCAGAACAAAACCCCCGGCAAAACAAAACCCCCGGCGGAACAAAACCCCCGATAGCACCCGGCCAGGTTCACCCCACAGCAAGAAGCTTAAGCTCAGACCGCGACTGCCCGCACATCTGAACTCCAGAACTCAACTCCTTAGTACTGCTCCTGGAACCAAAACGGAACACGACCGGAAAAACAACACCCCGCCAGCGCCCGGCCAGGTTCACCCCACAGCAAGAAGCTTATCCCCGGAAAGGGAGCACCCGTTATGACTAAATTCCGGCCTTCAACTCCTTCGTACTGTCTCCGAACCAAAATGGAACTCCATCCTCTCCCGCCCCCCTCAGATAAACCGGCTCAAGGGGCAGGGCTTACCTTATCTCCCATTTGCCTCACCCCGCTTGTTCGGGAAGCGGGCCTGACACGCCTATAATCACCTCCTAAGTCGCTCCCAGCTTGTGAACCTCATCGGGAAAGTGTGGACAATGCATCGTTCGCTTTCGCCCCTGACACCGCTATTGGTCCTTCTGTCTGGCTTAATGCCTGTGCTCAATGCCCAATCCCCGGCGCGTCTTCCGGGGTGCGAGATCAATCCTGACGTTCAGAGCGTGCTCGACCGGCAGCTCGATCCGAAACTGCTGGACAGGATGCCCTTTGCCGATCGTTTTCCGCTCGAACGCAACACGCTGGAAGCGCTGACATCCAAATATCCCCGAGAGCTTGAGCCGTACACCCGGTTGCGAGACCTCTTCTTTCGATTCTCTCCGAAGGAGTATGCCGAGCTTCGCGAAGGCTGGATCAGGATGGGGAACGAGCACCCCAACGATCCGCTGGCTCTTCTGCTGGCCAGCGAGGTACTCAACAGGGTCGATACACCGGAGAGCATTCGCCTGCTGCAGTCAGCCAGGGCGGAGGCCCCGGAGTTTCCATGGGCAGCGAGGGACCTCGCCGATATCTACTCCGATGGAAAACGTGCGGACCCGGCCAAAGCGAAGGAGAATATCGACGCATTTTTTGCGATTTGCCCTGCGTCCTCCGATCCGTATGCGCAATATTTGCTTCCCGGGGCAGACCCTTTGTTGCAGCCGAAGGTAGAAGCGGCCAGGGAGGTAGCGCTGCGGACGAAGCTTGAAAAAGAAACTGATCCGAAGCAGTTGAAGAGCTACAGCACACTGTGGACTCTTGAATTCCAGATACGCAAGCCTCAGGACTACGACGCGGAGCGCCAGCAGATTGCCCAGGACCTGGCGCGGATGGAGAGGATCCATCCCAGGGGAGATGCGGAGTGGCAGGCTCTGCTGATCGACGGCTACCAGCGCAGCGGTGCTCCGAAGGAAAAGATCGCAGCACTGGAGGACGGGCTGATCGCGGAATATCCTCACTCCAATCAGGCGTACCACATTGTCAGCGGCCGATGGGATCAAGCTCACCCGGAGCCCCAGGACCAGAAGGATGCCACCGCGTGGGATCGACATCGGAAGGAATATGCGCAGGCATTGCAGGGATGGATTCGCGACTATCCGGACGACACCTGGCTGCAACGCAACGCATGGTTCAAGGCGGTGCAGAACGGTACGATTCCGGAAAAAGACCCCCTTGCGGCGGTGGATGCCTTTCTGCGCGCGATGGAGACCTGGGAGGGGCCAAGCTGGGGGTGGTACTACCTCCAGGCAGCTCGAGTTCTGGTAGAGCGGGGCCGGGAACCGGAGCGCGTCATCGAACTGGTGAAACAGGCGAGGTCAAGCTATGAGCGCAATTGGCCGATCTTTGCAATAAGCGACAATCTTACCGATGAGCAGATGAAGGAGAAGCGCGACGAGCTCACGGAATCGACGCAGGACGTCAATGGGTGGATGCTGAAGGCGGCCATGGAAGCGGACAAGCCCGAAATCGCGGCGGAGTTGCGCGCTGCGGTCGAAGCTCCCCCGCCGGAAAATAAGAAGCTGCTGGAGGGATACTGGACCAATCGAGCACGGCTTGCGCTGTTGACCGGCAACAGGATCGACGCCGTTGCCTTTTATCAAATGGCGCTCCAGACGCGGCTCGAGGCTCCCAGGCCCTTCGAGGGCAGGGTTCGAGATGATTTAGCCGATGAAGCCCATGCGTTATGGAAACAGCAGGGCGGAACAGAGACGGCCTGGAACACATGGAGCGGGATGCCAGCCACAGATAAGACCATCCTGGCCGCGGGACCATGGGAGAAACCGAAAGAATCCCTCCCGGACTTCGAGCTGACTGACCTTGCAGGAAAGACGTGGCGGCTGAAAGAGTTGAATGGCAAGGCGGTGCTGATCGACGTGTGGGCCACGTGGTGTGAGGGGTGCCTGATGGAGCTGCCGAATCTTCAGAAGCTTTATGAGCAGGTGAAGAACCGCAACGATATCCAGATATTGACCTTCGTCTCCGACGACGACCCGGGAGTGGTTGGACCGTTTCTGAAGGACAAAGGCTATACGTTTCCAGTGTTGCCGATCGTGAACGACGCCGCGATCGATGACGCAATGAATCTGCCGAACGGGGGTATTCCGCAGACCTGGATCCTGGACCGCAGCGGCAGATCGGTGTGGTCGCGGCTCGGCTACGACCCGGGAGACTATGACGACTTTTCCAGGGATATGCTCACCCGCCTGGGAGCTGTGCCTGCGCACCAATAAGCGACGAGCCTGGCGTTAGGGGTTCTTTCGGCCACGGACTGAAACTGATCTCCGGGGTTCCAGCTCCCAGCTCCCGGCTCCCCGCTCCCAGCTTTTCTACTCCCCACTCCCTGCTTCCTGTTTTCTTGTCAAGTTTCCACCACTTATCCAAAGTAACTTGTGGTGATAATAGGCCACTTACTATCCAAATAATTTTGGCCGACTTACCCCTCTCAACGTGATATACTGAACTTATAGAGTAAAGAAAGAAAATGCCTCGCTCCGGCGGGGCTTTTCTGCGTCCGGAGAGGAAAGGAGAAGCCATGCGTCCATCGGGAATAATCGCGCTATCAGCCGTCAGACTGCGCGAACCGGTTGAGCCTGCTCTCCTGCCGGTTCTCCTGTCTCCTCTATTTCTCGTCGCACACACGAATGAATCATTCCCACGCGCCATTGATTCATTCACGAGTGCGAACGAGTCATTCAAGTACGTGAATGACGCATGCACGCGCGCCAGGCAAGTGACATGCCCTCAGTCAACCAGCCTCTTCATGCACGCGATTGAATCAAACACGGTCGTCTGTGTAGCAAGCACGGTCGAATTGCAATTGACCTCGATCCAGTTACATAACATCTTGCCAGTTTGTACGATTTCGCTAAACCGCGCAGAATCAATCACCGCCTCAGCAACCCCAGGGGGGTACCCCCCACCCCTTCAGAATCGCCTGTGGTACTGTGGGGTTAAGTCGTTTCGGGGCGTCTGCGCGCGTCCCCGCGCTTCGCGCCGCCTTATGTCGCATTCGCCCAACGTTATTTCTCCCGCTCCGGCGCCTCCGCCTGCCGGCCCCGCCGCGACTCCGGTTCCTCCTCACCACACCGCCCACTGGCTGCACCGCGCCGACTTGTTTCTGCGCGTGATCGTCCGCCTCTACATCGGCCTCATCCTGGTTTTTCTGCCGTGGACCCGCGTCTGGGCCTTGAACCGCTTTTTCCTCTATTACGCGCACGTTTCGCGCCTCATGGAGAGCGGTGCGGTGCGCGGTCTGGTTTCCGGTCTCGGCCTGCTCAATCTCTGGATCGCTATTTCCGAAGCCATCCATTACAAAGAAAGCTGAGATGCCTCGCAAGCTGCCGAATCCGCTGGAAAGGGCCGCGCTGGCCTACGAAAACGACGCCTTCCTCAACAGCCCGGACGGCCGCATTCTTCGCATCCTCGCCGAATACTCCGAGCCGCTTGCCCGCTTTCGCCGCGAGCGCATCCAGGACACCGTCGTCTTCTTCGGCTCCGCTCGCTTTCGCGCCCTCGACGAAGCCAGCCGCGAACTCGAGCTTCTGGAAAACACCGGCTCCAGCCAGCCCGCTCCTGAAGAAGAGCAACCCGCTCGAGCCGATGACATCGAGCAGGGAACCTCGAGCGAACTGCGCCTGCGCCGCGCTGAATCCGCCGTCGAAATGGCTCACTATTACGAGGACGCTCGCCGTCTGGCCTTCATGCTCACGCATTGGGCGAAAGATCTGAAGTCCCGCCGCAACCGCTTCGTCGTCACTTCCGGCGGTGGCCCTGGCATCATGGAAGCTGCGAATCGCGGCGCCTGGGAAGCGGGTGGCAAAACCATCGGTCTGAACATCCGCTTGCCCTTCGAGCAGTTGCCCAACCGCTTCATCACGCCGGCGCTCAATTTCGAGTTTCATTACTTCTTCATGCGCAAGTACTGGTTCGCCTATTTGGCCAAGGCGTTGGTGGTTTTTCCCGGAGGCTTCGGCACCCTCGACGAGATGTTCGAGATTCTGACCCTCTCACAAACGCAGAAGCTCGCGAAGAAGATCACCGTCGTCCTCTACGGATCGTCGTACTGGCACGAGGTCATCAATCTCGATGTCCTCGTCGACAAAGGCACCATCTCACCGAGCGACCGCGATTTGTTCCAGGTGGCCGACTCCACCGATCGGGCTTTCGAGATTCTCCGTGACGGCCTCATGCGCAATCATCTGGAGCCTGAGTCCGCCGAGGTCACTGACTTGCCCGACATCGCGCAGACGCGGCGTTGACGAATCGTAACGGTCGCTGTTTCCATAGTTTTGGTTCAGTTACCGCAGGGTCAGCGCACGATCCCAGGCCAGAAGCACTTTGATTTGCAGTCACTTGCACGAACTAGCATCACGGGGAGTAACGTTACCTTTCCGGATACACACGGCGATTTGACCCACCATTTTTGCTTCCGTAATGCCCTGTTCATGGTGCATATCGGATAGTGGTGACAGTAGCACGACCTCGGGAGGTTTTCCATGGCCGGTCTGCGCCGCATCTCCTATCTCTGGAAGGAACCTGACGCTGCTGGAAACTACTCGACCGCGGTTTCCCTGCACAGTCACACCAACCAGTCGAAGGAAACGCTCGATTTCCTCGCCAACCTGGGAAATCAATACCCGCTGCTGCGTCCCATTCTTGCCAGGAGTGAGAGGAAATCTCGGGAACGCCACCAGGTTCCGGTCAATTACGCCGCAGCTTACTGGACGCCACCGCTGACGCCTCGCATTGCCTTCGACGTCGAAAGCGGCCAGATCGAAAAGAAGCTGGGCCTGATGCCGCTGGTTTCCATTACCGACCACGACACCATTGCAGCACCCATGCTTCTGCGCACCGTCGCTGCCGCTCGTCACATTCCAGTCTCGGTCGAGTGGAGCGCCCCATTTGGAGGCGATCAGGCTTTCCACTTCGGCATCCACAATCTGCCCAGCGACTCCGGCGCTGCCTGGATGAAGATCTTCGTCGAATACACCGCCAAACCAGACGAAAAGCGGCTCACGGAAATTCTGGCCGCTCTGCACGCTCTGCCCAACGTGCTGATCGTCTTCAACCATCCCATGTGGGATCTCTATCTGATTGGCACGGACAGAGCGGCACAAAGGGTCCAGGACTTTCTGGCAGCCAATCATGAGTTCATGCATGCCTTCGAACTCAACGGACTTCGTCCCTGGGAAGAAAACCGCAGCGTCAAGCGCCTCGCCAGGCAGTGGAACAAGCTGCTGATTTCCGGTGGCGACCGTCATGGACTCGAACCGAACGCCACGCTGAATCTCTCACAGGCCTCGAGCTTCACGGAGTTCATTCACGAAGTTCGCTACGAAGACCGCAGCCACGTCCTCTTCATGCCTCAGTACGCGCAGCCCTGGAAGCACCGCATTCTGCAGTCGACTCTCGATGCCATCCGCGATTACCCCGATTTCCCGCTGGGATCGCGTACCTGGGATGAGCGCGTCTGGCATCCCGACCACAACGGCGTGGTTCGCCCGCTGCGCGAGCTTTGGCCCGACGGCTCGGCGCCCAACTGGATGACCCTGACCATCAAAGCCGTGCGCCTGATGGGAAGCAATCCGGTTTCCGGTGGCCTTCGCATGGCCTGGAACGAGTCGCACGAGCTCCGCTTTGCGCTGGGCGAAGACGCGCTGAGTTGATCGCGCCTGGTCCTTCGTTGTCTTCGGTTTCCTGGTGTCATTCGGTCCCTTGACTCGAGTCGCCTACTTCCCCGATTCGTTCCACGAGATCAATGGCGTGGCGCATACTTCTCGGCACTTCGAGGATTTTGCGCGCCGTCGCAATCTGCCGTTCCTCTGCGTGCGTGCCGGAGATCGCCGCGTGTCGGTGATCGCCGAAGGCAATTTGACAACCTTGGAGCTTCCTCGTGGAATTTTCTCGATTCCGCTCGACAAGGATCTGAAGTTCGATCCAGCGTGGATCAGGCATATTCCCGTCATCACGCGCACCATAATAAGGTTTCGACC
>PMAD01000085.1:0-170 GCA_003152415.1 Acidobacterium sp.
CGGCGAAATTGCCGGTGATGCACTGGACGCCAAGAGCCTCGACGCGGTCGACGTCCGCAATGGTCGCCTCAGCGCCTTCGGCCGCATAACGCTCGCGCAGAGCTGGCGAGACGGGCGCCGTATTGACCAGGGCGTAGTCGAAAATGGCGCGGCCGGCGTGCTCGTAGATG
>PMAD01000085.1:237-9757 GCA_003152415.1 Acidobacterium sp.
GCTGGCGGCTGGCGGTGATTTTCGTTTCGCCGCGAACGATGGAGCCATCTTCCATGCGCGCAATGACTGTGACGTTGGCGGAGGTGACGGGGAAGATGTGGCCGCGGGTGGCGAGGATTTCCGCGGAGAGCTTGATGGCCTGGGCGAAGTCGCCGGTCATCTCGGTGAGCGCGGCGATAAAGAGGTTGCCGAAGTTGTGGCCGCCAAGTTCGCCGCCTTTGCGGAAGCGGTGTCGGAAGAGCTGGGAGATGAGGCGTTCGTCCTCGGAGAGCGCGACCATGCAGTTGCGCAGGTCGCCAGGAGGCAGCATGTTGAAGTCGCGACGGAGACGGCCGCTGGAGCCGCCATCATCGGTGACGGTGACTACCGCGGTGAGGTCGGCGATGAACGGCGTGGGATCCGCGGGAGTGCGGAGTCCGCTGGCGTGAGGGACGCGCAGTTTCAATCCGCGCAGAAGGGTCGAGAGGCCTGTTCCTCCGCCAATAGCGACGACGCGCAGGCCTGCGGAAGGCATGGATTTCGCGGTTTGAAGAGTCACCGAATCCTGGAAGTGCTACGCCTACGAGTCTAAACCAGTCGCCAGGGCGCGGGTTAACGCCGGTCAGCCCATTTCCGGGTAGAGAAGCTCGGTGAAGCGGGGATCGTCGGCCATATCGACGAAATCCGGATCGCTGCGAGCCTGGATGCGATTGGAGGGATTGAGTTCGATGGCGCGGCTGAGATGCTCGAGCGCTTCTTCGGCCTGGCCAGTCATGCTGCTGAGCAGGGCCATGCCATAGTGCGCAAAGTCAGCCTGGGGCGAACTGGCGAGGATGGCCTCAAACTGGTCGCGGGCTTCTTCGACGTTTCCGGTGTTGAGCAGGGAGACGGCGTAGTCGTACTGCTCTTCAGGGGTCTTGAAGCTGAGCGAGGAGTCGGCGGCATTGCGGGCGCAGACGGCGAGGTAGACGCGGGAGCGCTCGATGATTTCCGGCTGCGCTTCGCGCGAGAGCTTTTCGAAGATCACGCGGGCCTTCTCGTACTTGCCCTGCTGCATGAGCTGGAGGGCGTTTTGATACTCCTGAAGGAGACGAGCGTTTTCGCCGGCAGCGGAACCGGATTTTGCGGAGGGTGAGCGGCGAGCCGTTGATTTTACGCGTGCTTCCTGCATTCGGGCCATAAGCAATCTGCCTCGGAGACGCAGCCGGGGCACGCGGCGTCTACTCTGCACTCTACAGACAACGTTTTATACGCACAATGCGGCGCGGCGTCAAATGGGGGTGGGCTGGCGCGCGGATTCAGGCCGCGATTGGACCTTCGAGGCGCGAGATTTGCTCTGGAGGCAGCAAGGTGCGAAGAATGGATGCTGGACCTCATGGCGCGAGCGGCGAACGGGAAACGAGCGGGTGTGGCTGCGATGGCGGCGCTGTGCGCGCTGGCGTTGTGGGCGGAGAAGAAGCCGGCACAGGCTCCAGCGACGGATCTGCAGCCATCTGTGCGCATCGAGGTGGCTCCGTTGGGATATTTGCCGCCAGGAGGGTTTTATCTCACCTACCGGTTGTCCTCTGAGGCGCTGGGGTTCTTCGACGACGACCGTTTGATGTTCACGTTTCGCGTGGGCGGGCTGCTGAACCGGGTGCCGAACGATCCTGCGGACGACGACGATCAGCAGATTCGGGCAATGGTGCTGGACGTGAGCACGGGCAAAACAGTGCGCCAGACGGAGTGGCGGATGCACGACCGTGGACCGTATTTGTGGCCGTTCGCGGGCGGAAAGTTCCTTGTACGGCGGCGCGATTCTCTGTTCCTGGCAGACGAGTCGCTCGAGTTGCAGCCCTGGCTGGACTTTAGCGAGCGCATAAGGGACGTTCAGGTTTCGCCTGATCGCAGGATGGTCGTGGTGGAGACGGACGATACAGCGAAGATGCGGACCGAAGCCTCCGAGCCGCGGCATCTGGGATCGGGAGAGCCGGTGAAGGTGATGGTGCTGGCGGCTGAATCGAAGACGCCCATTGCCCAGACCGATGGTCAGGCGCCGGTGCTGTTGCCGCTGATGGGCAATGGGCTGCTGGACATGCTGGAGGGGAAACAGCCGGGCTACTGGGTGATGCGTGACGTTCCCTTCCACGGCGATCCGAAGCTCGTGGCGCAGGTGAAGTCGGCGTGCCGGCCGTCGGTGAAGCCGCTCAGCGCGACGGTGGTGCTGCTGGAGGGGTGCTATCTGGACGGGAGCGATCACCAAATCGACGTGATCTCGATGGATGGCAGGCAATTGTGGCGGGATCGCTGGGAGAACCGCTTCGTGTGGGCCTGGTTCGATACGGCGGAGAACGGAAGCCGCTTCGCGTATGAGTCGATCGCGGTGAGCAGGCCGATTTCGACATTTGATGCCCTGTATCCGGAGGACATCACCGGGCAGATGGTGGGGGTGTATGACACGGAGAGCGGGAAGCTGGTGATGGTGAAGGATGTGACGCCGGTGCTTACAGCGGGGCAGAATGTGGCGCTCTCACCGGACGGCACGCGGTTCGCAGTTCTGCGCAACGGAGCGATCGAGGTCTACGATTTGCCGCCGGTGGAGGCGCCGCGGCAGAAGGCGCCTGAGGTGGTGGCGAAGAAGAAAAAGTGACGGTTGAGCGGATAGCGATCAAAAAAACAGCGGATAGCGGATAGCGTTCAGCGGATAGAAAACCAGTGCTGGTATCAGCCTCGGCAATACGGCAAACTCGCCTGGGAAAGCAAGGCTACGATTCAGCTTATGAAGGCGGCAGCATGGCGCAAGTGCTGTGCAGCATGGAGCGCTTCGCGGGATTGTCTTCAGGCGCCGCACGGAAAGTTTTCTGCAGGTCTTTGGTGCGCACCGGACTTTGGAAGTTGAAGACGTTGCCGGAGCAGACCAGCTCTCCATTCAGCCGGAAGACGGAGTAGGTGTCGACTGCGCCGCCGCCAAAAGTGACCTTGGTTCCGAAGAGATTGCTTTGCCGGTTGACCGAGCCGCCTGACTCCAGCGCCTTGAGCCATAGGACGTGCTGCCACGTCGCGCTGGAGCCGCTGGCTCCATTGCCGGTGAAGCCCATTTGTTTCGCGACTTCATCCGCTGAGAGGACTGCAGCGAGGTGGGAAGGCGGGGCAGCTGGAGGCTCGGCAGTTTTGTCGGCAGGGTTGCCAGGAGCCGGTCCTGCTGCGGGAGCGGCCAAGACCGCTTTCAGGAAGGTATCCATGGCGCCGATGACGCCGTCGATGCTGGCCGCTTCGGGCGAGTTCTCGGTGGCTCCGGCCTTTGCCTTGGCGCATTTTTCGTAAGAGGAGTAAAGGCCGCCCAGATTCTGCATGTACGGCGAATTGGTGTAATCGGTGGCGCCGAGAGCGTTGGGGTTATAGAGCTCCGGAACCAGGACGAGAACGTTGAGGGAGCGAAGCTCGCGGGCGACTTCGTTCAGCAGCGCTGGATTCTGCACAGTACCGACCACGGACGTGACCGTCTGGCTGCTGCTGAACATTTCCAGCGCGGCTCCAATGGCAGCACCCTGCGGCGTCAGTTTTGCCAGTGCCGCGGCCGTGCCTGCCAGGCCGCCTGAGCCTGTGAGGCCTCTCGATTTCCTCTGCGGCGGCTGCGCAGGAGTCTCCTGGCCATTTTCGTTTTTCGCTTCGGGGGCAACGCAGACGTCGTTGGCGCGTGACTCGAGAGCGCTCATGGTTGCCATGTCGGCGCGCCATAGCTGGAAATCGGAGATGAGGGAACTGTCGGAGGAGATGATGACGATGCCGGGAGTGGACTGCGCAGGGTTGCTGATCGCGCAGGGTGCGTGGGAACCGGCAGGAGCTTCGGTGACGTCTCCCTGGAAAAGATAGCGGGCGATGTCGCAGGCGATGACCTGGCTGTTCTCTTCGACCGCTTTGTAAGTGAACATCTCGGTCTCAATGGAGAAGGGGCTGTTGGAGGCGGTTTCCGTACCCGAGGTTTGCCCTGAGGAACTCGAAGAGCCGGATTTGGACGGTGATCCGGAGGCACTTTGCGCGGACGACAGAACACAGCACAAGGACAGTGCCGCTGTGAGCAACAGCGTAGTGCGTACAGAAGATCGATTCATAGCCGAGGCCCTTTTCTTACTCCTGGCGATTCTTAGGGTGCCGCAGGAACGCGGCCAGCAATCGAAAATCCAGCTGGGGGTTCCCTTAGCATAGGCCAAAGGCGTTAGAGGGGGAACTGAATTCTTTGTCGCCGGGGTTTGGCATCAAGGGCGGCTGGCTGGAGGCACCACGCCGTTCATGCGCAGGTACTCGACCATCTGTCCATAATGATCGAAGGCGTGAACCAGCGCCTCAACGACGAGCGACAAGCGGGTTACCGTAGTCGCTGACAGAGGTGAAATGGGAGAAGGCCGGACAGCGATGCTGGAATCGCCGATAGCGTCGAGCGCCTTGCCGAGATGGGCGAAGGAGCTGTTCAGGTAGTCGAGAATTTCAGCTTTCGTCCGTACGGTTTCCGGTCCGGTCTCGTCGCCTGCGTCGGTGGGCGGTTCTTCTCCCAATGCGGCGGCAGCCAGGATGTGGTTGGTAGCGGCCAGGTGTTTCACCTGCTGGCCGAAGGTCCGCACGCCTTTGAATTCGCCGTCGGTTGGCGCAAAGCCGTACTTGTCGGCGGGCATGGCGTCGGCTGCGGAAACGACATGACTCTGCAGGGACTTGAAGAGAATCTGCAGAGCGCGCTTTTCCCGCTGCGCGGAGAGGGTGCCGTCTGTTTCTCCGGCAGCAGGCTGAGGTGAGGTTATGGCGGCCTGCGTATCGGGGACGCATCTGTCCGGCGTTTGCGCCTGGGGCACGCAGGTGCAGGCGGTGCAAAGCAGGCTGGGCAAGATCCATTTCAATAGCTTCATCGGTGTTCTCCTCAAAGGCGGCGAGCTTGCCGCACTAGGAAAACGCTATAACTTCAAGTGGACTTTAAGGCAAGAGGTATTTTGTGGTGGCGATTTGCCAATCCGAAAGCAGAACCAATGCCATACTCTATGCACCAGTGCCTCCGCTAACGATTTCCGAGGTTGCGCGACGGGTTGGGCTGCAGCCGTCGGCCATTCGCTACTACGAGCAGATCGGGCTGCTTCCCGCTGCCCAGCGAGTCGGCGGACAAAGGCGCTACGACACGACGGTGCTGTATCGGCTCGCGGTGATCCAGCGGGCACGGCAGAGTGGGTTCACGCTGGGTGAAATCCGGCGATTGTTCCTGGGCTTCCGGGGAACGACTCGGGCCTCGGAGCGGTGGCAAGAACTGTCGCGAAGAAAGCTTGAGGAGCTCGACGATTTGATGGACGGGATCAAGGCGATGCAGGGCTTGCTCAGAAGGATGATCCAAAATTGCCGGTGCGAGACTCTGGATCAGTGCGGCGAGGGGATCTTTCGGCGCCGATGTTCCGATGGGGCCCTGAAGGCTGCGCCTGTGAATCGCCGGCATCGCTTTTAGTGCGCGCCATTTGACATCTCTGCGCGGCGGGTGAAATTCTCTAACGTTTTGCCGGGGGTGGTGGCTATGAATCCTCCAGGTGTGGCTGGAGCAGAGGCGCGGAAGCATGTGGGCGAGGCATTGACGGTGGCTCAACCGTTCCTGATCCAACAGCAGTGGGACGCTTACACCGACGAGCAGCATGCGGTGTGGGCGGAGCTGGTGCGGCGCCGGATGCCCCAGTTGCGGGAGCACGCGGCCGAGGAATATCTGAACGGGTTTGAGCAGATTGGGCTGCGCGAGGACACGATTCCAAACCTCGCGGATGTGAACCGGAGGTTGGGGCCGCGGACGGGATGGAATGCGACGCCGGTGAGTGGGTTTCTGCCGCCGGATGCGTTCTTCGAGATGCTGGGCGCGCGGCAGTTTCCGACGACGACGTACATCCGGAGCCGCGAGGCAATGGATTACACGCCGGAGCCGGACATTTTTCACGATGTATTTGGGCACGTGCCGATGCATGCGCATCCGGTTTTTGCGGATTTTCTGCAGCACTACGGGCGCGTTTGCGCGCGGCTGATGCACGACAAGGAGAAGCTCGAGAAGATGGGGCGGCTGTTCTGGTTCACGGTGGAGTTTGGGGTGATCCGGCAGAAGGGGCGGGTGAAGCTGTACGGGAGCGGGCTGATCTCGTCGCATGGCGAGGGGACGCACGTGATCGAGGGGAAGCCTCACCCCACCACGCCAACAGCGGGCGCGTCGGGGACCCCGGGGCCGGAGATTCGGGATTTCAATCTCGACCAGGTGCTGGAGCAGAAGTTTTTGGTGTCGGAAGAGCAGAAGGTGCTGTACGCGGTGGAGTCGTTCGATCAGATTTACGAAGCTGCGCAGGAGGCCGAGAAGCGGCTGGGGTGAGTTGGCCGCGCAGCGTCGACTACTACGGATGTGGGATTCTCGGCTGGGTCCGCAATCCGCTAGTTTGGCGGGATGCGTCAAAGCGCGGAGCAGCAGCGCGGCGGAGCTTGAAGATGGCGAGCTCGGCTGAATTTGGCGCGTGACGTTCCGGAGCAACGGATCGTCGAACGAATCGGCGCAGGTGCGACTCACCGGAGTCACGGAAAAGCCGCAGAATTTGCAGAGAATTTATCTGCGCGGATGCACAATACGAAGATTGGTTCTTTGTGCGGACTGGATTGCATCCTGCGACCGGACGAAGACGCGCAGGAGGGAATGTGCCTCGGATTCACTTTCAATTGCAGTTGGCGGAGCTGAAGGACAAGCTGCTGGCCATGGCGGCGCTGTCGCAGCAGGCGGTGCAGGCGGCGGTGGACGCGTGGCTGCAGCGCGATGAGGCTCTGTGCCAGTACGTCCGCGAGAACGAGACGGCCATCAACACGGCGCAGCGCGAAGTGGATGAGATGGCGTACGAGTTGCTGTCGCGGGAGCAGCCGATGGCGATCGACCTGCGGTTCATCCTGGCGGTAATCAAGATCAACGGCGATCTGGAGCGGATCGGCGACATGGCGGTGAGCATTGCCATCCGTACGCTCGATCTGCTGCATCAGGATCCGGCCGATCTGCCGGTGGACATTGCCGGCATGGGAGACTTTGCGGGGGTGATGATTCGGACGGCAGTGCAGGCGCTGCTGGATGGGGATGCGCTGGTGGCCGAGTCGGTGCGCGACATGGACGACGAGATCGACCGCATGAATCGGGTGGCGATCACCGATCTGACGAAGGTGATCCAGGAGCATCCGGAGACGGCGGACCAGGCGCTGCCGGCGATTCTGATTTCCCGAAACCTGGAGAGGATCGCGGATCATGCGACGAACATCGCGACGGACGTGATCTTCTGGGTGCGGGGTGCGGATCTCAGGCACCAGCTGTCGTTGGCCGTCGACTGACGGCCAACAGCGTTCAGGGTGCAACGTTCAGAAAACCCTTATCGGGCGCGGGCTAAAGTCCAATCGATCGCGGAGTTGAGTTCGGCTTCGGTTACGTCTTCGACGACGATGGCGTTGCCGATGCCTTTGGGGAGGATGAAGCGCCGGGTTCCGGCGCGATTTTTTTTGTCGCGATCGGCGGCGGCGAGAAGTTTGGCGCGCGTGGCGCGAAACGGCGGCAGCGGTCCGTAGGCGAGGATAATCTGCTCGATGCGCCCGGCCTGATCGGGAGCGACGGTTTTGCGGTCGAGGGCGATCTGCAGCGCGGCGAGCATGCCCCACGCAATGGCTTCGCCGTGGAGGAGAACGCGGAATCCCGTGGCGGCTTCGATGGCGTGGCCGAGGGTGTGGCCGTAGTTGAGGATCATGCGCAGACCGGATTCGCGCTCGTCGATGGCGACGACGCCGGCTTTCATGCGGATGGAGGCGACGATGACACGCTCGAGAGCTGCGGGATCGCGGGCGAGGATGGCGGCGGCGTTTTGCTCCATGAAACGGAAGAGCGCGGGGTCGCGGATGATGCCTGCCTTGACGCTCTCGAAGAGGCCGGCGCGCAATTCACGGTCGGGGAGGGTCTGCAGAACGTCGATGTCGGCGAAGACGGCACGCGGGTGGTGGAAGCTGCCGATGAGGTTTTTGCCTGAGGCGAGGTTGACGCCGGTTTTGCCGCCAACGGAGGAGTCGACCTGAGCGAGGAGGGTGGTGGGAACCTGGACGTAGTCGATGCCACGCATGTAAATGGCGGCGAGGAATCCGCCAAGGTCGCCGATGATGCCGCCACCGAAGGCGATGAGGAGGGAGGAGCGGTCGGCTCCGGCACTGGCGAGCTGGTCGGCCAGCTTTTCGACTTCGGTGAGGCGTTTGTGGCGCTCGCCTGCAGGGAGAAAGAGGACGGTGGGTTGTGCGGATTTTGGGAAGGCGGCGAGGAGCTTTTTGCCCCAGAGAGCCCAGATTTCGGGCGAGGTCAGGACATAGACCTTTCCCGGCGCGGGGATTTTGCGCGGGATTTCGGAGAAAAGACTGCGGCCGATGAAGACGGGGTAATCGGCAGAGGCGGTTTTGACAGGGATGGTGCGCATGCAAAAACAAGCGTACAGCGTTCGGCGTTGCCTCTCCATCGGACGATGGAGAGGAATTTCCACCTGAGGTTGATGCAGGAAGACGAGGGATTCGGAGACAATGGCCGCTGCATCTCCTACGGGAGACTGGAGAGGAACGATGGCCGACGAAATTCTTGCGAACCAGAAGACGATCCTGCAGAACCAGAAGAGCATTCTTGCCAACCAGAAGGCGATCCTGGTCAACCAGGCTGACATTAAGAAGAACCAAAAGGCGCTGAACGCGATCCTGACGAACCAGAAGGAGATTCTCCGGAATCAGAAGGCGATTTTGGCGGCAGTGAAGAAATAGAAACAGCTGGCAGCCGGTAGCCTGTAGCCGGTGGCGCTACGGATCGGCACCTGGGCAGCGCCAGCGGCCGCGGGCGAAAATCAGTACTTCGCCAGGGAGGCGATGGCCTGGAAGATGCCTTCGGGTTGAGGGAGGATGGCGTCTTCGAGGGCGGGCTGGTAGGCGACGAAGGTGTCTAATGCGCCGAGGCGGCGGACCGGGGCGTCGAGGGAGTCGAAGANNGATTGGTCTTTTGGACGGACGTCGCGATGGCTTCCCAGTCGTAGGGATTGAGGGTGCGGAGGTCGAGGACCTCGGTTTCGATGCCTAACTCGCGCGCGGCGCGCTGGGCGGCCTGCAGCGCGCGGGGAACGATGGCTCCATAGGTGATAACGGTGAGGTGTTTGCCTTCGCGAACAATGTTCGCTTTGCCGAAGGGGATGGCGTAGTCGGGGCCGGGATAAGGGGCGCGGCCGTAGGATTCGCGATAGAGGCGCTTGTGCTCGAAGAAGAGCACGGGGTCGTCGCAGCGGATGGCGGTGCGGAGAAGCCCGTTGGCGTCGAGGGCGTTGGAGGGGTAGACGACGCGGATGCCGGGCGTGTGGGTGAAGAGGCTCTCGCCGCTTTGCGAGTGGTAGATGGCGCCGCCGGTGAGATAGCCGCCGATGGGGACGCGGATGACGGCGGGTGCGGCGAAGCCTCCGTTGGAGCGCCAGCGGATGAGCGGGAGCTCGTTGCGGAGCTGATGCATGGCGGGCCAGATGTAATCGAA
>PMAD01000007.1 GCA_003152415.1 Acidobacterium sp.
TTCGGACAAAATGCGGCAGCATAAAGCGGTCATGGAGCGCCGTGCCCCAACGGACCAAGCTGCCTTCGAATGGCCGCTTCCAGAACATGCAGACCAGAGCTCGAATGAGCAACATCTCAACCAGTCCCATTCTGACATGCGGAGCCATTTCGAAGGCTCGCAATTCGAGCAAGCCGAGGCGCAACCCGAGACCTTCCGGCGGATAAAGCTTGTCGATGCAAAACTCGGCGCGATGCGAGTTNNTTGCGGGCAAATGACGGAATGCGACCTCCAGCTCGTACAAGGCGTCCATGCGCGCCTCGTCCACGCGCGGATACTGGCTTGTCGGTCCTACATACATACCTGAAAACAGATATGACAGCGACGGATGGTTCTGCCAGAACGTCACCATGCTGCGCAGGAGGTCCGGGCGCCGCAGGAAGGGGCTGTCCAGTACCGTCGCTCCGCCGAGGACTATGTGGTTACCGCCGCCGGTAGCGATATGGCTGCCGTCGTAGGCGAATTTTTCAGCGGTCAAGCGGTTTCGGCGCGCTTCCTCGAAGAGGACTGTGTTGATCTGTTCGAGTTCGTTCCAATTGCTCGCGGGCGGAAGGTTTACTTCGAGAACGCCGGGATCGGGAGTAACGCTGAAGGATCGCAGCCGCGCATCGGAAGGCGGAGCGTAGCCCTCCAGCCACACAGGCTTCTGCAGATGCTGGCACGTGTCCTCGACGGCAGCGAGCAGGTCGAGGTAGTCCGCGAGCTGAGATGCATAGGGCAGAAAAACATGCAGCCGGCCTTCTCGCGCCTGCACGCACAGCGATGGTCGGATCAGCTCCGTCGTCGTTTCAGCGGTGCTCGATAGAGCGGGCAACGGATCGGCCCCGGGCTTCTTCTCAAAGAGATCCATGCGCCGCGCCGGGCGCGAGGGGAGCCTGACCCGGTCCGTGAAAGGTGCGGCCTCATAGTCGTATGCAATCTCGTCCGGGGCCACCCAGGGCATCACCTCCGTAGGTATTCGATAGCCGATGGGCGAGTCGCCCGGCGTCAGGACCAGAGGCTCTGGCCGAGTGAACCACAACTGGCTCGACCAGCATAACTGGGCCGCCGGCTGGCGGCGGCGAATGGGCAGAATGTAGCCAGCCGGTTCCGTCGAAGCGGTTTCGGCGTTGTAAGCAGGCAACACGTTTTCGACGCTCACCTGAAGGCGGCGCGTGAGCGCTTCCATGAACTCGAGAGCATTGGCCGCGCCGAAGCCGTAGTTCTGATCTTCGCGGGCGATGAGATCGATATTTTCCCAGACCGGGATGCCGTCGCCGCGCCAGAAGCAACTCAATGCCCAGCGCGGCAACGGCTCGCCCGGATACCATTTGCCCTGCCCGTAATGAAGCATCGCGCCCGGTGGCGTCTTTTCGCGGAGGCATTGGATGAGAGCCAGACCGCGGGTTCGCTTCATGGGTCCGAGAGCATCGATGTTCCATTGGGGGCTCTCGGGCTCGTCGATGCCGACGAAGGTTGGCTCGCCGCCCATGGTCAGGCGTACATCCTGCGCCTCCAGGTCTGCGTCCACGCACTGCGCAACCTGTTCAACCTGGACCCAATCTTCCTCGCTGAAGGGCCTGGACGGTCGCGGTGCGTCATTCAGGCGGCGAATGGACATGGAGTAGTCGAAGTCCACATTGGCCGGCTCGGTGGTGCCCTCGATTGGCGCGGCTTTTGAGACGTTCGGGGTGCAGACGAGCGGGATGTGCCCTTCGCCAGCGAACAAGCCGGAGGTCGGATCCATCCCGATCCAACCAGCGCCTGGTAAAAACGCCTCTGCCCAGGCATGGAAATCCGCGGAGTCGGTTTGCAGGCCGCTCCGATCTTCCGGCGCTTTCTCGTCTGACGCCATCTGAATCAGATATCCCGAGACGAAGCGTGCCGCAATGCCCAGATGCCGAAGAATCTGTACCAGCAACCATGCGGAGTCGCGGCAGGACCCCATGCGCTGTTCAAGGGTCTGCTCGCACGTCTGGACTCCGTGATCCAGGCGCGTCACATAGCCGATCTGGTCTCGCACCCTTCGATTCAAGTCGACCAGAAAACCGATCGTTCCGCGCTTTCCGCCGGAGAGCTTGTCAAGAAAAGCCCGCAGGAGAGGGCCAGCCGGCTCGACCGAGAGATAGGGTTCGAGATCCTTAGCCAACTCCAGCACGTATTCGAAGGGCCAGTCTTCGACTCCTGGCTCCAGAAAGAAATCGAACGGATTGAAAGGACACAGCTCCGCGACGAGGTCCACTTCAACTATGAACTCATTCGTTTTGTCTCGAAAAAAGACACGCGCCAGATGATTGTGATGGACGTCGAGTTGCCAATTGAGGAGATGATCTACGGGGATGACGCTTAGCGAGTAGCTGAGGATCGGCGTTCGACAATGCGGGGCCGGTCGCAACCGTATAACCTGTGGACCGAGCGAAACCGCCTTGTCGTACCGGTATTGTGTCCGGTGATTCAGAGCAACCTGTATGCCCATCCACCCTCATGCGGCTCACGCCTGGAGTTCCTGGCTCCCCATCATTCTGTGCTACAAGCCCGTGGCGACACCAAGAGTCTCGCGGAAGCCGTTCTTGTAAAGCTACCTTAACGAAGGCGCGAATGCTGCAGTTTTCTTGACATTGCCGTGCGACGGCACCACGCGCGGGCTGTTGCAACAGATGGTGGCGCTGATGCGATGAGTGCATCGGCCACGGACAACCTTTCCCTCGAACTTCTGCGGCAGAGATGCCTTCATGCCTGTGCTTCCCAAGTGCAATATGTGGGCGAGCCGGAGCCAATCGAGGCGATCTGGGTGAAACCCTCATTATGTGCATCGGTCTGTTCGCGCTAGTCGACAGTTCAGGATGCGAAAGGTCGCCGGACTCT
>PMAD01000345.1 GCA_003152415.1 Acidobacterium sp.
TGAATTACTGGATCAAGGACCATGCCGACAACCTTGCCCGCGTGCTGAAGGGCCTCGACGTATTGCTGATCAACGACACCGAAGTCCGCATGCTTGCGAAAGACAACAATCTGGTGCTGGCCGCGCGGAAAGTCCTCGACATGGGGCCGAAGGCGCTGGTCGTAAAGCACGGCGAGTACGGCGCGACGGCCTTCTTCTGCGAGCGTTCGTTTGCGGGTGAAAAGGGCTCGATCACCATCCCGTTCCGCGCGCCAGCTCTGCCCCTGGCCGAAGTCGTCGACCCCACCGGCGCGGGCGATTCCTTTGCCGGCGGGTTCTTCGGCTACATTGCCTCGCAGCCCACGCTCACCCCCGCCGTGTTTCGCCGCGCCATGTTCTACGGCAGCGTCATGGGCTCGTTCGCTGTGGAGCGCTTCGGAACCGAGCGCCTGCAGCAGCTCGACCCCAAGGAAATCGAGGAACGCTTTGNNCCAGCTCTCGCACCTCGAGTAAGCCGCCGCGCCCCAGTACGAGCAAGGGTGCGGGCAAGGGTGCGGATTCCGGCCAGCTCGAACGCCGCTCCCTCCGCCACGAGACCATCTTTGCGGGCATGGTGGCCGCGCTCTTCTCTGTGCTGGCCTTCGGCTATTGCCTCCCGCGCAACATGCTCTTGCTCTACGGCGATGCAGTCGCACACCTCGGCATCGCGCGCCGCCTCATCGACTCGCTCAATCCCGGCATCCGCCAGATTGGCTCGGTCTGGCTGCCCTTTCCGCACCTCCTGATGATGCCCTTTGCGGCGCGCATTGCCTGGTGGCAGAACGGCATCGCTGGCGCCATTCCGTCGATGGCCTGCTACATCCTCAGCGTCGCCGGTTTGTGGCGTCTTTCCCGCTATTGGCTGCGACCCGCGGGCGCGGTGGTCGCCACGCTCTTCTTCGCGCTCAANNGCCATGAACGAGCCCGTCTTCCTGTGCCAGATGATCTGGGCCGCGCTCTTCCTCATGGCGTATCTGCGCGGTTTGGGGGACGGGAACCAGCGCCTCGCCGGCCGTGCCATCGTCGCCTGCGGAGTCGTCCTCGTTACCGCCATCTACACACGCTACGACGGCTGGATCTTCGCCTCGATCGTCTGGCTCATCGCGGTGCGCGCCCTCTGGAGGTCGCGCGCCTGGAAGTCGCCCGCCGGTGGCGCCTTCGTGCTCTTTACGGCGATGCTCATNNNGGCTCGACTTCATGCGCGGCCCTTACTCCGCGAAAGCCATCGATGCACGTACCTCCACGCCCGGTGCGCCGCACTATCCCGGATGGCATAGCATTCCCGTCGCGACGCTGTATTACATCAAATCCGCGGAATTGGGCGCCGTTCTGGTCTGGTGGGGAAATCGGCTGCTGTTTCTTACGGTCGCCGGTTCCATCGCCGCTCTCGTGAAATGGCGAAAGCGGTGCCTCGCGCCGTTGTTCCTGTTCTGGATGCCGCTGCCCTTTTATGCATATTCCGTTGCCTACGGCTCCGTTCCCATCTTCATCCCGTTGNNCACTCCTGGTACAACACCCGCTATGGCATGGAGATGCTGCCCATTTTTGGTCTCTCCCTGGGCTTTCTCGTCGCATGGCTGATGGGTCTGGCGGAAAAGCGCTGGCCGCGACCCGCGCAGCTCATCCTGCTGGCCGCCATGGTCCTGATCCTGGTCAATTGCTCGCTCCTGATGCGTTCCACGCCGCTGGTGTTGGCTGAAGCCATCGCCAATTCCCGCACTCGGATTCCCTTCGAGGCAGCCTACGCGCGCGGCCTCGAGCAGCTCCCCCCTCAGGGGGAAATCCTCGTCTGGACTTCCGACCATATCGGCGCATTCGAGCGCGCCGGCATCCCGCTGCGCCGCACCATCAACGAATCGGACTACTACCAGTGGAAGCCCGCGCTCGAGCATCCGGCGCAGTCCGCGGCTTTCGTCATCACCTCAGACCACGATGCCGTGGCGCAGGCGGTCGAAGCCCATCCGCAGGGGCTCACGCTGATCAACATTGTGTGCTCCACTGATCAACCTTGCGTTCGTTTTTACCGTTCAAACCTGTCCCCGCCCGGTGATAGGATCAGCGGCAAGTGATCCTCACTACTGACAACAACGGCCATATGCTGGCCTTCAGCCAGCTGGAACAATGGCTGCTCACCGGCGGCGCCGTCGGCCGCCTGCTGCTGGCCGCCGCGCTGGGTTGCGCCATCGGCATCGACCGCGAGTATCACCACCGGCCGTCGGGCGTCCGCACCAACGTGCTCATCTGCTTCGGCGCCGCCATGTTCACGTTTCTATCGGTGATCATTGCCGGCGAGGGCAGCACCAATCGCGGGCAAATCGCCTCGAACATCGTCCAGGGCATTGGTTTTCTCGGCGCGGGTCTTATCCTGCACAATCGCGATCGCGTCAGCGGCCTCACCAGCGCCGCTACGGTATGGGCGGTCGCGTCCATCGGCATGGCCTGTGGCGCCGGCCTCTACTTTCCCGCGATTTTTGCCACCGTCGTGGTGATCGTCGTTTTGGAACTGATTCGGCTGCTCGAATACCGCGCCAACCTGAAGCTGTACTCCATGACATACGAGGTGCGCGGCGGCGACGCAGAGCAAATGACCGTCGCCATCCTGAACGTCATGGATCGGGAGAATCGCCGCCTCGATACTCTCGACAATCAGCCAGTAGGCAGCTTGCAACGGCTCTCGTTTGACGTCTCCGCGAATCGGCGCCTGCATCGGCGGCTGCTCAGCGAGCTGAAAGCCAGGCCGGTCATCGATGAGGTGTACGCGTTTCGCGATGCGGAGGACGAATGATGCGCTTCACGAAAGCGCACGCCTGCGGCAACGATTTCCTCATCGTCGAGGGGGCCTGCGATCCCGACTTAGCGAAGAGACTCTGCGAACGTCATACCGGTATCGGCGCCGATGGCGTGGAGTTCTTCGAGGCCACCGGTGCGCGCATGGGCCGCATCCGTTTGGCGAATGCCGACGGATCCATCGCGGAGATCTCCGGCAACGGAACGCGCTGCGTAGCCGCGTGGATGGCCCATCGACAGGCATCCGCTCCGGGCGACGCCATGACGCTGGAAACCGACGCCGGCCCGCGCGCCTGTACCATCGTCAGCGCGGTCGGTGGACACTTTGAAATCGCCGTCGGCATGGGAGTGCCGCAGGTCGCGCAGGCCCAGGTGACGCTGGCGGACAAAACGCTCGTCCACGGTGTCGAGGTTTCCATGGGCAATCCGCATTTCGTCATCGTGGTGCACGATGAGAATTTTCGCGCGCATGGACGCGGCTGGCAGGAGTTGGGCCGCGAGATTTGCTTTCACAAGCAGTTTCCACGGCAGATCAACGTCATCTTCGTGCGTATGGTTCGCGCCGACGACGTAGAGATTCGCATCTTCGAGCGCGGAGTTGGTCCCACCACCTCTTCCGGCACCGGGACCTGCGCCTCCGCGGCCGCTGTCATTGCGTACTGCGGCGGCAAATCTCCACTCACCGTGCACGCGCCCGGCGGCTCGCAGCGCGTGGAGTGGGCCGGCGTCGGTGCGGAGATGACCCTCACCGGACCAGCCGCATTAATCGCAGAAGGCGAGGCCCTCCTTGGCTGACACGATTCTGAAACCGCTTCCCGCGTGGCCGGGCGCGCGCATCGCCGTTGTCTCGCCCGCCAGCAACGCCCGTACCGACCGTATCACCCGCGGCCTCGAAGTGCTGTGGTCTATCGGATACGATGCCGTGGCATCCGAGCACGCGCTCGGCAAGCACCCGCCCTACTTTTCCGGCACGGCGCAGGAACGCCTGGACGATCTGCATACTGCCTTCGCCGATCCTGAGATCCGGGCGATCATTTGTACCCGTGGCGGTTACGGATCCAACTACCTGCTCGAGGGTCTGGATCTCAACCTGATCCGCAAGCATCCCAAGCCCTTCTTCGCCTACAGCGATATGACCGCTCTTCAGACCTGGCTTCTCGATCAAATCGGCCTCGTTTCATTTCACGGGCCGATGGTTGCGGCGGACTTCTCCGTTTCCGACGGCGTTCACGTCGACAGCTTTCGCAGGGCAATCACGACGGGCCTGGTCGAGGTTGGGGCCGAGCAGGGAATGCGCATCCTGCGCGCCGGCCGCGCCATCGGGCCGATCTATGGCGGCTGCCTCAGCATCCTCACTGCATCGCTGGGCACTCGATTCGCGCCGCAAACTGAAGGCAAGCTGCTCTTCCTCGAAGATGTCGGCACCAAGCCCTACCAGATCGACAGGATGTTGCGGCAAATGATTATGGCCGGAAAGTTCGAGGGCGTGCGCGGCTTCATCTTCGGCGAAATGCTCAATTGCGGCTCGCGCGGCGCTGACCCCCTTCTCCTGCAGCAGGTGATTGTGAGTCTGCTTGAGCCCTTCAACGTTCCAATCGCCATAGGCCTTCGCTCCGGTCACGTCTCGGGCGGCAATGTCACCCTCCCGCTCGGTGTCGAGGTCGAGCTCAACCTCGAAAGCGATCAGCCGCTGTTACGTTATCTCGANNCTCATCGGAATCTGCGGCACCGCGATGGCTTCTCTCGCAGGATTGCTGCAGCTGAAGGGGCACCGCGTCACCGGATCGGATCAGGCTGCGTATCCGCCCATGTCGAACCTGCTGCGCGATCTGGGCGTTCCCATCGCCGAACCGTTCGCGGAATCGAATCTCGAGCCCGCGCCCGATCTGATCATCGTCGGCAACGCCCTGTCGCGCGGTAACGTCGAAGTGGAGACCATGCTGGACCGGCGCATTCCGTTCACCTCGATGGCCCGCATCGTCCATGAGGAGTTCATCGCCGGTCATGAGTCGCTGGTGGTCGCCGGAACCCACGGCAAGACCACAACGACCAGCATGCTCGCCTGGATATACGAAGTTGCAGCGCGTAAGCGCCCTGAGCTGGCGCCGTCGTTTCTCATCGGAGGCGTCGCGGAGAACTTCGGAACCAGCTTTCATCTGCGTGATGGTCGCCTCTTCATCATCGAAGGCGATGAGTACGACACCGCGTTCTTCGATAAGGGCCCGAAGTTCATGCATTATTTCCCCGACGCGCTGATCCTCACCCACGTCGAGTTCGATCATGCCGACATTTATGCCGATCTGGCCGCGGTGAAGACAGCCTTCAAGCGGCTGGTGAATCTGGTTCCGCGTCGTGGGCGGATCGTCGCCTTCGACGGATCCGAGAACGTCACAGAGTGCGTTAGTCGCGCCATGTGTGCCGTCGAACGTTACGGATTCGAGGCGAACTCCCAGTGGCGTCTAACCGATCTGCGTTTCGAGGGCGGGATCAGCTGCTGGCGCGTGGCGCGCGCGGGAGAAATATGGGCTGAGCTTTCGTTGCCGATGGCCGGCGAGCACAATGCTCTCAACGCGACTGCTGCGGCGGCGCTGGCTGCGGGGCAGGGAATTCCCGCCGAGCCGATTGTCGAGGCCCTGGCCACGTTTCGCAGTGTGCGGCGGCGTTTGGAGGTGCGCGCGGAAATCGACGGCATCACCATCATCGACGATTTCGCCCACCACCCCACCGCGATCCGCGAAACCTTGCGCGCTCTGCGCGCCGCTTATCCTGGGCGGTCCCTCTGGGCGGTGCTCGAACCCCGCTCTAACACGCTTCGCCGCAATGTCTTCGAGCGCGAGCTGATTGATAGCCTCTCCCTGGCCGACCACATCGCCCTCGCCGGCGTCTTTCATTCCGAACAGATTCCCGAACCACAGCGCCTGCATCCCGATAACGTCGTCTCAGCCCTGCAAAAGGCCGGAAAAGACGCAGTGCTCCTCCCAAATGCCGACGCCATTGTTACAAATCTCACTCCGCGGCTCGCGTCCGGCGATGTGGTGGCAATCCTTTCCAACGGCGGCTTCGATGGCATCTACGAGAAGCTGCCGGCGGCGCTGGAACGGCGCAGCCACCCGAGCTGATCGATGGTGGCCGCCATTGTTCTCTTCACGACGTGGGTTGTCCTCGGCGTTCCCGTCGCCGTTGTCACCCTCCCATGGGTCATAGCCAGGCATAATGTGCGCCCGCTCTATCGCTGGTCAATGTGGGTGGTTCGCACCGGGCTGCGCTTCGCGGGTATTCGCGTAGAAGCTGTCTGGGAGCAGCCGCTCGACCTGTCCCAGCACTACCTATTCCTCTCCAATCACGTCTCGAATCTCGACCCGCCGATTCTTCTCCCGCTGCTGCCGGAGCGCAGCTCAGCGTTCCTCAAGCGCTCGCTGATGAAAATTCCCGTCCTCGGCTGGGGCATGAAGATGGCTGACTTCATTCCGGTGGATCGCGACGGTCGCGTGGAGAGCGCGATCGAGAGCATGGAGTTTGCAACCCGGGTACTGGCATCGGGCGTGAACGTGCTGTCGTTTGCTGAAGGCACGCGCTCCCGCGACGGCCGCCTACAGCCCTTTAAGAAGGGGCCCTTCTTCCTGGCGATGCACTCCGGCGCGCCGGTGGTGCCGGTGTCCATTTCGGGCACTGAGGAAATGATGAAGAAGGGCAGCCTGAGAATCTTTCCTGGAACCGCGCGGGTGGTGTTTCACGCCCCGATTCGGCCGCACGACTATTCGACCAAAGAAGATCTGATGGCCGCGGTGTGCGTGGCCATCGCCTCGGGATTACCGGAGTGGATGCGGGACTGAGCTACTTCACCACCGCGTTATAGCCGTCGGCGAGCAGCTTCGCGCGCATCGCCATGGCATCGGCGCGCGAGGTAAACGGCCCCAGCTGGATATGCAGCAGCTGATCCTGCGGCTCATGCCGAACCACCGCTGTGTACCCGTGCTTCTTTAGTGCATCCACCAGAATGTCACCGTCCTGCTGAATCCGCACAGCTGCGACCTGCACCATGAAACTGGTTGGCGCGGTTGCCGCGGCGGGCTGCAGCACCGGCGCCGGTTGTAGCGCCGGCGGAGTCACCGGAGTCCTGGGAGCGGCTGACGGAGCCGTAATCGGCTTCCGAGCCGGCGAGCTGGTCAGCGGCGGAGGCGTACTCGCAGGAGGCTGCGTCGGTGCGCTGACAGGCTGCGGAGCAAGCGTGTTGTCCATCGATCCGGTAGACCCAGTCCCCTGATCCGCATCGGCAGGAGACGTCTCGACCGGCGTCAGCGTTTGTTCCGGCGACGGTTTGGGAACGCGGCTGTCGCCCGTCGAGGCCGTCGTGTCCGTTAACGGCTGCGCGGCGGCGCGCGAACCGCCGGCGCGTCCCACCGAGTAGCCGAGTCCAAAGAACACGGAGCAGATCAGCACCAGGCCAAAGAAAATGCCCAGCAGGGAACGCGTTCCCAGGGCAATCTCGGTGTCGTTGCCGGTGCCGGCAGTCCGGCCCAGTGGCGCGGACCGCCGCTCGGTTTTCCCGGCTTCTTGCTCTTGTTCAGTGTCGAACAGGAATGACATAGGGGGAGCCTCTGTCGGTTGAGAACCCGTTATTTCGTTTCAGGTGGCGGTGTTTTGGAGCCGAATCCGTGCCCCAGCAGCGAAATCAGCTCCATCGGCAGCGGAAACACGATCGTCGTATTCTTCTCCACTCCAATGTCGGTAAGCGTCTGCAGATACTTCAGCTGCAGCGTGACCGGCTGTTGCGCCAGCAGATTGGCAGCCTCCACCAGCTTCTGGGCGGCCATAAATTCGCCTTCGGCGTTGATGATCTTCGACCGCTTCTCGCGCTCCGCCTCNNGCTCCACTTCGCCCAGCACCGAGCGCAGCGTCGTCTGCGCGAACTGCGACGTCTGGTAGACGTAATTCGAAACCTCGATGACCGCCTTCCCCGGATCGAGCACCCGCATGGTGATCACAGCGTTCACCTTGATGGTCACGTTATCGCGGGTGATCACGTCCTGCGGCGGGACCTCCATCACTTCCTGGCGCAAAGAGACGCGGACCATCTGATCGAGCGGCCGGAAAACAAGAATGATGCCGGGACCTTTGGGCTGAGGCAGCGCGCGGCCCAGGCGAAAAATCACGCCCCGCTCGTACTCCCGCAGAATCTTGATGGAATTCAACAGGTAAAGAACAATGATGGCGATAACGATAAGAACAGGAATGCTGAACATAGCGGGGTACCTTACACCCGGCTGAAATTTTATCGCACTCAGTGCCGCCTGGACCGCATAAAATCAGGCCGGAACACTCTGTTGTACCCGCTCGACCCGTAACTTCAGCCCATCCACGGCGCGCACGCGCACACTCTCCCCCGGCGCAACCGGCGAATCTGCCTCCGCAAGCCACAGCTCTCCGTGCACGATGATCTGGCCCCGTGGAGTCAGCTCCTGCTGTGCCACTCCCACCGCACCCACCAGCGCTTCCGGGCCGATCTGCACCTTGTTGTGTCGCGCAATCAGCGCGATGCGCACCAGGAACGTCGTGATCAACCCGAACGCCAAACCCGTCGCGATCGCCGTCGCCAGTTGCACGCGCATCTCCGGAATCGGCCCCGCCACCAGGGTCAGCGTGCCCAGCACCAGAGCAATCGTCCCGGCCGCCGCCAGAATGCCGTGGCTGGGAAATTTCGCCTCCAGCACCATCAGAATGATCGCCCCCGCAATCAGCGCCAGCGACGTGTAGCGCACCGGTAGCAGATTCAGCGAGAACAGCGCCAGCAGCACCAGCAACGTCCCCAGCGCTCCAGGAATAATCGTGCCCGGCGTGTTGAACTCCATGTAGACCAGCAGCGCCCCGGCCAGCAGGATCAGCACCGCGAGATTCGGATCCATCAGCCGATCCA
>PMAD01000030.1:0-1969 GCA_003152415.1 Acidobacterium sp.
TGTGTGTCTTGCTGCTGTTTCCGCTGTTGCCTCTGTTATCGAAGGCCGGCACTCGCCGGCAAGGAAGGATTTTATGAGACTCCGTCGTTTTTTGAGTGTTGTTCCGAAGCCAGTTCGGTTTCTGGCGTTGATCCTTATGAGCTGCGCTTTGCTGACTGGGTTGATTGTCGGGGCGATCGCTGCCCAGAGGGCCGGATTATGGACCATGTTCGCGTATAGCAGCGCTGCCCTGGTGTTCAGCGTCCTGGCCGCTGTTTNNTGTTTCCTCACTTGCTCGGATTTCTTCTGTACTTTGTCCTGCGTCAGCCGATCGCCTCGACCTGCCCCCACTGTGGCATGACGGTCCCAGCCCATCAGCGATTCTGCTCCTGGTGCGGTAACGCGCAGGCCGCACCGCCGTCGTCCCCCGGACCACTCACCGCCAACCCGTTGTCCGGAGCAAGCCAATGAAGCCGTTACCCTCAGCAAAATCCCACGACGGCGTTACTTTGCGTCAGGCCGCGCTCATCGCCGGCGCCGCCTATCTGCTCAATCCCGTCAGCTACGCTGAGTTTTCCGTTTACCCAAAGCTGGTGGCTGCGAACAACGCCGCTCAAACCGCGCAGAACATCTCCGCCCACCTTAGCCTCTTTGCTGTTGCCATACTCTGTTACATCATTAGCTTCATCGGGGACATCGTCATCGCCTGGGCGCTCTACGTCCTGCTCTCCCCGGTCAACAAGATGCTGTCCCTGCTGACCGCCTGGTGCCAGCTGGTGTACGCCGCCGTCGCTCTCTCGAGCGTGTTTAGCTTGCTGAACGTCTATCATCTCCTCGCCAACCCGTACTACCTCACCCTCTTCGGCTCCAGCCAGCTGCAGGCACAGGTATGGTTTCAGCTGCATTCATTCCATTACGAGTGGTCCATGTCGCTCATCATCTTTGGGATTCATCTTGTCCTTCTCGGTTACCTCGTCTTCCGCTCCGGCTACATCCCGTGGATCGTGGGGATTGCATTGTCCATCGCTGGATTGGGCTGGATGATTGCCGGCTTAGGCCCCTACATCCTTCCGAACACCAACTTTGACTTCACTTTGATCACGGCCTTCGGCGAAGTAGTCTTCATTCTTTGGCTCTGGATCAGGGGCTGGAAGATCCAGGAGCCCGCCATGATCTCTTGAGTCTCTACATGGCTTCTGAATGTCCGGCCAGGGGAATGCGTGTCGCGCTGCCTGGCAATATCCTCGCTGGCGCAACCCCCGCCACTCCCGCTATCCTTCTCAGTCGCCCCAAAAACCATCCATGAACAAAATCGTCCCATCCGCCGAAGCCGCCGTAGCCGATATCCCCTCCGGCGCAACCCTCATGCTCGGCGGATTCGGCCTCTGCGGCATCCCCGAAAACCTCATCCACGCCCTCGTCGCCGAAAACGCGCGCCGCGGCCTCAACGGCCTCCACACCATCAGCAACAATATGGGCATCGACGGATTCGGCATGGGCCTCATGCTCGAAGCCGGCATGATCGCCTCCCACACCGGCAGCTACGTCGGCGAAAACAAGCTCCTCGAAGAAAAAGTCATCAGGGGCGAGCTCGACCTCCGCCTCATTCCCCAGGGGACCTTAGCTGAAAGGATCCGCGCCGGCGGCGCAGGCATCCCCGCCTTCTTCACCCCCGCCGGAGCCGGCACCCTCGTCGCTGAAGGCAAAGAGTCCCGCGACTTCGACGGCCGCACCTACCTCCTCGAATCCTGGCTCCGCGCCGACTTCGCTCTCGTCAAAGCCTGGAAAGGCGATCGCTCCGGCAACCTCATCTACCGCAAGACAGCCCGCAATTTCAACCCCATGATGGCGGCCGCCGCCCGCATCACCATCGCCGAAGTCGAAGAGCTCGTCGACGTGGGCGCCCTCGACCCCGACGCCATCGTCACCCCGGGCATCTACATCAAGCGCATCCTTCAGGGCGCGCGCTACGAAAAGCGCATCGAACGCC
>PMAD01000030.1:1987-4351 GCA_003152415.1 Acidobacterium sp.
ACCGGCCAGCTGCAGGACCAGCTGAAGAAATCTGCCGACCTCAGCTCTCCCACCGCCGCGGGCCTCAAACCCTGGCACGCGAAGCTCTCCGTCCAGCTCTACGACCTCAAAGGTGTTCCCACTGGCACCGGCACCGTCGAAGAGTGGTGGATGGCCCCCGGCAACGAAAAGCGTGTCTTCGCCTTTCCCGATTACCAGGGCACCGAGATCATCACCTCCGACGGCGTCTTCCGTTCCGCTGGCCTGATCTCCGAGCCGATGACGCTCGCCACCATCCTCAATCAGTTCGTCAATCCCATGGCCGAACAAGACAAGGCCGCCGGCTTCAAGCCCACCGCCCGTACGCTGCAACTCGGCGGCGTCACCCTTCCCTGCATCATGCTGGCCAAGTCCAACAGCCGCGTCGCCAATCAGCCCATCGGCTTCTATCCCTCGTGGTGTACAGAGCCCGGCAAAGATACCCTCCGCGTCTTCGTCGATGACGGCGGCGTCGCCGTCGTCCGCAATGGCATCAGCTCGTTTCAGGGCAAGGACATCCCCACCGACGTCAGCGTCACCTTCGGCGGAAACGTCATCGGCACCGGCCGCATGGAAGCCATCTCCCTCGACGGCATGCCCTCCGCGCCCTTCACTCCCGACCGCGACATGGCGAAAGCTCCGCCCAAGCCAGTCGAGCTGAAGGGCAAGAAGCTCGAGAGCCAGGCCGCCAAACATACCGACCCTGACTTTACTCAGGCGGCCGGTGTGCGCGACCAGTCCACTCACAATATCAATGGCAGCCTGCAGGGCGACATCGAAATCCGCCTCTGGGTTGGCGAAGACGGCCAGATTCGTGACATGCGCCTCGAATCCTACCCCGACCCAGGCGTCGCGCAAACCGCCTTCGATGCGGTCCGCCGGTGGACTTTCCAACCGCTGATGGTCGAAGGCCGCGCCGTGCCCTTCACCGGAACCCTCGACTTTGAAATCAACAAGGGGTTCGAAATCCAGGGTGTCCGCCGCTAGCCTTGGCCAGTCGAGCCCTGAGAGGGCGGCAGGTTAGACTCAATCTCGCATGAGCGAAAAGATCCTCGCATTGCTGGTAAGCCTGGTCGCGGCCGGCGGCTACGGCGCGGTCGTGCTGCTCATGGCCATCCAGTCTGCCTGCGTTCCCATCCCGTCCGAAATCATTATGCCGCTGGCCGGCTACGCGCTCGCGCATACGCAGATGCAGCTGGTCCTGCTGGCCACCGTTGCCTCGCTCGCGTCCAACCTCGGGTCGATCCCCGCATATTGGGTCGGCGCGAAGGGTGGGCGCCCCATGGTCGAACGCTACGGACGCTGGCTATTGCTGAGCCGCCGCGACCTCGACCGCGTCGACCACTTCTTCGCGCGCTATGGCTCCGTCACCGTGCTCATCGGCCGCATGTTGCCCATCGTTCGCACCTTCATCGCCTTCCCGGCGGGCGTTGCCAGAATGAATCAGGTGCGCTTCCACATCTACACCTTTGTCGGCTCGTGGCCATGGTGCTATGTGCTGGCGTATGTCGGCATGAAGCTCGGCGCGTCGTTTAACAGCAACCCCCGTTTTAAGGCCCTCTTCCACCGCTTCCACCTGGGCGTTGAAATCGTCCTCCTCGCCGCCATCCTCTGGTTTGTCTGGACCCACTGGCGCAACCGGGTTCGCCCCGAAGAAGCTTAGCTGGGTGCCCCATTCTGGTTGCGCCCGCCTTTGGCGCAAGCAGGGTGGGGTTTTCGATTCCCCATTCACCCCGCCCAAACCTCCGTTGAACCCCAACGAATTTGCCATTCTCCCGCGCAAGCGAGAAACTACCTGTTTGGACTTTCTACATTTTTCTCCTCCTGAAAGGCAGTCATAGAAATGGCATCCTCAAAAACACCGGCGATTCAGCCGGCCAAAGGCAAGCTCGGAGTCATGACCGTCGGCATGGGCGCCGTCGCCACCACCCTCATCGCCGGCGTTGAAGCCGTCCGCAAGGGACTCGCCAAGCCCATAGGGTCCGTCACCCAAATGGGCACCATCCGCCTCGGCAAGCGCACCGACAATCGCACGCCGCTGCTCCGCGACTTCGTCCCCCTCGCCGCCCTCGACGACATCGTCTTCACCGGCTGGGACATCTTCCCCGAAAACATGTTCGAAGCCGCCAGCCACGCCGCCGTCCTCGACAAGGACCACCTCGCCAGCATCAAGCCCTTCCTCGAAGCCATCAAGCCCATGCCCGCCGTCTTTGACCAGTACTACGTCAAGCGCCTCAACGGCACCAACGTCAAGACCGGCAAGAGCAAGTGCGACCTCGCCCAGCAGCTGCGCTCCGACATCCAGAAGTTCAAGTCCCAGGTCGATCGCGTCGTCGTCATCTGGTG
>PMAD01000266.1 GCA_003152415.1 Acidobacterium sp.
TCTTGCCCAGGTAGTCGCCGCGCCGCTCCTTGGTGATGATCTGCTCGTAGATGCGCCCCGTCGTCAGATTGTTATCGCGGGTTAGTTTGGCGTGGGTGAAGCGTTCATAGTGGCCGAGATCGAGGTCCGTTTCTGCGCCGTCATCGGTGACGAACACCTCGCCGTGCTGGAACGGCGACATCGTCCCCGGATCCACGTTCAGATACGGATCGAACTTCATCAGGTTGACTTTGAGGCCGCGGCTTTCCAGAAGACAGCCGATCGAGGCGGCGGCAAGACCCTTGCCGAGGCTGGACACAACTCCGCCGGTCACAAAAATGTACTTTGCAGACATTTTCGCGTCACCTTTTTTGGGATTGTGTGCTGGACGAACCAGGCGGGCACGATCAAGTATCGCAGGAACTCCCCGAGAAAGAAAGCGCGTTGTCGGTGCAAAGCCACAACGCTCGCGGATCGCTGCGGTTCCCGGCCTTACAGCTTCCGAAAAAAAGCCAAGCCCCCCTGCAGTCGGCCAGGTTCACCCCATAGCAAGAAGCGTAAGCTCCCACCGTGCGCTGCCGATACAACTTAATTCCGGGCGTCAACTCCACAGTACTGTCTCTGAAACCAAAACGGCACGCCACCCGCGCCCAGCTTCGCTTTGGCAATCGGGCGGCAAGTGCCAGGGCCCGGCTCTTCAGCTCGCGGAAGAAACTCACCGTCTTGAAGGGGTACAGCTTCAGCTGTGCCGTAAAGATCGCAGAACGAGTCCGGCTTTAGCCACTGAGGGATGGTTTTCTTTCCCACACCTTTCCGCAAGGTGTCTAGTCGGCCTTGTAACTCCCCTCGCCCCAGGTAAAACTAACCGCAGGCGTGCAATCCGGATCGGGTGCCGGTGGCATAGTCGAGGTCTGCAGGCTCGGAGTGTGGTTCACTCCGTCGAAGCGCACCGTCGTCTGGCCGGAAGTCTGCCCCTTGACGCCCGTCAGCAGAGGAACCACGATCCGGCCATCGGCGGCGGCCTTCGGATGCAGCTCGCGGGTGTTCGCGCCCGTGACCGCGTCGAGCTTCAGCGGAGTGTTCGGCGGGAAACCTGTGCCCTCGATCAGCACCAGGGCCGCGTCCTTCATCCCCAGAATCACCTGCAGCTTGCACCCCTTGTCGGTATTCGCAACCGGGAACGGAATCGCGTTGTTCGCCGCGCCGTGCTTCCGGTCCTCGCTCATCACCGCGACCCGAATCGCCTCTCCCGGCGCCGCGGTCGCCGCGACCTCGACTGGCTGTTGCGGCTGCATCGTATCCGTGCAGTTCGGAGGAAGCGCGACCGCCGGCGGTGTGTTGCCTACTCTCGGGGCAGGAGCGGCGCTCAATCCCCCCGCCGGAGCCGCAGCCTGCTCTGTAGCGTCGGGTTTTGCTGTTGCCGGCGGCAGTGTCGCCTGGGCCCGCGCTGGCGCGGCACACACCGCAACACCCTTCGCGTCGAATTGGATGCCCCCCATCAGCGTCTGCGCCTCAGAATTCAACGGCCATCGCACCAGCAGCAGCCTCTCGTCCGGCGCGAACCCGGAACCCGTGATCTGATAGGTGATCTGTGTCGATCCGTCCGGCGTCTTCGTGCGCTTGACCTCCGCCAGCGCGATGGAAAGTCCCGGGCTGTCCATCGAGGGGCCCCAGCCTGCCTCCATCGACGCCAGGCGCATCGCCGCGTTCAAAGCCGCCTGCTGCCGCTGCTGCTCGGCTTCGGCCGGCGTGGGAGTGTGCGGGTCGGGCGGCAAATCCTGAAGGTGGATCGTCGGAGCGCCCGGCGTCGCCTGGGCGGGGTCGGTTTGGGCCGGAGCCGGACTCTGCTGCGTTCGCGGAGGGGTCATCTGCGCCTGCGAAGAAAAACCAATAGCGACCGCGAGACTGCACGCGGCGAGGACTGATCGCAAAACCATACGTCTGAGGATATTCCAAAAGAGCGCCCCCTCGCTGAGCACCCTGCCGCACCGGCCCCCGAATCCCCTGTGATACCTTGGCTTCCATCCGGCTCGCACGCCGCCGCCAACAAGGACCGCCGCAATGCCCCTCCAGATCGAAGAGCGCTTTTGTGGGAACGTCTTCATCCTTCAGTGCACCGGCCGCATCGTGCTCGGCGAAGAACTGAACGCCCTCGCGGCTGCCTTCGACAGGGTCATCCGCGAGTTCCATCGCATCGTCATCAATCTCGCCGCCGTCACCCGCCTCGACAGCTCCGGAATGGGACTGCTAGTCCGCTACACCGTCAACCTCCGCAAGCGCAATGGCGACGTCCGCCTGGCCGCTCCGCCGCCGTTCATCACTGAACTCCTCGAGATCACTCTGCTCTCCACGATCGTCCACTCGTACCCCACCGAGCAGGAAGCCGTCGTCTCCTTCCTCCGCCAGCCTTCACCACCCTCCGTTAACGACCGGCCCGGCCATCGTGTGCTGGTCGTCGACCGCTCCCCTGACCTCGGCGCCTTCGTCCGCGTCGTTCTCTCCCAGCACGGCTACGATGTGCACTCGGCGAGTCTCGTCAGCGACGCAAAAATCCTCCTCCCGGTGCACCCAATCGACTTCATTCTGGTCGGACCTGGCACGCCGCAAATGCCCGCCGCCACAGTCCTCGCGGCGCTGAAGAACCTCGCGCCCAAAGCGACTGCCCTCCAGCTCACCCCGGAGTTCCGCACCTTCGACGCCCGGCAAGCCGCCGAGCTTCTCCTCGAAATGTTCCAGCAAGGCAGCGAGTAGCCCCTCGATCGCCGCCTCCCGTCTCATGTCTTCTGTTGGCTACTGGCTACTGGCTACTGGCTACCGGCTACAGGCTGCTTCTCCACGTCCAGCGGAATCTCCAGCGTTCCGATTCGCCCGCTCGTCACGTCGCGCACGCCCATCCGCAGATAAACCTCACCCACCGGTACATCGATTTCCCTCGATCGTTCTCACATCCATCGTGAATCCAGCCACCATCCGCAGCCGCGACGCCAGCGTGAATACCGCCATCTGCGTCCCCGGAGGAATCATGTGCAGGTAATGGAGCATCCTCTGCCGCACCCACATCTGGTCCTGTATCGGCGTATTCAGCGCGTCCAGCAGCAGCACATTCGCCGAGCTCGTCAGGTGGTAGCGCGGAACATTCGTGTACGTGTGCGGTGGCAGCACCGGGGCCGCGCTCGCCTCCACTGCGTCCGCCGCTGTGTGCTCCTCGAGCGTGCTGACTCTCTGTTCTTTCCCGTCTTCCAGAACATGGAAATCCGCCGCCTTGAGCCCATGCACCGGCTTCCCTTTGTCCCGGACGACTACATCCACCAGCACCAGGTTCACATTGGCATGGAAAACGGGCATGGTCTCGTCAGGATTCGCTGACGCAGTTGCGCTCCCCGGGACGTTCGCCTGCGCCATTCCCCCGGGAACCAGCCCCAGCGTCGCGCTGCACAGCACCAGCCACCGGCGACGGCGGATCATGGACGCACCTTCCCCGCGACCTGCCCTTTTGCCAGCCAAAGACGCACAGCCGTCGCAAAAAGACCCGCCTGCCGTTTTTCTACTCCCTGCTCCCTGCTACTTGATCTCCACCACCGCCAGCCCCATCGGCGGCAACGTCAGCGTCAGCCGATGACCGTGAATCGGCAGCTCCTCCGGCGGCCCGAGCTCTGAGGCCTTTCGCAAAAGGTCAATCTGGTCCTCGGTCGGCCACGCCGGGCTCCCGATCCTCCTCCACTCATCCAGGGTGTCGCCGTGCGTTTGATCCACGCGCCGCACCTCCGCGCGCGTCGTTTTGATCTCCAAAGCCGCTACCCCGTGGTGCGCCTGTGGCTGGAAAGGCCCGACACCATACACGTCGAATGTCACCGTCTTGTCCGCGCCCTCCGCGCCGGATCCTTGTGCGTTAGGTTCCACAAGATTCCATACCGCAATCACGATGGTCCCGTCTTTGCGCCGAGTCACCAGCGCTTCATCCTTCGGCGCCTGCAACCGCTCATCTCCCAGTTCGTGCAGCAGCATGAACACGTCGTACGCCGGCTTCGGAACCCCATCCTCCGCCACAATCCCATACCCGCCGTAAAACGGCGTCTTCACCACGCCCTGCTCCTCGAACACATCCGAGAAGCTCCAGTACGACATCATCAGCGTCTTCCCGTCGCACTTCGAGATCGTGTCCGCCAGCCACGGCCCCATGTAAATCGAATCCGTGATCGCCTGCTCGTTCATGTACGTCGCGTTGAACTCGCTCCAGATCAGCGGAATCTGCGGTTTCGCCGACTTCGCAATCTCCTCGTGCACCTTGTCCACCGCCGCGCACACCATCTGGTGCGGCGCCATCGGCCGGTCGTCGTGGAATACATCCTTCGTCGAGTCGTTCCCGTAAACGTGCGTCGAGACGAAATCCAGCGGCACGTCGTTCTGCGTCGCGTGCGCGATCATGTCCCCCACCCACGCCGCCTGCGCCGTCGCCGGCCCGCCCACCCGAATCTTGTCGCTCGCCGCCTTCAGCGCCCGCGCCGTGTGATCGTACAGCTCGAAATACGTCTCCTGCGCCGGCTTCCCAATCCAGAAATCGATGTTCGGCTCGTTCCATACCTCGAAATACCACTGCGCCACTTCATCCACCCCGTACCGATCCACCAGATGCCTCCCGAACGCCGTGATCAGCGCATCCCATTTCGCATAATTGTCCGGCGGCGCGGGAATCGGCTTGTACCAAAACGCGTGATACGGAGCGTTCGGCGCCAGCGCCTTCGGCATAAAGCTGATCTCCACAAACGGCCGGATGCTGTGCGCCAGCAACCCGTCGTAAATCTGGTCCACGTATGACCAGTTGTAGACCGGGTTCCCCTGCGCATCCTCGCTGTAAACCCCGTTCTCATCGTCGAAGATCCCATGGAACCGCACGTATCGGAAATCCGTCACCTTCCGCACGCGGTCCAGATCGTCGCGATAGCTCTGCCGCATCGACAGATTCGCGCGCCCCGACCCGAACATCTCCTCCCAGAAATGCGGAAACGGCGTCCCCGTCGCCTTCGCATCCACCACAATCGTTTCCGGTGCGCCGCTCGCCTCCTGCGCCCACCCTTGCGCCCAACCGCCCATCAGCTGACACGCCACCACAACACAGAACATCCGTCTCATCATGGAATCTCCGCAGAGAATTATCGTTCATGCGGCGTGCAAGCGGGTTTCTCCCCCAAAAGGAAAGAGCGTTCTCGTAAGAACGCTCTCCTCATCACCACCAGCTCCCAGCTCCGGGCTCCCAGCNNGACAACCCGAACAGCGGATTGTTGATGTGCGTCCCCGCCGTCGTGTTGTTCGAGATCAGCGCCTCGGTCGTGCCAAATCCGATCGGCTGCAGATTCGTCAGGTTCAGGATGTTGAAGAAGTTCGCCTGGAACCGGAACAGTGCCGGGTGATCGTGCAGGCTGAACGTCACCTGCTTGGCAAAGCTCATATCCAGGTCCTTGTAGCATGGGCCATTAAACGAATTCCGCCCGATCCCCGGCGGTCCCGGCGCTCCGTAAACGAAGTAGTTCGCCCCGCCATCCGGAAAATTGCCCCCGTGCACGAAGACGTGGTTGGCGCAGTTGTTCATCGCCAGGGCGCCCGCTGGCGCGCCCGAGTTCGGTCCATACCCCGTCGGCCGCGTCGGCGAAATCTGCGCGGCTCCGTTCACCAGCGCGACCGTCGGCACCCCGATCACTGGCGTCCACGGATAACCCGTATGCCAGGTGTAGACACCGTTCGCCTGCCAGTTCCCAAGCACATTCTTAATCAGTCCATTTGTTCCTGGGCTGGGCAGCGTCCATGTCCCGATCGTGGTGAATCGCTGCCGCGAATCGAAATCCGACGGTCCCCATTCTGCCCTGGGATTCCCCGGATCCGTCTGGTTGCTCGCGTATCCCGGACCCTCCTCCGACGCATTGTCCAGGCTCTTCGAATACGTGTACACCACGCTGAAATCCAGCCCATGCTGCAGCCGCTTCTCCAGATGTCCGTTCAGCGCGTTGTAACTCGTCTGCACATCCGACGTCGGCACGTATGCCGCGTAGAACGGCGTCTGGTTCACGCCCGGCGTGCACGCGCCGCCCGTTGCGCAGGTCCCGTTCGACTGCGGATACAAAAAGTTCTGATCCACCAGCCGCAGAAAATGGAACCCCGTCGATCCCTGGTAGCCCACCGTGAGCGCCATCTGCCACGGCAGCGCCCACTGGTTATCCAACGAGAAGTTGTACAGCGTCGGCTGCTTCATCCCCGGCAAAATGCTGTAAGTCTCCACCTGCGGCGTCGACGGCGTTCCTCCCGGCGGCGTGAAGGCGTTCGGCGTCCCCGTCGTCGGATTCGTTCCTACCGCAAGATTCGGATTCGGCGCATAGCTGAACGGCGAATCGCTCGACCCGAACTCAAAAACGATCCCCGTTCCCGTCGCATTCGGGTTTGTCGACTGCAACCCTCCGCAGCATAGTCCGTAGTCGAAATAGCCCGGCCCGTTTTCATACGCCGGCGAAATCGGCTCCTCGTCCAGGTTGTCGAAGCTCACGCCCACGCCGCCGTGTACCACCAGCTTTCCGCTCAGCGGTCCTGAGGGCGGTTGCCACGCAAACCCGATCTTCGGCGCGATCGCGTCGCCCGTTCCCGGATACAGCGTGCCCGTCAGCGCCAGCCGCGAGTTGATGATCTGATCCCCCGACCCGCTTGGCCCCAGCACCATGTTGTTGATCGGGAATCCCTGGTTCGTCAGACCCCCGTAATACTCGTAGCGAATGCCCACGTTTACCGTCGCATTCGGCTTCACCTTCCAGTCGTCCTGCACGAATCCCGCGTAGTAGCTTCGCCGAAAATACCTCTGCACATTGCCCACGCCGCCCGTGTTCGGATTCGCGCCGATCCCTTCGTACAGTGGCGCATCGTTGGCCAGATCCCACAGCCCCTGGAACGCATAGTTCGGCCGCGCCAGCCCGGAATCATTGTCGTTGTCCTGCTCTTTGCGAACCACAAATCCCATCCGCAGCGACATCGGCCCCAGCACCTTCGTCACCAGGTCGCGAATTTCGTAGGTGTTCTCTGCGGCGATGTACGGCGTCGTCGGCGCCGCCAGCTGGCTGAACTGGAACGAACCGAACCCATAGTTCTGCGCGTAGATTCCCGGTACGCCCCAGTTCACCTGACCCGCCGTGTCGGCGATCTGGTTATCCGCGAACCGCGTGTAGTTCGCGCGCAGCTCGTTGATCAGCGTCGCACCAAACGTGTGAATCCACACCGGCGTTGCCGACTGGTTGAATGGCCGGAACGGCAGATTCGAGTCCGGCGCAGCCCCCGCGGCCGAGTCAAACGATGACTGGTCCAGCTTCTGCGTGAAGAATCCCGCGTAAATCTGGTCTCTGTGCGAGATATACCAGTCCACGCGCCCGTGGAACTGCGTCCCGCGATACTGGCTCGGCGTCTGGATCTGTGCGAACTCCACGTCCGCCACCCCATCCAGCCCCGCGCCGGTATAAAGATTCGGGCTCGCCGCCGTTCCGTTCGCGTTCACGTTAGGCAAATATTGCCCGTCCGCCCCTGCAAACGACCCGATATCGAACCCAGTTCCCACCGGGTTGCAGATCGTCTGCAGCGCGCTGCACGCCCCCGGCAACACCGCCCGCACCACAGCCTCCCCCGAAGGCTTCGCGACCGTCCCCGCCACCAGCCCGCTCGGCCGCGCCGCCGCCAGCGCCGTGTACCATGCCGGCGTTGGTACGTACGTCTCGCTGAACGACTGCAGCGTGCTCTTCGCCGCCTCATAGCTTCCGAACCAGAACAGCTTGCCCCGGATGATTCTCCCTCCGACGCTCGCTGCCCACTCCCTCTGCTGCAGATCGTCGCGAATCGCCGGCGCAAATACTCCCGGCGTGCTCGTCGGCCCGCCATACGGCTGATATGCATTCAGCCCCGGCTCGTCATACTGGAAAAACCCGCTGCCGTGATAGTCGTTGCTCCCCGCCTTGGTGACGGTCAGGATGTGCGCGCCCACACTGCGCCCCAGCGTCGCATCGTAGTTCGACGCGAGGACCGTGATCTGGTCCACCGACTCGATGCTCGGTGTCACAATCGTCGATCCGCCATGCAGCAGGCTGTCCACCGTCACCCCATCGATCTCGTAGGTGTTCGAGGTCACGCGCTGCCCCGACGCCGAAATCTGAATCTGGTTCTCCGTCTGAAAAATCCCCACGTTCGACTGGTTCTGGCTCGTGTTGTTCGGCAGCGCTATCGCGCCCCCGCTTCCCGATCGCGCGCTGTCTCCCGTAATCCCCACGCCCGTGCGCAGCAATTCGTACGGATCGCGCCCGAACGCCGGCAGCCGCGTCACATCGTCCGCACTGATCGTGCTCGAAGTGCTCGCATCGCTCGTGTTCAGCATCGGCGTCAGGTCTCCGTTCACCGTCACCGTCTGCGCCGCCGCCCCCACCGTCATCTTCACGTCCAGCCCGCGTGGCTGCTCCGCCGTTATCGCGACGTCGCTGTAGTCCTCCTCTTTGAATCCGTTTGCTGTCACCTTCACCGTGTAGTTCCCCGGCGCCAGCTCGGTGACCGTGTAAAACCCGGTCGCGTTGGTCGTCGTCGTCTTCGCCGCCTGGTTCGCGGGATTGGTCAGCGTCACCGTCGCGCCCGGAATTACCGCGCCCGTGCTGTCGGTCACTGTCCCGTTGAGGCTGCCGCCAAACTGAGCGTGCAGCGCTGGCGCAAGGAGCAGCAGCAGCGGGACAAACAAAAGCGCCAGCTTTTGGCCGGCGCTGCGGGTGTTGTTTCCTGAACGGACAATGGACTGCGTGCTCCGCGCTTCGCGGAGTAGTTCGGCTGACGGCAGATTCATTCTGACTCTCCCTGCAATAACTGCAATTAACTCGGGATGTCGCTTATCCCGACCGGGATGCCCAGCCCATACCAAAGAAACTCCTGTCATCCGTCACAAATAGAAGCCGCCAGCGGATATAGTGCGGAAGAACCGCTTCGCCGCGTTCCGGAGAACTGCAGCTTTCCGTAAGGCGTGTCAAATTCCTGAGGCATTTGCACTCGTAAGGCGATCAAAATTGACCAGCCCAGCCGCGCCCCGAACCGCAATCCGCCCCACCATCCTGTTGCGAGCTGCCATCATGGCCATCGTGGGACTAACAACCGCCGCAGCGCACGCCGCCGAAATTCCCAATGGCATCCCCCGCGCCCTCGCCCAGGAACGCGCCGCCCGTGTCTCCGATCTGCATTACCAGCTCGGCTATAGCCTCGTCCCGCACGCGCCCGCCACTGAAGCCACCGAGCAGATTCGCTTCAACCTCACCGACGCCTCTACGCCGCTCCTCCTCGACTTCCGCGACGGCCACGTTTCCCGCATCGCGCTCAACGGCACGCCCATCCCTGCCGAGATCCAGAACGGCCACATCGTCCTGCCCTCCTCGTCCCTTCGCACGGGCGAAAACCTCGTCGGAATAAAATTCACTGCCAACATCGCCCCCGCCGGCAAAGCCATCACCCGCTTCGAAGACCACGACGACGGCAGCGAATACCTCTACACCCTCTTCGTCCCCATGGACGCGAGCATGGCCTTCCCCTGTTTCGACCAGCCCGACCTGAAAGGCCGCTTCAAGCTGGCCGTCACCACGCCCAACGACTGGACCGTCATCTCCAACACCGCCGGGCTCGGAACAAGATTTGCCCGAATCACCCTGTACGGTTTCCCCGAAACCGAACCCATCCCCACCTACCTCTTCGCCTTCGCCGCCGGACCCTTCGTCAACGTCCACCCGCAACCCGGCAAGCCCAACATCTGGGTCCGCAAATCCAAAGCGCAGTCCGCAGAACCCGAAGTCCCCGCTGTCCAAACCACCGCCGCCCAGGGCATTCAATATCTCTCCGACTATTTCGCCCAGCCCTTCCCCTTCCCTAAATATGAAATGGTCCTCATCCCCGGCTTCGCCTACGGTGGCATGGAGCACGCCGGCGCCACCTTCCTCCGCGAAGAGTCCGTCCTCTTCCGCACCGCGCCCACCGCCCTCAACCGCCTCAACCGCGACGTCCTCGTCCTCCACGAGCTCACCCACCAGTGGTTCGGCGACTTCACCACCATGCGCTGGTTCGACGACCTCTGGCTCAAGGAAGGCTTCGCGCAGTACATGGCCTACAAAACCCTCGCCGCCCTCCGTCCCAACGACGACATCTGGCAGCACTTCTACCAATCCATCAAACCCGCCGCCTATGCCATCGACGAAACCCAGGGCACCACCCCCATCTACCAGGAAATCCCCAACCTCGACTCCGCCAAATCCGCCTACGGAGCCATCGTCTACTCCAAAGCCCCCGGCGTACTCCGCCAGCTCAACTACGTCATCGGCGTCGACGCCTTTCAGCGCGGCCTCCAGCTCTACCTCGCCCAGCACAAATACGGCAACGCCACTTGGAGCGATCTGATCGCCGCATTCGAGTCAGCATCAGGCCGCGACCTAACCACCTGGGCCGATATGTGGATTCGCCATCGCGGCATGCCCCGCGTCGACGTCTCCTTTGTCGGCTGCAACGACTCGCACCTCGCAAAAATTGTCCTCACTCAGACTCCTGTCCTCGGGGGCCCAGAAACCGCTAAGGACGTCTGGCCCATCGCTACTGAAGTCCTTCTCGGCTATCCCGACGGTTCCACCCATATCTTCCGCATGGAACTCAACCGGCCTTCCGCCACCGCGCTCTTCTCGACCTCACCGTGGACTTGCCCCAGCTACGTCTTCGCCAACAACAACGACCACGCCTACGGCCTCTTCCTCCTCGACCCGAAATCCCGCGCCGCCGTCATGCAGCAAATCGCCAGCTCCAGTCCGGCCATGCAAGACCTCTTCCGCCGCACCCTCCTCTGGGGCTCTCTCTGGGACTCCGTCCGCCAGGCTGAACTCGACCCAGCCGCTTACATCCGCCTCGCTCTCGGAGCACTCCCCACCGAACGCGACGAGTCCCTTGCCGCAAGTCTTCTCGGCCACACCCAAACGGCGATCCATCATTATGTAAGTGATCTAAGCCAGCCCGCCCTGCTGGCCCAGGCCGCCGCGCTCGCAGCCGACCGCATGACCAACGACCCAGACCACGACCTCCGCATAGTCTGGTTCCGCTCCCTCCCCGGCTTCGCCGCCCAGCCACCAGCCCGCGGCGTCCTCAAAGAAATCCTCGCCGGCAAACGCACAATTCCCGGCGTCGAACTCCGCCAGCAGGACCGCTGGTCCCTTGTCACCGCCCTGATCGCCTATAACGACCCCGAAGCCGACGCCCTCTTCGCCGCCGAGCAAAAACGCGACCCCTCCGGCGACGGCCTCAAGTACGCCTGGGTAGCCCTGGCCGCCCGCCCCGACCCAGCCGTCAAACGTCAATATTTTGCCGAATACCTCCACAACCCCCAGCGTTCAGAAGACTGGATCCAATCCTCCCTCGGCGCCTTCAATTACTGGAACCAATCCGGCCTGGCCGCCCCATACCTCGAGCCCGCCCTTGAGGCCCTCCCGCAAATCAAGCGCGAACGCAAAATCTTCTTCCTCGTCGCCTGGCTCGACGCCTTCATGGACGGCCAGCAGTCCCAGGCCTCCCTCGACATCGTCCAGCACTACCTCGCCACCNNACCGCACCGTCCGCATCCGCGCCAAATTCGCCGCGCAATAACACCCGCCCGACCGCACTGAGCCGCCTTGCCCGCCCCCCAATTCCCAGCGCAGGTACCCCCTTTTCGTAACTTTTTCCTTGATTACCGTTAACATCCAAGGTATAGAATCCCGAATTGGCGCCGGGGTAGGATTCACCAGGGAG
>PMAD01000016.1 GCA_003152415.1 Acidobacterium sp.
ATGGCACTGAGCAGACAAAAAAAGGCGGAGAAGGTCGACGAGCTCGCGAAAGAGCTCGAGAAATCGACCAGCGCCATCGTCGGCACCTTTACCAAACTGACCGTGGCCCAGGATTTCGAGCTGCGCAAAACCGTTCGTAAAGCCGGCGGCCGCTATCGCGTCCTCAAGAACAAACTGGCCGGTCGCGCCGCGAAGGGCACCAGAATTGAAGCCGCGCTGCAGGGGCTGAAGGGCGTTTCCTCGGTCGCCTACACAAGCGGCGATCCGGTCGCGCTCGCCAAGGCGCTCTCCGCCTGGGTGCAGGACAACGCGGAGTTCACCTTCAAGCTCGGCATCGTCGACGGCAAGGTCATCAACGTCGAAGAAGTCAAAGCTCTGGCCACCATGCCCGGCAAGGAAGAGATTTTTGCGAAGCTGCTCTTCCTTATTAACTCTCCGGCGCAGCGTCTGGTCACTGTGCTCAACGCCGCGGGACGCGACCTCGCGGTCGTCATCAACCAGGGCGTGAAGGAAAACAAGTTTGCTGGCGGCGAAGCAGCCGCAGGGTAGCAAAGGAATCGAGCCGTTCATCCTCCCCGAGGGGTGCCTGGTCTGGGGCACATCGGAAACCTCGAGGTGGTCAGAGCGGCAACCACCGAGCGTTAGCAAGGTGGCGCAGTGCAAAATTCAGAATCACGTGGAGAACAAAATGGCAGATCTGCAGCAGTTGGAAGAACAGATTGTTGGGCTGACCCTCCTGGACGCGGCAGCCCTCGTCAAGAAGCTCGAAGAGCGCCTCGGCGTTTCGGCCGCGGCCGCCGCTCCGGTCGTCGTTGCCGGCGGTGCAGCAGCCGGAGCGGCAGCCCCGGCGGCCGTCGAGCAGACCGAGTTCACCGTCACCCTCAAGGATGCCGGAGCGAATAAGATCAATACAATCAAAGCCGTACGCGAGGTCACCTCGCTCGGCCTCAAGGAAGCCAAGGACCTTGTCGACGGTGCTCCCAAGACGCTCAAGGAGAACATCAGCAAGGACGACGCCGAGGCCATCAAAAAGAAGTTCGATGGCGTTGCAACCGTCGAAGTCAAGTAGCCTTCCTGGGGTCGGCAAGCAACTTGCGTGCCAAAGCGGAACGCGCTATCATAGTTTCTGTGCGTTCCGTTCGGCTGTATTCAATCTTGTCGGTCCCGGGGCGTATTTCCGTCTTCCTGATCATCCACAAACCGCAGTAACGCCCGTCGTCGACGGGCACGGCAGCTTGTGCGCATGAAAGTTTGGATCGATGGAGGATATCTCCGGCAGAGATTTTGCCGGGCGTAATTGCAGGCCAGGCGGCGGACCTGCCCTTACGTATGAAATGAGTTGTCAGGCGGCGCGGGCGAAGGTTTTCAAGCGGCGGGAATCGAACATTCTGTCACTGTACAGTGCACAATTCGGTTGTGGCGCTCGTGGGACTTGCTGTCTCCGCGAGCGTGTTCCGTTTCCCCCGGCGCTTTCCTCTCGTCTCGCTTCCTCTTCTCCTCCGCCGCGTCATCGATGCCCCGCCCCGTCCTTTGTGTGACGGGCACCGGCAGGCAAACAGGCAGTTGCGCGGGCGGTCCACATTGCCCGCATAGCTGCCCAGGCAAAGCGGAAGCGTAACCCCCTTACGCCCTTCCGCGCAAGAGAAAAACGGCACTGCACTCCACTTTTTGTGCAGCCGTAACCAAATACGTACGACGCGTTCCGAACGAGGCGGGATGCACCGTGCGCGGCAAATCCGATCAACGAGCCCCGCACGACCCGGCCGGCCGCTCGCATCTTCCTCGCTTCACGGGTCCTGAGGAGTAACGAATGCCTAACGAGAACCGCGCGGTCCGCAGCCGTCTCGACTTTTCGAAGATCCCAACCGCTATCCGCATTCCCAATTTGATCGAAGTCCAGCGCCGTTCCTACGAGCGCTTCCTCCAGATGGACAAGCTGCCATCGGAGCGCGACGACTCCGGCCTGCAGTCGGTTTTCACCTCGGTCTTTCCCATCACCGATTTTCGCAACATCTCCCAGCTCGACTTCGTCGACTTCGCCATCGGCAACTGGGAATGCAAGTGCGGGCACCTCAAGGGTCTCCATCACCTGCGCACCACCTGCGTCCATTGCGGCGCCATGGTCATCACCGATCCCTTCCACCCCGGCGACGTGCTCTGCCAGAAGTGCGGCACCTATAACAAGAACACTCCCGACTTCTGCAACAAGTGCGGCGACCCTGTCGGCCTGCAGCTCAAATACGACCAGGCGGAGTGCGAAGAGCGCGGCATGACTTACTCCGCGCCGCTCAAAGTCACCGTGCGCCTCACCATCTACGACAAGGATCCCGAGACCGGCGCCAAATCCATCCGCGACATCAAGGAGCAGGAAGTNNCTCATGACGCAGAACGGCACTTTCATCGTCAACGGTACCGAGCGCGTCATCGTCTCCCAGCTCCACCGCTCGCCCGGCGTCTTCTTTGAGACGGCGAACAACCGCACCTACTTCCTCGGCAAGATCATTCCCTACCGCGGCTCATGGGTCGAGTTCGAGTACGACCAGAAGAACACCCTCTACGTCCGCATCGACCGCAAGCGCAAATTCCTTGGCACCATCTTCCTGCGCGCCCTGGGCCTCAAGAGCGACGAAGAGATTCTCCGCACCTTCTACACCGTCGACAAAATCGCGGTGAAGGACGGCAAGCTCTTCTGGACCATCGATCCCAACGCTGAGAAGCCGACCCACCTGCTCGGCGCCAAGCCCGCCCACGCCATCGTCGCCAGGGGCGAAGAGATCGCCCACTCCGGCCGCAAGGTCACGCCCACCATCATGAAGGCTTTGCGCGCCGCAAAAATCGCCCAGGTCGAAGTCGAAGCCGCCGAGCTCGACGGCGCCATGACCGCTGCCGACGTGGTCGATACCTCCACCGGCGAAGTCTTCGTCGAGGCCAATCAGGAGCTCACTTCCGACAAGCTGCACAAGATTGTCGAAGCCGGCATTCCCTCCATCGAAGTCTTCTTCCCCGAGCGCGACGACATGGGCAACGTCATCACCAACACCCTGCGCCGCGACTCTGTCCGCAAGCCGGAAGAAGCCCTCATCGAGATTTACCGCAAGCTCCGCCCCGGCGATCCGCCCACCCTCGACACCGCGACCGCGCTCTTTGAAGGCATGTTCTTCGATCCGCGCAAGTACGACTTCTCGCGCGTCGGCCGCCTCAAGTTCAACATCAAGCTCTACGAGAATCAGGACACGACATCGCTCGACCATCGCACCCTGACTCCCGAAGACTTCTACGCCACCATCCGCTACCTGCTCAAGCTGCGCCGCAACATCGGCAATGTCGACGACATCGATCACCTCGGCAACCGCCGCGTCCGCGCTGTCGGCGAGCTCATGGAGAACCAGTTCCGCATCG
>PMAD01000272.1:0-6601 GCA_003152415.1 Acidobacterium sp.
GGGTCCGGTGATGGCCTGATCAACAGGACATCGCCGCGGAACGTGTTGACCCGGTGATCGCACAAGGCGAGCCTTTTTGAGGCGTACGGTCACGTGATGCCGGAATTTGTCACAGTGCCGGATCGCTTATTGCAGGATACGAAGGCGCTACGGCCCTATTTTGAGGTCAGCTACGCGTATGTGTCGGGACTGAAGCCGAAGGCGAGCAGGAAGACGGGGTAGTTGATTCTTTGCCGACTTCCGGGCCTGTGGAGACTTCCTCGTAGCGGTTTCTGGGCGTGATTTGGGAGACGAGCGCGGCGAGAGTCGGAATCTTTCCAGCCGTGACGGTTTTGGGGATTCGGACGGCGAGACTGTTGCTCCACTTCAGCATCTGTGCCCTCAGTTGGGTCCCCTCCCGGGATGATACAGCGTATAAGTGAGGGAACAAAAGCGGGCGCTTCGCGCCTACCCGGGTCTCAAAGTCGAGACCGGGGCACCCGGATTCGTGACTATGCGCCGCCGGCGAAGATGTTTTTGGAGAGGTAGCGCTCGGCGGAGTCGGGGATTAGGGTGGCGACGCGTTTGCCGGGGCCGAGGCGTTGGGCGATGGCGCAGGCGCAGTGGATCATGGCGCCGGAGCTGGAGCCGGCGAGGAGTCCTTCTTCGGCGGCGAGGCGTTTGACGGCGGCGAAGGCTTCTGTATCAGGGACTGCTACGATTTCGTCGCAGACGGAGCGGTCGAAGGTGTTGGGGATGAAGGAGACGCCGATGCCTTCGACTTTGTGGGGCCCGGGTTCGCCTCCCTGGAGGATGGAGCCCTGGGTCTCGACGGCGACGGTGAGGATGCGCGGGTTTTGTTCCTTGAGGAAGCGCGCGATGCCGGAGAAGGTGCCGCCGGTGCCGACGCCGGCGACGAAGGCGTCAATGCGGGCGTCCATTTGTTCCCAGAGTTCGACGGCGGTGGTGTCATGGTGGAACTGCGGGTTGGCCGGATTGTCGAACTGGAGGGCGGCCCAGACGTTGGGGTCGGATTTGGCGAGGGCGAGGGCGCGGCGGATGGCTCCGGACATTCCTTCGGCTTCAGGGGTGCGGTGGACGTCGGCGCCGAATCCGCGCATGAGGGCGCATTTTTCTTCGGCGAAGCCCTCGGGGACAAAGAAGACGACGCGGTAGCCGCGGTTGACACCGACGAGGGCGAGTCCGACGCCGGTGTTGCCGGCGGTGGCTTCGGTAATGATGGAGTTTTTGTGGAGGAGGCCGCGGCGCTCAGCGTCGAGGATCATGCCGAGGGCGGCGCGGTCTTTGACGGAGCCGCCGGGGTTGAGGAACTCAAGCTTGGCGAAGAGGTCGGCGGAGCCGGCGGGTGCGAGCCGGCGGAGCTGGAGGAGCGGAGTGTGGCCGATGAGGGTAGTGATGTCGGACGCGGTGCGGAGGGTGGGCGTACTGGCAGGGGGCATAGGGACAGGCTAGGATACCAGCGTTCAGCGTTCAGCGATCAGCGTTCAGAAAAGAGCACAGAGCACAGGGCTCAGGGAACAGAAAGGCGGGGCGCTCTCGCGCTTTCCCGGGTCTCAGAGTCGAGAGCCATTCGACTCGCTTCGCTCGCTCAGGCCAGGCTCCGGGGCACCCGGATTCTCAACAATCCCGACATGGTTAGTGCGTGGTCGCTGTGGATTCGGCGACGGCGCCTTTGCCGGGGAGTTGGGATTCAGGTTTGGGGTAGTAGCCGGTGCGGGTGCGCACGAAGAGCTTGCTGTGGTGGGGGGCCTTGGCATCGACATGGACGGTGCGGTAGCCGCCGAGTTTGGCCGGTTTGCTGGAGTGGTAGCCGATGGTGTACTGGTTGCGGATGTCTTTGGCGACTTCGGCGGCGATGACGTCGACGTCAGCGAGCGAGTGCGGGAAGAAGGAGAGGCCGCCGGTTTCGTCGGAGAGGAGCTGGAGGGCGCGGCGGGCGCGGTGAGCTTCCTGGCCCTTGTCCTCATCGCCGAAGAGCAGGCCGATGGCGTAGACGACCGGACCCTGCAGGTCCTGAATGCGGCGGATGGTTTGCTCGAGGTTGAGGGTGGAGGCGTTGTCCTCGCCGTCGGTGATGATGAGGAGGACCTGCTTGGGCAGGCGTGCGCCGTGGGAGAGCTGATCGGCGGAGGCGACGACGGCGTCGTAGAGGGCGGTGCCGCCGCGGGATTCGATGTGGGAGAGGCCTTCGCGGAGCTTGTTGATGTCGGAGGTGAAGTCCTGATCGAGGAAGGCCTCGTCGGAAAAGTTGACGATGAAGGCCTCGTCCTGAGGATTGGAGGCGCGCACCAGGTCGAGGGCGGCGGTGTTGACGGCGGCGCGCTTGTCGCGCATGGAGCCGGAATTATCGATCAGAATGCCGAGGGAGATGGGCACGTCGGAATGCGAGAAGGCAACGATGTTCTGGAGGGTGTTGTCTTCGAAGACGTGAAAGTCGGGCTGGGCGAGATCCTGGACGAGGTGGCCGTCATTGTCGATGACCGTGCAGTTGAGGACGACCTCGTCGACGTTGCGGGTGAGGGTATAGACGCCGTGCTCGCGCTTCGCCTCCTGGTTGGCGGTGGGGTGGGAAGGACTGACGGGCGCGTTGTCGGCAGCGTCGGGCGAGACGATGGGGTCGCGGTCGACGTCGAGCGGAGGCTGGGCTTCAGGGAGTTGCGGGGAGGGAACGACGGCGGGTGCGGCCGGGGCTGCCTGGGGCGAAGCCGTCTGGGGAGCGGAGGTTGCCGGTGAGGCAGGCGCTGGCTCCTGCGCGAAGAGTGTCAGGGGGCCGGCAGCGAGAAGAAAACCGCAAAAGAGAGGGAAGAAGCGGTTACTGCAAAGGCGCATAGTATCCGGCACGTGCATGGACGGTAAGTTGCGGCAGGCCCGGAGGTGGCTGCAGCCTTACTTTCACTTTACGCCATTTGCCGTCCATCCTCGTATTGTCGGTTTTGTAGCCGAGGACGTATTCGTTGCGCAGCTCGGCGCTGATGCGGGTGGCGATGTCGCCCATCTCGGAGAGGTCGTCGACGCGGAAGAGGCGGCCGCCAGTGTCGTTGCTGAGGTCATTGAGGAGCATCGGGCCGTTGCGCTCCTCGGCGGTGGCGGCCTCGGGATCGAAGATGCCGATGGAGTAGACCTGCACGTCGGCTTCCTTGACGGAAGAGCGGACCTCGTTTTCGGTGTAGCGGCTGTTATTGTCGCCGCCGTCGGAGACGATGAGGAGGGCCTTGCGCTGGTACTTTGCCTGCTTCATCTTTTCGAGGCCGAAGTAGATAGCGTCAAGAAGAGCGGTGCGGTGGCCGGCCTGGATGGTGGCGAGCCGGGCCTCGACGTCATCGGGCGATGAAGTGTAGTCGGTGATGAGCTCGGGGCGGTCGTTGAAGCCGATGACGAAGAATTCGTCCTGAGGATTGGAGGTCTTCATGAACTGCAGGACGGCGCCGCGGGCGCGCACGACTTTGTTGCTCATGCTTCCGCTGAGATCGAGGATGACCCCGATGGAGACGGGAGCGTCGTCACAGGCGAAGGTGCGGATGGCCTGGTTGTGGTTGTCCTCAAGGACCGTGAAGTTCTGTTTTTCGAGACCGGTGACGAGACGGTCCATGGGATCGGTGACGGTGAGGGGAACGAGCACGATGTTGGTGTCGACACGGAACTGAATGCCGGTGCGCAGGGAAGCGCCTGCGGTAAGGGGGATGGAGGGGTCTTTGGTGACGGCAACCGGGGGCGGAGTATTGACGTGGACCTGGTTGAGGGGGTCTTCAGGGTTGTCCTGAGCGCAGGCGGGGAGACTGAGGAGCAGGGGAGCGAGCAGGAGTGACAGCAGCGGAATGCACTGGGCAAATATTGCCGCCCAAGGGGACCCCGGAGATGCGATGACACCACGTTCGCGCCCAAAACTGGACGCCATGGCCGTACCTCTCGTGTGAAAATACTGGCACGATTGAGAGCGATGTGCAATAGCCAATGCCGGTTTTGTACATTCGAATGACAATTGGGAGGAGGCTCCCTTTATTGAGCCATAAGAAGGTTCGATGCGGGCTGGGGTCGAGACGTACTCGTGAAGACAGGAGATGGGAAACCGTGAACCGCGAACCGTCATCCGTGAACCGTGAACCGACAGGGGCGCTTCGGTCAGGGTGAAGCGGGGCGCGCAGGATAAAATCGGTGAGAACATAAAACCAAACATGGCACGCATTTATCCGTTTCGCGCGTTGCGCTACAACCCTGGGCAGGTATCGGCCGAGGACGTCGTCACCCAACCCTATGACAAGATCACGCCGGCGATGCAGCAGGCGTATTACCAGCGGAGTCCGTATAACCTGGTGCGGATCATTCTGCGGATGCCGGAGCTGTTCGACAAAGAGGGAGACCTCTATGCGAATGCGGCGCGGGACTTCGCGGAGTGGCGGAAGACAGGAGTGCTGGCACAGGAGCAGCAGCCGTGCGTGTTTGCCTACTCGCAGCGATTTGCGGTTCCGGGGCAGGACGGAGTGATGCTGGAGCGGCGGGGGTTCATCGCGCTGGGTGAGCTGTACGAGTACAGCCAGGGAGTAGTGTTCCGGCACGAGCAGACGCTGTCCAAGCCGAAGAGCGACCGGCTGAACCTGCTGCGCGCGACGCGGGCACATTTCGGGCAGATTTTCATGCTGTATTCGGACCCGGCTCGAAGCGCGGAGGGGGTGCTGTTCGGCAATGGGGCGGCGGGAGAGACGCTGCCGGACATCGAAGTGACGGACGAGTACGGCGTGCTCCACCGGGTGTGGAAGATCACCGATCCGGCGAAGATCAACCTGCTGGCGACCGGCCTCGAAGACAAGAAGCTGATCATCGCCGATGGGCACCATCGGTACGAGACGGCGCTGAATTACGCGAAGGAGCGCGGAGCGGGGAAGATTCAGGAATCGAGCGAGCGGAACAGCGCGAGTGTGCCGCAGCCGGCGTATCCGGAAGCGGCGGCGATGATGACGTTCATCAATATGGATTCCGAGGGGCTGGTGATTCTGCCGACGCATCGGGTGGTGTTTGGGCTGGCGGGATTCGAGGCGGCGCGTCTTCTGGAAGCGGCGCGGCCGTATTACGAGATTGAGGAGCTGGCGGAGCGTGATCCGGTCGCGGCGATGACTCGTTTGTCGGGAATTCAGGGCAAGACGGCCTTCGTGGCGGTGACGGCGAAGGGGTGGTTCCTGCTGACGGCGAAGGCGGAGGCGATTGCCGGGGCGCTGCAGTCGGTCCCGGCGCGGCAGCGGCAACTGGACATTGTGCAGCTGCACAGCCTAGTGCTGGAGAAGTTGCTGGGGATTTCGCAGGAGGCGATTCGGGATCAGACGCATCTGCGGTATTTGCGGGATGCGGCGGAGGCGGCGGACCAGGTGGGGCGGGGCGAGGCGAATGTGGCGTTCCTGATGAATCCGGTGACGATGGAGCAGCTGCGGGAGGTGGCGTTTGCGGGAGAGGTGATGCCGCAGAAGTCGACGGATTTCTATCCCAAGCTGCTGAGCGGCCTGGCGATCTATGCGCTGGATTGAGGCAGCCGCCGCGCTGGGGATGGCCGCGGTGGCGGCAGGGTTGGAGCAGAGTCCGGCGACATCGCAAGCCCAGGCGCCACCGGCGGTGCAGATGCCGCAGACTCCGGGAATGCCGCCGGTTCCCGCGCCGGCAATACCGCAGCCGGTGCAGCCTCCGCCCTTCGTGGTGGTGGTGGATGCCGCGCATGGAGGCAGCGACACGGGGGCAAGGCTGAGCGGCGGGATCGAGGAAAAGGAAATTACGCTGGGGATTGCGGCGCGCCTGCGATCGACCCTGCATGCGCGGGGGATCGTCGTGGTGACGACGCGACAGGCGGACGTGAATCTGATGCCGGTGGACCGCGCGCAGATTGCGAATCGCGCGCAGGGAGCGGCGTGCCTGACGATCCACGCGACGGCGACGGGGAGCGGGGTGCATCTGTTTACGTCGTCGCTGAGCCCGACGGGGAATTCGCGATTTCTGCCGTGGCCGACGGCGCAGTCGGCGTACGTAACGCAGAGCCTGAAGCTGGAGTCGGAGATCGATTCAGCGCTGGCGCATGCGGCGATTCCGGTGAGCCTGGGGCGGGCGTCGGTGGAGCCGATGGACAGCGTGACTTGTCCTGAGGTGGCGGTGGAGGTTGCTCCGCTGGTGGGCGGGCATGTGACTGAGGCGCGTCCGGTGACGGATGCGGTCTATCAGAAATCGGTGGTGGACGCGGTGGCGGCGGCGCTGGAGCAGTGGCGCAGCGACTGGAAGCAATAATGATCTCGGGAATGATCTCACGCGCGCAGAAGTACATTTTCTTTGCCATGCTGTTTGCGTGCGTGGTGATGGCGGCGTTTCTGATCCGGCTGCGGAATCGGGCGCAGGACCGGCTGCAGCAGCAGGGCACGCGCGCGCCGGCGGACATTGCGGAGACCACCGCAACCGCGCCCCGCGCGGTGACGCTGTATGTGCCCAACGATTTGGACGACTCGCTGACGGCGGTGGAGCGAAGTATTCCAATGCCTGTCGATGAGAATGCGCAGGCGCGGGTTCTGCTGGAAAGGCTGATGGAGGCCTGGCGCGCGCCGGATTCTACGCACCCGATCAACGCGGCTTCCGG
>PMAD01000272.1:6673-9278 GCA_003152415.1 Acidobacterium sp.
GGACATGCGGACCTGACGCGGACGTACCTGGCGTCCGAGGCGGAGTCGGCGTCTGGCGCTGAAGGCGGCGGGCGATGAAGATTGGGGTGTTCGATTCCGGGGTCGGCGGGCTGACGGTGCTGCGGGCGCTGCTGAAGCACATTCCGGAGGCGGACTATTTGTATCTTGGGGATACGGCCCGGCTGCCGTATGGGGCGAAATCGCGGGCGACGGTGGCCCGGTATGCTACGTCTAGTGCGCGGCATCTCATAGCGGAGGGCGCGGAGTTCCTGGTGATCGCGTGCAACACGGCGAGCGCGCTGGCGCTGGATGCGATTCGGGAGGCGGTGGCGGTTCCGGTGCTGGGAGTGGTGGAGACGGGGGCGAACGCCGCGGATGCCAGCTCCACGACGCGCGATGTGCTGGTGATTGCGACGGCGGCGACGGTGGAGAGTCATGCTTATACCGCGGCTTGCGCTGAACGGAAACTGAGGGCCATCGAGAAGGCTTGTCCGTTGCTTGTTCCGCTGGTGGAAGAGGGATGGATCGAGAGCCCGGTGACGGCGGAGGTGCTGCGGATCTACATGGCGGAGCTGATGGAGCAGGCGCGGGGGGCAGGGCTCGATGCGGACACGCTGGTGCTGGGGTGCACGCATTATCCCCTGCTGCGGGCGCAGATTGAGAAGGCGGTACCGGCCCCGCTGCGGGTGATCGATTCAGCGGAAGCGACTGCGGAGCAGGTGGCGCGGATGCTGGGAGCCGGGAGCCGGGAGCTGGGAGCTGGGGGCCAGGAACCAGGAGCGAGCGTTAGGTTTTTCGCTACGGATTCGGTGACGAAGTTTCGGGCTTTGGGGAGCCGGTTTTTGGGGCGGTCGATTGAGGATGTTCGTTTGGTGGATTTGGGTGGGTGAGACGAGGGTACAGGTTACAGGGTACAGAAAGCGTTCAACGTTCAGCGTTCAACGAACCGGGACGGGTGAGAGTTGTGCTATCCCACCCTGGCGCGCGGAAAAGCGCCGCGCACCAGAATGGGGCACCCGATTCATACTGGGTTCGGGAAACGTCACGCATCCTGAGCGCGCGACAGACGCAGGATATGGACGGGGCACCCGGGGGGGTGAGCGGGGCATCAGAACAGGTGGAGAGCCGTTGTTGAGGAAGTAGCGCGGATCACGGGATGCACTGGTCTGGGGGCGATTTCATTTGCGCTGGCCGGGGGCAGCCGTTACCATACATTCGCCGAATCCGGTTTATTCACAAGGAGATAAAGTCATGGCGGAAGAAAAGGGTTCCAGCGGGTTCAGCTGGTTTCTGGCAGGTTTGGGGCTTGGCGCCCTGATTGGGGTGCTGTACGCGCCGAAGGCCGGGAAAGAGACGCGCGAGGAGCTGCTAAGCAGCGCTCAAGAGGGAACGGAATTCCTGAAACAGAAGAGCCGGGACGCGGTGGATCAGGTCGGTGACCTGGTGGATCGCGGGAAGACTCAGGTGAACGATTACGTGGGCCGCAGCAAAGAATATGTGGAGCGGGGCCGCGCGCAGTGGGATGAGTTTGTGAACCAGGGCAAGCAGTTCGTTGGCGATCAGACGGGGCGCGTTTCGGCGGCAGTGGACGCGGGCCGGCAGGCGTACACGAGCAGCTCGACGACGAATAATCAGGAATCCTAACGCAGTCGTTCCAAGCCGGGAATGGCGATTGGAAGAAGGATGCGGGACTGTGGGGAGACTGCGGTCTCGCGATGAGGCCTTGAGGGCCGGCCCTGGGGGGCCACGATCATGCAACATGAGATTCCGACCTGGATTTATCTCGTCATCAGCGGGGTGACAGCGGGGGCTGTGCTGCTGCAGGCTCTGGTGCTGGTGGGGATGTTGTTCGCGCTGAAGGGCGCGCTGGGGCGGTTGAATGAGGTTTCGAAGAAGGCGGAGGAAAATGTGCTGCCTCTGCTGGCGACGAGCCGGACCCTGCTGGAAGAGGTTTCTCCCAAGCTGAGGGTGGCGGCGCAGAACGCGCTGGAGATCAGCCAGACTGCGAAAGAAATCAGCGTGAAGGCGCGGGAGATGAGCGAGACCGCGAAAGCGGAGTCGACGCGGATCGTGGCTGTGCTGGATGACGTGCTCGAGAGGGTGGCGGTGCAGACGGACCGCGTGGACGAGATTGTGACGGGAACGCTGGAGTCTGTGGTGCACGCTACGTCGACGCTGCAGAAGGCGGTGTCCGGGCCGGTGCGCCAGGTGAACGCGGTGCTGAACGGGTTGAAGGCGGGGTTCGATGTGTTGCGCAGCAAAGAGCGCGAGGCGCACGCGGCAGCCGACGGCGATCACTTCGTGTAATATCGCTGGGTATCTACATCGTCAAGACACCGCATCGTTAATAAAAGCTGCCTGGTTCTGTGCACTGGATCCTCGTTTGGGGTACGGGGAGACCTTGTTTTGCGCGGAGGCAGCGCGTGACTACGATCGAGACACCGACGGGGCTTCTCGGGAGCCTGGCATTGGCATCTAAAAGTGGACCTGACACAAAAGCTGAAACAAAGCCCAGGTTCAGTCTTCAAGAGATGAAAAATTGTATTGAGCAGACGCCTCGGATGGAGGCGCGCGCACCGCTGTCGACGTATCGGCTGCAGCTGCA
>PMAD01000294.1:0-1022 GCA_003152415.1 Acidobacterium sp.
AGCCACTCCCCCGAATTCGCCTCCACCCTCGGCGACAAGCGCTTCAACGATCAGCTCACCGACTACTCCGTCGACGCCTGGAACCAGCAGCTAGCCCGCGGCCGCGACTACCTCCGCCGCCTCGGCGAAATCGACACCGCCGGCCTCACCGATCAGGAAGTCCTCAGCAAGGACCTCATGGTCCGCCAGCTCATCGAAGACCAGGAAGAGTCCGCTTTCAAGCCCTGGGAGATGCCCGTCAACCAGTTCAACGGCCTCCATCTCTCCCTGCCCCAGCTCGTCCCCCGACTCAGCTTCACCACCGCGAAGGACTACGACGACTACATCGCGCGCCTTAGCAAAGTCCCCACCGCCTTCCGCCAGATCTCCGACAACATGCTCACCGGCATCGACGACCAGCGCGTCCCACCCAAATATCTCCTCGAAAAAGTCCTCGTCCAGGTCAACGCGCTCCTCGCGCAAAAGCCCGAAGACAGCCCCTTCGCGCAGCCGCTCAAAAAATTCCCTGCCTCGATCCCGGCCGCCGACCAGACCCGCATCCACGATGAAGTCGTCGCCGCCATCACCAAACAGGTCTACCCCGCTTACCAGCGCTTCGCACGATTCCTCCAGGCCACCTACATCCCCGCCGGCCGCGCCGATCCCGGCGTTTGGTCTCTACCCGACGGCGACGCGTACTACGCCTTTCGCGTCAAGCAGAGCACCACCACCGACCTCACTCCCGCGCAGATCCACAAAATCGGCGAAGACGAAGTCGCCCGCGACGAAGCTGACATGCTCGTGATCGCGAAAAAGCTTGGCTACCCCGACATCGCCGCACTCCGCGCCGCCATCAACGCCAATCCCAAACTCCATCCCACCAGCCGCGACGCTCTCCTCGACCTCTACCGCGCCGACATCGACAAGATGCGCCCCAAACTCCCCGAGCTCTTCGGCCGCCTGCCCAAAGCGCCCCTCACCGTCGAAGCCGTCCCCGCCTTCATGGAAAAAGATCAGGCCCCCGCCTACTACGAGCAGGGCAC
>PMAD01000294.1:1083-1866 GCA_003152415.1 Acidobacterium sp.
CTCACCGGCCTGCCCCAGTTCCGCAAATACCTCCACTACACCGCCTACACCGAAGGCTGGGGACTCTACGCCGAGCGCCTCGGCAAAGACATCGGCTTCTATCAGGATCCGTACTCCGACTTCGGCCGCCTCGAAGCCGACATCTTCCGCGGCGTCCGCCTCGTTGTCGACACCGGCGTCCACTCCGATCACTGGACCCGCCAGCAGATGGTCGACTACTTCCATGCCCACTCCGGCCTCGACGACGCCACGGTCAACGCCGAGTGCGACCGCTACATCGCCTGGCCCGCCCAGGCCCTCGGCTACAAAATGGGCCAGCTCAAAATCCTCGACCTCCGCGCCCGCGCAGAAAAAGCCCTCGGCCCAAAATTTGACCTTCGTGCCTTTCACGATCAGGTCGTCGACTCCGGCGCCTTGCCCCTCGATGTGCTGGATGCGAGGATTTCGGCGTGGTTCCAAAGCCAGCAGGCGGGCAAATGAAGTGCGCAGGCCATAGCTACCGCCGCAGGCCACAGGCTGTTTCCTGCTCCCCAGCCGTTTTTGTCAAGTTTCCACCACTTATCCAAAGTAACTTTCGGTGATAACACGCTACTTAGGACCAAAAGAATTTTGGCGGATTTATTCTCTCAGTGTGATATTCTGATCTTATAAGGTAGAAAAAGAAAAAGGCCGCTCTGCGGCCTTTTTCTATTGCCTGGAGGAGACATCCAACATGACCGGAACCGAGCACGCCCGGCCCAGCCCTCTCGTCTCCCGGCTCACGCTCGCGAACGCATCACTCAC
>PMAD01000294.1:1909-10570 GCA_003152415.1 Acidobacterium sp.
CACGCGTGACGCAACTGACCCGTCTTCGATCACATCGCAGGACAGATTTTCCCGAGCCGTTGAAAACAAGTCACAACCCGTCCCCAGAGGGGAGGGGGGTGGGGGGTCCACCGCACTTTAGTTTGGCTACCGGCTACCGGCCACGAAGACGCTATCCTGAAATCACCATGTCCGATCTCTCGAAATCCCGCATAGCCGTCCTCGGCGCTGGAAAAATGGGCGGCATCCTCCTCCAGGCGTTCCTCAAGCAGCAAATCCTCTCCCCTGACCGCCTCTTCGCCACCGTCGCCCACGCCGAGCGCGCCCAGGCCCTCTCTACGCAATGGGGCATCGAAGTCTCCACCGATAACCTCGCCATCGCCGGCAAGGCCGACGTCATCCTCATCGGCGTCAAGCCGTTTCAGGTTCCGGCGCTGATCGAAGAAATCCGTCCCGCCCTCACCGCCGACAAGCTCCTCATCTCCTTCGCCGCCTCCGTCCACACCGAGGCCATCGAGCGCGCCGCCGTTGAAGAAGTCCCGGTCGTCCGCGCCATGCCCAACACGCCCTCCATGCTGGGCGCCGGCATCTCCGCGCTCTGCCGCGGCCGCTACGTCCAGCCTCAGCACATGGACCTCGCCGAGAGCCTCTTTACCGCCGTCGGCCGCACCGTCGTTGTCGACGAGAAACACATGGACGCCGTCACCGGCCTCTCCGCCAGCGGCCCCGCCTTCATCTACATCATTCTCGAATCGCTCGCGGAAGCCGGCGTCAAAGTCGGTCTCCCCCGCGACATCGCCACGCTGCTCGCAGCACAAACCACCTACGGCGCAGCCAAAATGGTTCTCGAAACCGGCTACCACCCTGCGCTTCTCAAGGACGCGGTCACCACCCCGGCCGGCTGCACCATCGACGGTATTCTCGAGCTCGAAGAAGGCGGCCTGCGCGTCACCCTCATCAAAGCGGTCATGCGCGCAACACAGCGGGCCAAAGAGCTGGCCGCCGGATAGCCTGACGCAAATTGCCCACCGGAAGTAATCTAGACACATTGCATCCTGCAAACTATGCTGCCTGAAGACTGGAAAGCGCCATGCATGTTGTCACAGGAAAGTACCTGAAGGAGGCGGTCGATCGGTTCCCGGATGCGGCCAAACAGATCGTAGCCTGGCGATCCGTCGCCAAAGACGCGCAATGGCGCAGTCCCGCCGACGTCAAAGACATCTTTGCCGATGTCGACTCCGTCGCCGACTACATCATCTTCCGCATTCACCAGAACCAGTACCGGCTGGTGACGACCATTGATTACTCGCGCCCGCAAAATGGCCGGATCGCCGAAGGCCACATCTGGATTCGCTCCTTCCTCACCAATAAGCAATACGAAAATGCCGCCAACTGGGACAAAGGAGTTGTCCGATGAGCAGAACCCTTGCCGACCCGGTTGAGATGATCCGCCGCGGCGCCCCCCGCCTCATCCGCTCCGAGGAAGAGCTCGCCATATACACACGTGCGCTTCTCGGCCTCACCGCGAAACCAAAGCCCAGCGCAGCGGAGCAGGAAGCCATCAACCTCCTGACCTTCCTCATCGAGCACTACGAAACCGTGCGTTACCCCCTCCCCGAAGCCAGCCCCATCGAGGCTTTGCGTCTGCTCCTCAAACGAAACGGCCTCTTCCAGAGTGCGCTCACTCCTGAATTTGGCTGCACGGCAGTCACTTCGCAGGTCCTGAGAGGCGATCGCCAGTTCACGCGCAGCCACATTGCTCGCCTCAGCAAGCGCTTTCACGTCTCGCCCGCTGTCTTCTTCGACGAGACATCCGCGATTCCCCTGCACCGCAACATGAAAAAGAAATCCGCCGCAAGCAAAGCCCGCCAAGCCAAAAAAGGGGCCATCCGATGAGCCAGACCCTCGCCGATCCCGTTGAGATGATCCGCCGCGGCGCACCCCGCCTCCTTCGCTCCGACGAAGAACTCACCGAATACTCACGCGCCCTCTTCAGCCTCACTTCGAAACCAAAGCCCACCGCCGCCGAGCAGGAGGCCATCGATCTCCTCACCCTCCTCGTCGAGCAGTACGAAACCGTGCGTTACCCCCTTCCCGAAGCCCGCGCCGCTGAGGTTTTGCGCCTGCTCATGGAACGGAACGGCGTCTCGGAGGGCAAGCTCACCCCCGAAGTCGGCTTTCAGGCCTCGGCCTCGCTCATCCTGCTAGGCAAACGCCAGCTCAACCGCGGTCACATCGCCCGCCTCAGCAGGCGTTTTCACGTCTCCCCGGCCGTCTTCTTCGACGAGAAATCCGCAATTCCTCTGCGACGCAAAATAAAAAAGAAGGCCCGCTCCGGCCGCAGCTGAGCGGACTGCCACCTCTCACCTCTCCGCGGACTAAAATCGAATTTCGAACTTCCCGCGTGACCCCCACCGCCACCATTCCGGCCGCACGCCCCGCCACGCAGCCTCCCCGCGCGCTCCGCCGCTTCGCCTGGGCCGTCCTCGCCTACAACGTCGCCGTCATCGTTTGGGGATCTGCCGTCCGCGCCACCGGCTCCGGCGCTGGCTGTGGCGACCACTGGCCCCTCTGCAACGGAACCCTGGTCCAGCACCACCCCGCCGTCACAACCCTCATCGAGTTTGCCCACCGCGCTACCAGCGGCATCGACCTCCTCTGCGTCCTCGCCCTCGTCGCCTGGACCTTCGCCGCCGTCCCGCGCCGTCACCTCGCACGCGCCTGCGCCATCGCCGTTCTCATCCTGACCCTTAACGAAGCCCTGCTCGGCGCGCTTCTCGTCCTCCTCGGCCATACCGCCCAGGACCGCTCACCCTCCCGCGCTGTCTACCTCGGCCTGCACCTCACCAACACGCTGCTTCTCCTCGCCGCGCTCGCCCTCACCGCGCACTTCCTCGCACGCCGCGCGGGCGCATTCCGCGGAGCCCTCACCCTCCACGCACCTCGCCTCGCCCTCACCGGCCTCATCGCCACGCTCATCGTCGGCGTCACCGGCTCCCTCGCCGCCCTCGGCGACACGCTCTACCCCGCGCAGAATCTGCTCACTGCCATCGCGCAGGATTTCTCCGCCGGTGCCTCCTGGCTCCTCCAGATTCGCTGGCTCCATCCCGCCATCAGCCTCATCGCCGGCGTGTTCATCGTCTGGCTCATCGCCCGCAGCCTGCGCGATTCCGCCAATCGCACCCTCGCCATCGGAGTCCTGCTTCTTCTCGCGCTCCAGTACCTGCTCGGCGTTGCCGACGTCGCACTTCTCGCTCCCACCTGGATGCAGATGACCCACCTCCTCGGCGCGGACCTGCTCTGGATCGCCCTCGTCATTCTCTCCGCGCGCACCTGCCTCATCCCCGCGCCCGCATCGCCCTGCGCGCAATGACTCCGGTCTCCCAATCCGGAATGCCTTCGCTTGCTTCCCGTCCACCCGCCACGTAGATTGCTGTGTTGGCGCGCATTCGGCCCTCCTCACTGCCGAGCGCCCTCATCAACCGATTCGCCCGGAACGAAGGGAATCTCAAAATGCGCACTTCCTGCCGCCTTGCTGCAACCGTTTTCAGCGCCCTCCTCATCGTCGCCACGCCTCACCTCTATTCCCAGGCCACCAGCTATTCCGATAAACCACCCCTCCTCCTCGGCGCCGCCTGGTATCCCGAGCAGTGGCCTGAATCCCAGTGGGATCACGACCTCTCGCTCATGGAAGCCGCCCACATTGACGTTGTCCGCGTCGGCGAATTTGCCTGGAGCTCCATGGAGCCCACCGAGGGCAACTACGACTTCGGCTGGCTCGACCGCGCCATCGCCCTCGCTGCCAAGCACCACATCTGCGTCGTTCTCGGCACGCCCACCGCCGCGCCGCCCGCATGGCTCACCACCAAATATCCTCAGACGCTCCGCGTCGATGAAAACGGCCGCCGCGCTGAACACGGTAACCGCCAGCACTTTTCCTTCACCGATCCCAAATACCTCCAGTTCGCGCACGACATCGCCGAGCAGATGGCACTCCATTTCGGCCACAATCCCAACGTCGTCGGCTGGCAGCTTGACAACGAATACGCCGAGCCCGACTTCGGCCTTTCCGCCCGCGACCAGTTCCACAGTTGGCTGCAGAAAAAATACGTCACCATCGCAGAACTCAATCGCCGCTGGGCCACCGCCTACTGGAGCCAGACTTACGACAACTTCGATGAGATCCCCATGCGCCTGGGCTACGAAAACCCCGCGCTCCTCCTCGAACTGAAGCGCTTCATCAGCGACACCTGGAAAACCTACTCCGAAAATCAAATCTCCGCCATCCGTCCCCACGCTGACCCGCGGCAGTTCATTACCACTAACACCATGGGATGGTTCGACGGCTTCGACGAATACACCGTCCACACCGTCCTCGACATAGCCGCATGGGACGACTACATCGACTCCGATCACTTCGACTACATTTCCAACGGCGCCACCCACGATCTCACGCGCGGCTACAAGAACAAAAATTTCTGGGTCATGGAGACCGAGCCTGCCTTCGTCAACTGGCGTCGCACCAACACGCCTCTACTAAAGGGCCAGGTTCGTGACATGGCATGGCAGGCCATCGGTCACGGCGCCGACACCGTCGAGTACTGGCAATGGCGCAGCGCCCCCAACGGCCAGGAGGAATACCACGGCGTGCTCGTTGGCGCTGACGGCACGCCTGTCCCCGTCTATGACGAAATCGGCCGGACCGGCGAAGAATTCGCCAAAGCCGGATCCGCCATCGCCGGCACCTCACCCCACGCCGAGGTCGCCCTCGTCAACGACTACGACAGCCGCTGGGCCATCACCTTCCAGCGCCACTCCGCCAACTTCGATCCCGTTGGCGAAATGCTCGCCTTCTACCGTCCCCTCCGCGAGCAGACCCAGTCCGTGGACATGATCTCCATCAACGCGCCGATCGACGGCTACAAGGTTGTCGAGCTCCCCGGCCTCAACGTCATCTCCCAGGCCACGGCCGATCGCCTCATGGCCTGGGTCCGCAACGGAGGCCATCTCCTCCTCGGTCCACGCTCTGCCATGAAGGACGAATTCAACGCCCTCCAGCCCGAGCGCCAGCCCGGACCGCTGGCGTCCTTCCTGGGTGGCCGTGTCGATCAGTTCTACGCCCTCGATTCCGATGTCCCCCTCACCGGCGACCTCGGCTCCGGCACCGCCAACATCTGGGCCGAGCAGCTCAGCGTCCAGTCTTCTGACACCAAAATCGTCGAACGTTATGGAAAGAGTAACGGCTGGCTCGACGATCAACCCGCTGTCATCACCCGCCAGGTCGGCAAAGGCCGCATCACCTACGTCGGCGCGTGGCTCGACCCGGCACTCCTCAACCACCTCACCACCGGCCTTCTCGAAGAAGCCGGCGTCAAGCCCATCCTCCCCGGCGTTCCCGCGGGCGTGGAAGTCTGCCGCCGCTCCGGCGAAGGAAAATCCATTCTCTTCCTGATCAATCACAACACCAGCGAAGAACACATCTCGCTGCCCTCGCCTATGCGCGATCTGATCGGCAGTCAGGGATCTGCAGTCAGCTCCGTCGACCTGCCCCCCTACGGAGTCGCCGTCCTCGCAGCAGAAAAATGATTAAGATTGGCTGAGGCTTCCGATCGCCCGGAATCGCCCGCCTGGCAAGTTTGTTGTCCTCCCAAACGCCGGAGATCCTCGTGGTCTCCGGTGCTCTTTCTACCTCGCCGCGTAACCGAGGCCTATTCCGTGTTTCTGGGTCCTTCCCCCGTTCGCTCTTCCCTCGTCACTATTCCCTGGTCCCTGATCCCCATTGCCTCTTCCCACTGCCGGGTCCCCAATACCTGCCTTTGATACACGCGAGAAATCGCCCGCAGCAGGGCCTTCGCCAGAACCTTCCCGTCCTCACCCGTAAACACAATCTCCCCCACCCGCTTCGCCTGCGGACGGTAATACCACCGGCTGAAGAGACACAGATAATCCGCCGCCTCTCCGCTGCGATGCTTCTCCCTCCCGCGTCGCTCCGTTGCCGGAGTCAATTCTCCCAGAGACTTCTCCAGTCTCTGCTCCAGCTCGTCCCGTGAAGCCACGGTCACAACAGACCCCTCCAGCGGAACAGCCTCAACCATTCCCGCCGGCTGCGCATACAGCGAGGTCGACCCCGCCGCTTCATTCGGATGCCGCATCCCTGCGACCGAAAACAGCGCCGGTCCGCGTAACGACCCCCGCGCCAGCGAGAACAACGCCACATGCTCCTCCTCAGCCGCAGCCTGCACCACCACTCCATCCAGATGCGCAAGCGGCCGCACGACCTCGGGAGCCTCCGCGGCCACGGCTTCCGCCTTCGTCAGCCTCGTGTGCAACTCCGCCGCCTTCTCGAATTCCATCAGCTCCGACGCTCCGTCCCGCTCTTTTTGCAGCGCTTCCACCAGACTCCCTCCGCGCGTGCGCAAAAACGCCCGCACCGCCTCCCCTTCCTCCTCATACCGCTCATCCGTGCAACCCTTGAAGCACGGCGCAAGGCACTTCTTCATCTCCGAATACACGCATCCCGGAAACGACGGATCGGGCGCCAGATCCTCAACGCACCGCCGCAGCTTGAACAGATCCAGCATGTCCTCGCTGAACCGTTCCGCGGCCAACCGCGATGGAAATGGCCCATACAAATCCTCCATCGCCGCTTTTGTAACGCGACTGGTTACGTATACGCGCGGATAATCGTTCTCCACGGCCATTCGTAACAGTGACGGCGACTTGAGATGCAGCCGTTTCCGCGCCCGCTCTCCAAAAGCCCCCCAACTCGCCTCATACAGCCGCAGCCGCGCCTCGAAATCCGATCCGGTCAGCGCATACTCGATCCGCGCGACACGCCCCGCCAGCTGCAGTCTCTTCGATTGATCGGGCCGCGCATCCAGCAGCCTGCGAAGACGCCGTCGCAGATTCGGCGTCCGGCTGATGTACGGCTCCGCCCGCGCGTCCTCCCCAAACAGGGCAAACACCCCAGCCACGGTGGGAATCTCCTCCCACGCCGGCTGCGCCGCATTAAACGGAATTTGATTCGGGAACACGCGCGTGACCCCTGACTATATCTCGCCCGCAGCGGGCGGCAGCGTTTCCGCTCGACTGTACCCTGTACACTGCACCCTGTACCGTGCCCTTACGCCCCAGCGATCGTCATCCCATCCACCCGCAGCGTAGGTGCAGACGTAGCCCCACGAAACACCAAATCGCTCCCGATTGCGGTGATGTTCCGTAGCATCTCGCGCAAATTTCCAGCAATCGTGATCTCGTGCACCGGATAAGCCGGCTCGCCATTCTCAATCCACAGCCCCGCCGCCCCGCGCGAATAATCCCCCGTCACCAGATTCACGCCGTGCCCCAGCATCCGCGTCACATACAAACCGCACTTCACGCCGCGAACAATCCCCTCCGCCGGCTGCGTCCCCGCCTCCAAAAATAAATTCCCCGCATCCAGATACGGATTCCCCGCCAGCCCGCGCCCCGCGTTGCCCGTGCTCTTCATCCCCAGCTTCCGTCCCGCATAGGTGTTCAGGACGTAGCTCCGCAACACGCCTTTCTCGACGATCACCGTCCGCCGGCTCGGCAGTCCCTCCGCATCGAACGGCGAAGTCCCGAATCCTCCACGAATCGTCCCGTCATCCACCACCGTCACTGAAGGCGCCGCAACCTCCTCGCCCAACTGCCCCGCAAAAATCGACGCTCCGCGATAAATCGCATCGCCCGCCGCTGCATCGAACACCGCCCCCACCAGTCCCCGCGCCACCTCCGGCGCAAACACCACCGGGGCCTCCTGCGTCGGCACGCGCCGCGCATCCAACATCCGCAGCGTGCGCCGCGCCGCCTCGCGCCCCACATCCTCCGCATCGTCCAGATCCCGAAACGCCCGCGCCTGCGACCACCAGTAGTCGCGCTGCATCTCCCCGTTCGCGCCCTGTGCAATCGGACTCGTCGCGATCGAACAGTACGACGACCGGTACTCGCCCATGAATCCTCGCGAATTGGCAAACACTCGCCGCCCCGTTGCCGCATCGAAGCTCGCGCCGTCGCTGTTCACCAGCCGCGTGTCCGCAGCCATTGCCGCAGCCTCGGCTCGACGTGCCCACGCAATGCGTTCTTCGATGGGCAGTGAGTACACGTCCTCGTGATACAGCTCCAGGTCCCCGCTCAGCTTTCCAAATTCCTCCGCATTGGCCAGCCCCGCAAACGCATCCACCGACGTCACGTGCGCCAGCGCCACCGCGCCGTTCACCAGATGCTCGATCCCATCCGCGGTAAAGTCGCTCGATGAAGTGCTCGCGACCCGGTACCCGTTCTCCGCCGCCGTCAGCACCCGCAGCCCGATCCCGCGCGACCCCGATTCCTTCAACGTTTCCACCTCGCCCAGCCGCACCGTCGTCGAAAACTCGTCGCCTTCCCGGATCGTCACTTCGGCATCCGACGCCCCCGCCAGCAGCGCCCGCGACACGACAAACTCCGCCAGCTCCTGCAAACTGGTTTCCGGCTTTACCGCCGCTGTATTCATCTCAGTTCCTCACTGTGCACGAAGCGCGTCCGCCCGTCCGGCCAGGACCTACCGCCCCGTGCCCCCCACCGTCATCCGATCCAGCTTCACCGTCGGCATCCCCACCCCCACCGGCACGCTCTGCCCGTCCTTACCGCAGGTCCCGATCCCCTCATCGAGCGCCAGATCGTTCC
>PMAD01000267.1 GCA_003152415.1 Acidobacterium sp.
CCTCATGACCCAAATCATGGCCGGCTTCCAGGCCACCAAACAAGCTTGATACGAGGGCGTGACATGCCTGAACTGAGAGCGGGCACTTCCCATGGCGGCCGGCTCACGATCACACCCCGAACCAATGCTCCCCGAAAACCGCCCCCGGCCAGGTTCACCCCATAGCAAGAAGCTAGCGCCCTGGCCATCGAACCTTCAATACCACTTGCCCCGGTACTTCACCCGGAAGTACCCGCCCCTGATCCCGTTTTGGGAAAGACATTTCACTCTGCCTCGCCCGCCTTTGGTGTAATCCAGAGATCCCCGCCCGGCTCCTCAAGCCACGCGTCCACTTCGCTGAACGCTGAACGCTGAACGCTGAACGCTGTACGCTGTACCCTGCATGAATCCCGACCCCAAGTCCGAGCTCCGCAAAACCATGGGCTTCTGGGACGTCCTCCTCTTCAACATCGCCACCGTCCTCGGTCCTCGCTGGATCGCGGCCGCCGGCCACAACGGCACGTCCTCCATCAGTCTCTGGGTCCTCGCCGCTGTCTTCTTTTTCGTTCCCGGCGCACTCGTCATCAACGAGCTCTCCTCCCGCTTTCCCCAGGAGGGCGGCCTCTACGTCTGGGCCAAAGAAGCCTTCGGCCCCTTTCACGGTTTCGTCGCTGGCTGGACCTACTGGATCTACACCGTCTTCTATTTTCCTGGCTTGCTCCTCGCCTCGGCCTCCATGTCCGCCTACATCTTCGGAGCCCGCGGCGCAGCCCTCGCGCAAAGCCGTCCCTTTCTCCTCGAGGTTTCCCTCGGCCTTCTCCTTGTCGCCGTCGGCCTCAACCTCATCGGCCTCAACATCGGCAAGTGGCTGCAGAACGCTGGCGGCGTCGGGACCTACGTCCCGCTTCTCATCCTCGTCGTCGTCGCCGCCATCGTCGCTCTCCATCACGGTTCGGTCACTCACTTCACCGCGCGCAACATGCTGCCCACCCTCAACTGGGACACCGTCAATTTCTGGTCCCAGATCGCCTTCGCCTTCACCGGCCTCGAGCTCGTCTCGGCCATGAGCGAAGAAGTCCGCGATCCCCGCCGCACTCTGCCCCGCGCCGTCTACGCTGCAGGCGCCCTCATCGCCTTCATCTACGTCGCCGGGACCTTCGCGGTCCTCGCGCTCGTGCCCGCCGCCGACCTCGACCCCCAGAGCGGTGTCTTCCACGCCATCGCCATCGGCTCCGTTGCCCTCCGCATCGGCTTCCTCGGCGTACTCGCCGCCCTCCTCGTCACCGTCGGCAACGCTGGCGGAGTCGGCTCCACGGTCGCCGGCATCGCCCGCGTCCCCTTCGTCGTCGGCATCGACCGCTATCTTCCCGCCGCCTTCGGCAAAATCCACCCCCGTTGGCGCACCCCCTGGGTTTCCATCCTCGTTCAGGGCGGCCTCTCCGGCCTCTTCCTCCTCCTCAGCCAGATCAACGACTCCACCCGCGGCGCCTATCAATCCCTCGTCGACGTGGCCATCATCCTCTACTTCATCCCCTTCCTCTATATGTTCGCCGCCGTCATCCGCCTCGCCCGCCGTCCCGACCGCGCCTCCAACCCCCACGCCATCCTCGTTCCCGGCGGCTCCGCCGGCACTTGGATCTGCGGCTCCCTCGGCTTCCTCATCGTTCTCGTCGCCATCTTCTTCTCCATCATCCCGCCCGGGGACACCTCCAGCCGCTCCTTCTTCGAATTCAAAGTAGGCCTCACCACCCTCGCCTCCATCCTCCTCGGCCTCATCCTCTACTGGCGCGGCGCCCGCACCAAACAAGCCGCCGAATGACCCGGTGTTTGCTTTTGTCTTTGCCGGTGCCCCACATCTGCCCGCTTTTGGCAGATGTGGGAATCACGCGAAGCGCGACAGGTGCTGAACGCTGAACGCCGAACGCTGTCCGACTTTGTCCGCAATCCCCGGAGTGCCCCACTCCCGCCCCATCCGCCATCCTCAAACCATGCACCACACCATCAACCCCGCCATCCTCTACTTCGGAACCCCCGTCGTTCTCGTCAGCTCCCTCAACGAGGACGGCTCCCCCAACCTCGCGCCCATGTCCTCCGCCTGGTGGCTCGGCTCCCGCTGCCTTCTCGGCTTCGGCGCCCGCTCCAAAACACCGCAGAACATCCTCCGCACCGGCGAGTGCGTCCTCAATCTGCCTTCCGCTGGCCTCGCTGCCATGGTCGATCGTCTCGCCCTCACGACCGCGTCCGATCCCGTCCCCGACTTCAAGCGCAGCCGCGGCTACCGTCACGAACACGACAAGTTCGGTCTCTCCGGATTCACGTCCGTCGCCTCCCACCTCGTCCAGCCGCCCCGCGCCCTCGAGTGCCCCGTCCACCTCGAAGCCACCCTGAAACACGTCCATCCCATCGCCGAAGAAGTCCCCGACCTCAAAGGCAAGCTCGTCTCCATCGAAGTCCAGATCGAGCGCGTCCATGTCGACGAATCCGTCCAGTTCCCAGGCGACCCCAACCGCATCGACCCCGACAAATGGCGCCCGCTCATCATGAGCTTCCAGCACTTCTACGGATTGGGTCCGCGCCTCCGCGACTCCCGCCTCGCCACCATCCCCGAATCCGCCTATCGTCCCACCCAGCTCGCTCCGTCTCAGGAACTCACCCCAGCGTCGCGATAATCAGTTCCGAACCGTGCCGCAATCCAATGCCGAGTTGGATAAGTGCATTGGCTCGCGGGCGACACCCAGCACGATACGGGGTTTAACCTGGCCAGCCGCGCGTCAACGCGATTCCGCCGTGCCGGGCAGACACGACGCATCACAAAGCGCCACAACCTGTCGCTCCACAGCGGCGATTCTCTCCTGGGCAGCTTCCACCGCGGACGCTCCCTCCAGCCGCACTCTTCTGGCATTCCTAAGCGCCTGTTCCGCCATGCGACTGACTTCGTGCAGCAGCTTTCGAATCTCAACTTCCAGGCACGCGTGGCTCTCCTGAATGCGGTTCAGAATGTCACTCTGCACACGTGTGCTGTTGACTTCGAGGAGTCTCACCAGGAACTCCCGTCCCTCGTTCCTGATGATGAACAGCGCACCGATGCAACTCAGAAAGACGTCGGCCAGCCAGCGCAAAGGTGAGGGAGGCTGCGCAATCTGGATGAAATCGGCGAAAGTGAACCCCGAACGAACACGAAAGCCCGCTTCGGGGTCGAGCGCGTGCGGCATCCGCGCGAGCTCGGGAACGCCTCCCTCAGCTAGCTTCTTCAGGAAGTCGTTGCCGATCTGAACGAATCGAGGGGAGACGCGGCGGTACTGTTGCTCTGCCTCCTCCTGCTCGGGTTTTAACCACGGGACTACAGAACGTTGGGCGATTTCCTGGGCCTCTCTCATCAGTCGGCGACGATAGCGCGGACCCAACGCATACGGCGAACACGCGATTGCCTCTTCTAGCTCCTGCTTCGCTCCCGGCAATACTCCTGCGAGAAATGCCTTATGGCGATCCACAAATACATCGGAAATGTGTCGCTGCTCGGCCATGAACAGAAACTTGACTTCTCGCAGAGATCGCTCGGCTTCCGCGATGGTCGCCTTCATGGCCGTAATCCGCCGTTCCGATTCCTCAAGGGGCCGCTGCAGTGCTTCTCGCTCTTCCCCGATCACCGCCAGCAGTTGCTCGCCGAGCCGCTCGATCCCTCGCTCACAGGCCGAATAGATCAGCCTCCGCCCCGACTGTTCGACCAATGCGCCAAGAGCATTCACCAGCTTTGGCCAGTCACGTTCGGGGCCGCGCCTGTCGATTCGCTCCGCCGCACTCACCTCCAGAATCGGCCCGAGTCCCCGCTGCAATCGTTTCCGCACTTGGCGGTCTGCGAAACTCACAGCGGCGGCCTTCTCTTCCGGAGTTGTCCGATCCGCCTTGTTCAGAACCAGAACAATATCCTGGATCTGCAGCGCTACCGCTTCCACCAGCGCCAGCTCCTCTCCCGCCAGTGGTGGGTCGGCCCCAATCACAACCAGGGCCGCATCCACGTGAGGGATGAACGCGTGCGTCGCCGCCGTATTCCCGGTGAAGACGGAGCCGAGGCCTGGCGTATCCACCAGGCACATCCCGCCCGCCAACAGCCGGCTTGGCATAAAAACCTCTACGCCCCGAATCCCCTTGCTGTTCTCAGGGTTCCATTCTTCCGATACGTACTGGTTGAGGTCGGATACCGAAACGTCCCGCCAGGAGCCACTGCCCGCCTGGATGCGCGCCCTTCTCTGTTCCCCGAACCGGATGACAGTGGGCACCGCGGTTACCGGTGTGAAGCCAACCGGCAGAACCGGATCCCCAATCAGCGCGTTAATCAGCGTGGACTTGCCGCGTTTGAACTGACCCATGCACGCGACATAGAACCGGCCCTCGGCAATCCGGCTCGCAAGATCCCTTGCCTCCTCGGCGATTCGACTCGATCCCAATTCCTCCGCAATCTCGGCAAGTCGAAGCAGTCTCGCTGCGCCGTCAACATCGCTGGTCACGGTTGAGAGCCGCAGGCCAGAGCGTTCCGGCTCCACGCCAGCCCCGGACGAATTGTCTTCGCCGTTCGTCACGTCTTCATGACGCTCCTGAGCCTGCTCCCTCACAAATCTCGTACCTGATCACTTCGGCTGACACCGGGGAATCTTTTGCGCGACCCCCCGCGCTGCCGCGCGCGCCCCGCTCTGCTGAGTGGAACCCAGCTCTGCGTACTAGCGTAGTCGTCCGGACGCTCGTCGAATTCGACCCCGGCCAGGTTCACCCCATAGCAAGAAGCTTATGCTTGTATCCCCCGCTCTCTCGGTGCGACTCCTTGCGGACCTTCAACCCTCAGTACCGTCTTGAATCCCGTTTCGGAACGCCGCAGCTGGGTGCCCCACTGCCCGCCCTGACCAGTGACTAATAAGCCGACGAGTTGTTCCGGATGTTCTGCCTCCGTACTCACCTTCTCGAAAGGATCGTGATCGTCCCCTGAATGGTCCGCGGCTGATAATCCAAAAGCCCGTTCGAGACCACGATGTCGTCTTTGCCGCGTCCTTCGAGGTCCCCGATCGCAACCCCTGCCCATCCCGTCTGAACGCTTTCCGTGGCTATCGTGAAGCCCCCGTCGCGCGCGCCGAGATAGAGCATCAACCGGTTGTTCTGCCCGCAGGTCACCACGATGTCCCGCAATCCATCTCCTTGGATGTCTCCCGTCGCTACGCGGTCCGGACCTTCGCATCCCGCCAGAGAAAACGGCGAGCCCGGCATCTTCCTGAATCCGCCCTTGCCGTCGCCCAACAAAACCGTGACGCCGATGTCCTTCGGATCGGCCACGTCCGGCGCATAGGGGACGATGACCAGGTCCAGATTCCCGTCGTGGTTCATGTCATCGATGGCAACCGCCCACGGCGCTCTCCCCGCGGGAAAAGGCGAGCCAGGCGCGTCCCGCAAACCGCCCTTGCCATCCCCCAGCAGAATGGAAACGGCATTCTGATCGAGGTCGGTTGTCACCACGTCGGCCTTGCCGTCTTTGTTGAAATCCGCCGAGCGCAGCCGTTGATAGGGGCGCTTTCCGGTCCTGAACGCCTGCCCCGGCAAAATCAGGTTTCCCTCGCCGTCCCCCGCAAACATCAGGATCTGGTCGTGTCCCCAGCTGTCGGTGACCACATCCAGTTTCCCATCGCTGTTGAAATCGGCAACGGCAACGCCGTGAACGTGTGGCCAGGAGTGCGTGTCGAAAGGAGAGTGAGGCGAGGGCGCAAATCCACCCTTGCCGTCGCCCAGCAGAATCGTGAGGTACGGAGTTTCGGTATTGGCAATCACAAGATCGAGATTGCCGTCGCCATTGAAGTCGCCGGTAGCAATATCGTTAGGATTTTTTCCGCACGCGAAAGGCGACCCTGCTGCCGGCACGAAGTGCCCTTTCCCATCGCCGAGCAGCACCTCCACGGTCCCGTCCACCGTGTTCGCCACCATGATGTCGAGCTTGCCGTCATGATTCACATCGGCGATGGCGACCGATCCCGGACCATGGCCCACCGGAATGACCGTCCTGCTGAACTCAGGCGCAGGCCTCGCCGCCATCGACCAACCAGTCGTTCCGCCTGCGAAATCGAACCTCGCAGACACGACGGGCAGCGTCGCGATCATCAGGATTGAAATTCCCACGCCTCTCTTCATCCGTCTCGCTCCGGCTTGCAGATGCTTTCTCATTGCGGCACTGTGCTTAAACGCTGTTGTTCCTCCTCCGACCATGCGCAAATCCTCTGAACATCTGCGGCGGAAACCCGCGCATGCCAGTGGATCAATTTGTACGAAGTCAGCGGCATGTCCCCTTCCGCACCTCCCGGCACATCGCCTTCAATCGATCCACCGGCTCCTTTCCCGGCCGCACCCACGTCGACATATTGGTGAAAGGCGGCCGTTGTCAACATGCCCCACGACGAACCACGATGTAGGTGCGACAAACGAGTACCAGGGCCAGTATGTCTCATTGGAGTGGCAATCGGCGCAGGCTCGCCTCAGGATCGCCTCCACATCCGGTGAAGTCGCGATCATCGTCTCCATCGTCTGGCCGGGCGAAAATGCCGGATTGGTATGCGCTGGACGCCAGCATTGCACGGCAACCAGGCCGACGGCGAGCAGCACCGCCACCCATTTCCACTTCATACCTTTCCGTACCTCTACAAAACGGCTTTGCAGCGAATGGCAGAACTCGTCTGCAGGTACCGTCGCATGCGCCTGGAAAGAGCGTGCGCCGCTCCAGTTCGCAAGGAGAAGACACTGATATTTCTCGGATAATGAGATTGTGCGCTGAGCAGAGAAAGGTGTTCCTTGGCCTGAACAGAGGCCTCAGTCGCCCGGTCATCCAGTCTCTTAGCAAAGGATCACGCCATGTGCGGAATCATGGGTGTGTATTCCCGTCGTAAGCCGGCACAGGCGGCCATGCTTCAGCGCGCTACACGGGCGCTCGACCGGCGCGGCGATCCGCCGACACATCGTCGCCAATTAGGCGCGATCAGGCTGGGGC
>PMAD01000248.1 GCA_003152415.1 Acidobacterium sp.
ACGCGCTTGTAGTGGTTGTAGACCGCGACCGCCAGCTTCTTCTTGGTCTGATCCTGGCCGATCACGTACTCGTCGAGGAACGCTTTCACTTCCTGGGGTTTGGGCAGGTGGGTGGGCGCAGCGCCGGCGGAGGTTTCGGTTCGGTCGTCTTCCAGAATCGAGTTGCAGACGGCAACGCACTCATCGCAGATGTAAGCGCGAGGGTAGTCGCTGGGTGACGAAATCAGTTTGGCAACGGCGTCCTGCGACTTGTGACAGAACGAACAGCGTAGAGCTTCATCGGATCCCGTGCGCGTTTTCATCTGCTGCTACTCCTTCACTACCTCAAATTGATTCAGAGATTACTGGCCCGTCGTGGTTCGCGGCCGATCGATGATCTCATCGATGATGCCGTATTCCTTCGCCTGCGGTGCGTTCATGATGAAATCCCGTTCCACGTCTCGTTCGATCTTCTCGAGGCTTTGGCCGGTATGTTTCGCCATGAGCTTGTTGGTGATTTCACGGATGCGAATAATCTCGCGCGCGTGGATATCGATGTCGGTTGCCTGCCCCGCCAGTCCTCCCATCGAAGGCTGGTGGATCAGGATGCGGCTGTTGGGCAGGCCGAAGCGCTTTCCCTTCGTTCCCGCCATAAGAAGAAAGGCGCCCATGCTGGCCGCCTGTCCGATGCAGTACGTCACTACATCGTTGCGGATGAACTGCATTGTGTCGTAAATCGCGAGGCCTGCCGTAATCGAACCGCCCGGCGAATTAATGTACAGCTGAATGTCCTTCTCCGGATCGTCCCCGGAAAGAAAGAGTAACTGTGCGATCACGAGGTTCGCAATCATGTCGTCGATTGGCGTACCGAGAAAGATAATGTTGTCGCGAAGCAGACGCGAATAAATGTCGTACGCCCGCTCGCCGCGGCTCGTCTGCTCGATGACCATGGGTACTAACGCCATAGCTCTTCTCTACTCTCAGTTCTGAGGCATTCTCGCCTCATCGTCAGTGACAGGAATCACCTGGCGCCTGACTGCGCGCCCTCAGGCCAGCCGTTCCACCAGCAGGCTGCCTGTTTTCTCCCGTCGTAATTGTTCGCGAATTGCAGCCAGACTCCCTTCACGGGTCAATCGTTCCCGCAGGCTTTCCACGGGTTCCCGTGTTTGCAATGAGATTACCTGAAGCTCGTGCTCCAATTCGTCGTCACTGACATTTATGTTTTCCACATCGGCAATGCGATCCAGGACCAGCGCCCCTTTCACCTCGCTTGCCGCCGATTCTCTCTGCGCCTCCCTCAGCCGGTCAAAATCCAGCTTGCGCATATCCTCGGTTCGCATTCCCTGCGCAGCCAGCGCTCGCAGACCCCGCTCCAGTCTTGTGTCGATCTGGCTCTGCACCATCGACTCCGGTACCGGAAACTCAAATTTTGCCACCAGCGCGTCCAGCAACCGATTGCGGGTATCCGTCAGAAGCCTGTGTTTCTTATCTGCTGCGAGGTGTTCTCTCAGTTTCGTCTTCAGATCTTCGAGATTCTCGTAGCTGCCCAGTTCCTTCGCAAATTCGTCGTTCAGCTCCGGCTGCACCTTCGTTCGAATACCCCGGACCTCGACGTGGTACGCCACCGTTTTACCTGCAAGACGCTTCTGTCCGAAATCCCCCGGATAGGTCACCTCGAACTTCAACTCTTGTCCCGGCTTCGCTCCGCGCAGTGCGTCGCTGAACGCCGGCACCGTATCCTTGCCGCCGATTTCAACCGATACATCCTTTGCCTCGATGGGCTGAGGTTTCTCCGCTCCGGCTTCCGCACCCTCGCTTGCCTGTGTGTTTTCACCGTTCAGCTCACCGGTAAAGGTGATCTGCGCCCAGTCGCCGTCAACCAGGCCGCGATCGTCGGTCACCGGCTCCATGGTCGAGCGTGCATCGCGGATGCGCTCCAGTTCGGCATCAAATTCGGCAACGGTCAGCTCAGTGTCGGGCTTCTCCACTTTCACACTTTGGTACCCCTCCACCGAAAATTCAGGGGCAATCTCAAACGCGGCCTTAAACCGGAGCGGCTGGCCCTCCTCAAGCTGCAGATCGGTCACCTGCGGCCGCGATACCGGGCGCAGACCTTTTTGCTGAATCGCCGCCTGAAAATGCGGCGGCACGACGGCCTCGACAACCTCTTCGCGGATCGCCCCCGCGAAGCGCGAGCGCAACACGGTCTCCGGCACTTTCCCCGGACGAAAGCCAGGGATGCGCGCCAGCTTCTGATATTTCTTCAGCACGGTGCGGAAGCTTTTCGTCACTTCCTCCGCGGGCACTTCCACTTCCACCTCGCGCGTGCACTCCGGATTGAGCGCCGGCTGTACATGCGCGTGCTCGTGAGCTTCAGGAGCCTGCACTTCGTGGCTCTGTTCTGTTGGTTCATTCTCCGCAGTCGCGGAAGGATTCACTTCACTGGCTTCTGTTGTGGTCAAGGGTTTGCCTTCCGGAGCCGGATTCCCGCTGGATTGTTCTGGACCTTAAGGGGAAGCGGCAGGATTTGTTGATTAGTTCCTGAAGTTCCCGCGATTCGGTTGGCACGCGGGAGAAGGGCGATGTTGTGGTTCCTCTCTATGGTAAGGACCAGAGGCCACTTCCGGCAAATTCAGGCGCCTGAAATGTCCAGGAAGGTACCCTGAAGTCACGTGGCAGATGTGGGATCAGCTAAAAGTTTCTGGCTAAACGTTCCTCGCTAAACGCCTTTTGCTAAACGTACTTTGCTAAACGTCCTTCGCTAAACGCCCTCCGCTCCCAGCTCCAGGCTCCCAGCTGCATTAAGCTACCGGCTACAGGCTGTAATCTGAGTCCCATGAGCATCCGAACCCTCAGCACCCGCGAGATCTACCGGAACCCCTGGCTGCGGGTCCGCGAGGACCAGATCGAGCGCAGCAACGGGAGTCGCGGGATCTACGGCGTCGTCGAGAAGGACGACTGCGCCATCATCATTCCCATCCAGGGCGACACGATCTATCTCATCGAGCAGTTTCGCTACACCATCCAGCAGCGCAGCCTCGAGCTGCCCCAGGGTGGATGGGAAACATCCGACGTAAATCCCGAAGATCTGGCGCGCGGCGAGCTGCGCGAAGAGACCGGGCTGACGGCGGCCAGCATGACCTTCCTCGGAACGCTGTGGATCGCTTACGGTTTTGCGCGGCAGAAGCTGCATGTCTTCCTCGCAACCGGGCTGACCCCAGCCGGTGCCGCTCCCGATGCGGAAGAGCACGATCTGGTTCTGCGAACGGCGTCGATCGCCGACTTTGAGCAGATGCTCCTCGACGGCACCATCCAGGACAGCTGCACCGTCGCCGCCTGGGGCCTGTACCGTCTCTGGAAAGAGCGGCAGAAGTAAAAGACGGCTGCAGGCTCTACGCTCCCGGCTACTGGCTCCCAGCTCCCGGCTCCCGGCTCCCGGCTTCCTACCTGTGGAAGCTTGTCAAGCTTTTCGCGTACGGTACGAAAGTTTTCTCCCTGATCCCAAACGACTTCCACCACAATACGCTCAAAG
>PMAD01000103.1 GCA_003152415.1 Acidobacterium sp.
AAGCTCGGCCCCAGCACGCTCAGATACACGCCTTCATCCAGGCGAAATTCCATGGCTCGGGCCGCCTCATGCGCCAGCCCACGCAGTCGCTCCGAATACGCCTCGCTCATGTCGAAAAAACGCGGGCCCAGCCGCTCGTCGTTAAGCCCCGCCACCGGATTCCGCCCCGACAAATTGATGTGATCCGAGATCAGTACCAGCTGTCCCTGCCGCAGCCCTTCGTTGATCCCGCCCGCCGCATTCGTCAACACCAGCGTCTTCACACCCATCCGCCCCAGCACCCGCACCGGAAACGTCACTTCCTCCGAGCTGTATCCCTCATACGCATGCACCCGCCCCTGCATCACCGCCACCGGCACGCCGGCAACTTTCCCGATCACCAGCTTCCCGCTGTGCCCCGGCACCGTCGACTGCGGAAAATGCGGGATCTCCCCAAACGAAATCGCTGTCGCGCCTTCCAGCTGCTCCGCAAACGCCCCCAGCCCCGATCCCAGCACAATGGCAATCTTCGGCCGCAATTCCGTCCTTCGACCGACAAACTCCGCCGCCGCCGTTGCCTTCTCAAAAACTGTATCTGCCATGGTTACTTGATCAGTATTCCCACGATCGACGCCGACATCAGATTCGCCATGGTCCCGGCCAGCATCGCCCGGAACCCCAGCTTGGCCAGATCGTTTCTCCGGTTCGGCGCCAGCGCCCCAATCCCGCCAATCTGAATCCCGATCGAGCTCAGATTCGCAAACCCACACAGCGCAAACGTCGCCACCGTCACCGACCGCGCCGCCAGCGCCCCATGTTTCGCCAGATCTCCAAGGTACGTGTACGCCACCAGCTCGTTCAGTACCATCCGCGTTCCCAGCAAGTTGCCCACCGTTGGCGCATCGTGCCACGGAATCCCGATCAGCCATGCAATCGGCGCAAAGAAAAATCCGAGAATCGAGTCGAGCGAATGCGGAAACGGAATATGATGCCACCCCAGCCAGGTGTGCAGGCCGCCGAGAATCCCGTTGAGCAGCGCGATCAGCGCCAGAAACGAAATCAGCATGATGCCCACGTTGAATGCCAGCCGCCCGCCATCGATCGTTCCTCGTGCAATCGACCCAATCAGATTCTCTTCCTTATTCTCCGCACCCTCCGGCAGATGCACGGTGCCTTCGGTCGCCGGCTTCTCCGTTTCCGGCACCAGCATCTTCGAAATCAGGATCGTTCCCGGCGCCGTCATAATCACCGCCGCCAGCAAACTGCTCGCCGAAATCCCGTACAGGATGTATGCCGCCATGATTCCGCCCGACACGTGCGCCATCCCGCTGGTCATGATCGTCATCAGCTCCGAGCGCGTCGCATCGGGTAGAAACGGCCGGATGGTCAGCGGTGCTTCGGTCTGCCCCATGAAGATGCTCGCCGCCACGTTCAGGCTCTCCGCCCCCGACACCTTCATCGTCCACAGCATCGCCTTGGCGAAAGCGCGAATGATCAGCTGCATGATGCCCAGGTAATACAGGACTGCAAAGAACGCCGAGATGAAGATGATCGTCGGCAGTACCTGAAACGCAAAGAAATTCGTCCCGAACGCCGCGCCGATCTTCGAGCTGTGCGCGCCCAGATCCCCGAACACGAACGTCGACCCCGCGAACGCATACGCCAGCAGCTTGTTCACCGCATCGCCCGCCGCGTGCATGATCTTCTGGCCCACGGTCCACTTCACCACGCAGAAGGCGAAGACGATCTGCAGCCCCAGCCCCCACACCACCGTGCGCCAGCGGATCGCCCTGCGGTCGGTCGAGAAGATCCACGCCAGCGTCAGCATGGTCAGCAGTCCCAGCACTCCCGTGAATCGAGCCAAATCGTTCTCCCTCAGGTTTTCCTGAATCCTATCCCGTTTCCGAAGTTTCTCAGCGGAAAAACGCGGGGCTTTTGCTCGCCCTTTTCTCGTCGTTCGCTCGCCTACGCCCGCTGCCGCGCTTTCAGGAATTTATTTTTGTTATCCACCGAGATAATCTCCCGCACCAGCGGTGGCGCCGTGACCGGCTCGTCTCCAAGGGTCAGCGCTTCGGCCAGCAACTGCTCCGGCTCCGCGAAGCGCACCTCGTCCTCGGTGAACAGCGTCACCAGAGGCTGCCCTGCACCCACCTTTGCCCCCAGCTTCACGTGCATCTCGATCCCCGCGTGCGCCTCCACCGGCTCGCCCGCCCGTTCTCGCCCGGCCCCCAGCCGCTGCACAGCCCACCCGATCTTTGTGCAGTCCGCCGACGCAAAGTATCCGCTCCGCGACGCCCGAAATTCCCTCCGAAACCTCGGCTTGTGAAACGCAGCGCCCGCATCGAGCGCCCGCACATCGCCACCCTGCGCTTCCACCATCGCCCGAAAAATCCTCAGCGCCGACCCATCCACGAGCTTTTCCTCCGCCATTCTCCGCCCCGCTTCCGCGCTTCTCGCCGCATCGCCCAGGTAGATCATCCATCCGGCAAGAGTCAGCGAAACCTCCCGCAAATCCTCGCTCAGCGGGTCGCGCTCCCCGCGCAGCAACTCCATCGACTCCTCAATTTCCACCCAGTTCCCCGCCATCCGCCCCAGCGGCTGGCTCATGTCCGTCAGCACCGCCACCGTCTGCGTCCCGGCGCGCTCGCCCGTCTCCACCATCAGCGCGGCCAGATACTGCGCGTCTTCTTCCTTCCGCACAAAAGCCCCGGAGCCCGTTTTCACATCGATCACCAGCGCATCAAGCCCCGCCGCGAGCTTTTTGCTCATAATCGACGCGCAAATCAGGTGAGGGTTCTCTACCGTCGCCGTCCTGTCCCGCAGGCTGTACAGCTTTCGATCCGCGGGAACCAGGTTCTTCGTCTGCCCCACAATCGACGCACCACACTGCTCCAGCACTCGGCGCATCTCGCCGAGCGAAAGCTGCGTCCGATAGCCAGGAATCGACTCCAGCTTGTCCAGCGTCCCGCCCGTGTGTCCCAGCGCTCGCCCACTGATCATCGGATCGGCCAGCCCCGCCGCCGCCGCGATCGGCGCCACCAGAAACGATGTCTTGTCGCCTACTCCGCCCGTCGAGTGCTTATCGACCGTCTTCCGCCCGAGCCCGGTGTGATCGAGGACTTCGCCCGAATACCGCATCGCCGTCGTCAGCGTGTCCAGTTCGCCCAGCGTCAGCCCGCGCAGAAACACCGCCATCAGCCATGCTGACAGCTGCTCCTCGGGGATCGTCTCCCGCGCCGCGCCCTCCACCAGGAATCGAATCTCGTCCCCGTGCAGTTCCTCGCCGTCGCGCTTCTTCCTGATCAGGTCGACGGCGTGCAACGGCCCACTCATGGCCGGCCGTCCCGCGGCTCCAGCGTGAATCCGTAGGGAAACATTTCCTCGAACGCCTTCGTCTCCGGCCCGTTCTCGCCCGGAAAACAAACCACTGCGTCCGGCGTCACAAATTCGCTCATCACCTGTCGGCACGCGCCGCAGGGCGGGCTCGGCGCTCCGTTGCGATTCGCCACGGCGATCACCCGAATCTTCTTCCCCGCTCCCCGTTCGCTGATGGCCCGAAACAGGGCATTCCGTTCCGCGCAGCTCGTCAGTCCATACGAAACGTTTTCGACATTGCAGCCCGTAAACACCGCGCCATCTTCAAAAAGCAGCGCCGCTCCCACGTAAAACTTTGAGTAAGGGGCGTAGGCGTGCGCCGCCGCTTCGAGCGCGGCTCGCCGCAGCTGATCGAGCACTGTGGTATCGATGCCTGCCATGCGTCTCTGAGGCTAACGTCTTCAGCCGCTTCGGGCAACCGGACCCTCAAGTTCCATGCTCTTCGTCCGATAACCACTTCGTGGACGACCTCACTCGCGAATTTCTGCTCGAAAGCCGGGAAGGCCTGGACCGCATGGAGCGGTGCCTCACCGACCTCGAAACTCGCCCCGGCGACACGGAGCTGCTGGCGGAAATCTTCCGCGCCGTGCACACCATCAAGGGCACCACCGGCTTCCTTGGCTTCAGCCGCCTCGAAGCGCTCTCGCATGCCGGAGAAAACCTCCTCGGCCTGCTGCGCGAGGGCGAGCTGGCGGCCAGCCCTGACATCGTCAGCGGACTGCTCGCGCTCATGGATATCCTTCGCGGCGTCCTTCAGTCCATCGATACCACCGGCGCGGAAGGAGAAAGCCTGCAGGCAGACAGCGCCATGATCGCGCGCCTCGAAGAACTGCAGCGCGGCGATGCTTCTGTCGCCCTTGCCGAACCGGTGCTCGCCACCGCCACCGTGGCCGCGCCCAGCCATCCAGGTAAGCCGCGCAAAGCGCGCGGCACAGGTCGGCGCAGCTCCCGCCAGCACGGACAGCCTCGAGGTACGCCTCCCCCGGCTCAACCCGGCGAGGAAGGGCCGCCCAAAGAAGCCGAAGCAGCTCCACGGGATGCGGAACCGCTACCTCGACCCGCTCCCGCCGCTGTTCCTTCGCCTTCTGCGCGGCCCGCGACTCAGGCGCAGCCGGAAGCCCCGGCTGCTGCCACGCCCGGCGCCGCCGACTCCACCCTGCGCGTCGACGTCGAGCTGCTCAACCGCATGATGAATCTGGTCGGCGAGCTGGTCCTCACCCGCAATCAGATTCTCCAGGCCACCAGCGCCGACGCCAATTTTGCCCTGCTCGGCCGCCGCCTCGATATGGTCACCGCCGACCTGCGCGAATCCGTCATGAAGGCGCGCATGCAGCCGGTCAGCCATCTCTTCTCGCGCTTTCCCCGCCTGGTGCGCGACCTCGCCCTCGCGCTCGACAAGCGCGTGCACCTCGAAATGGAAGGCCAGGAGACCGAGCTCGACAAAAGTCTGCTTGAAGCCATTCGCGATCCCCTCACCCATTCCATCCGCAACGCCATCGACCACGGCATCGAGATGCCGGACGTTCGCGTCGCTCAGGGCAAACCCGCCGAAGGCCTGGTCCGCCTGCGCGCCTGCCACGAAGGCAGTCACGTCATTGTCGAAGTCCACGACGACGGCGCCGGCATGAGCATCGAACGCATCCGCCAGAAAGCCGTCGAGCGCCAGCTGGTTTCCCCGCAGCGCGCCGAGCAGATGAACGAGCGCGAGATCCTGCAGCTCATCTTCCTTCCTGGCTTCTCCACCGCCGCCGCCGTCACCAGCGTTTCCGGGCGCGGCGTGGGCATGGATGTGGTCCGCACCAACGTCGANNAAAATCGGCGGCAAGGTCGAAGTCGACAGCCACGCCGGCAAGGGCACCATCCTGCGCCTGCGCATTCCCCTCACCCTCGCCATCATCCCCGCCCTGATCGTGCACAGCCGCGGGCAGAATTTTGCCGTTCCTCAGGCCTCGCTCACTGAGCTGGTCCACATGAGCGCCGGGGAAACCGACAACCGCATCGAGTGGCTCGAAAACGCGGCGCTGTACCGCCTGCGCGGCCGCCTGCTCCCCCTCGTCTTTCTTGACCGCCTGCTCCAGCAGCCCCCGCGCGAGCGCACCGCCCCCTGCGACATCGCCATCCTCAACGCCGATGGCCGCCGCTTCGGCCTGGTCGTCGACGGCCTCGCCGATCCGGAAGAAATTGTCGTCAAGCCCCTCGCTGCGGTGCTGCGCGAAATCGGCTACTACGCCGGCGCCACCATCCTCGGCAACGGAGAGATGGCTTTGATCCTGAACCCCGGCTCGATCGCCCAAAATGCCAACGTCAGCCTCTCCTCGGAAGCCGACGACGGCCTCGGCGACGAAAATCGCACTGGACACCATGACTTTCTCCTCGTCGAAACCGGCAACCGCCGCGCTGCCCTGCCGCTGGAAACCGTAGTGCGCATCGAGCGTATCCCCCGCTCCCGCATCGAACGCGCCGGCTCCCGCCCGGTCCTTCGCTTCGACGGCCAGCTGCTGCCGCTCGACGATGCTGCTTCCGAGCTCATCGACGCCGGCGACGACCCCGAAGCGCAGACCACCGTCGTCGTTTGCCGTGATGGCGACCGCCACGTCGGCATGACCGTCTCGCAGGTCCTCGACGTTACGGGAGGCAAGCAGCTCGAACAGGCCGGGACCGGCGGCGTGGCCGGCGGCATCACCCTGCTCCATGATCGGGTCACCGGCATCGTCAGTCTTTCCGGCATCCCCTCGCTCGAATGCGTCGCGGAAAGTCCGGCCATGGAAGATTTCCAGCCCGCGGAGGAACAACGATGAGCGATGTTCACGCCAGCCCAACCCAGGAGGTCTGCTCGGTGCAGGTGGGCGATACCCTCTATGGCGTTCCCATCGCCCATGTCCTCGAAATCCTCGGTAAGCCCGCTACCCAGCCGGTTCCCCTTGCTCCTTACTTCGTTGGTGGACTCGTCCACTATCGCGGCGAGGTGCTGACCGCCGTCTCTTTGCGCCGCCTGCTCGGCATGGAGCCCGCCAAAACTCCCGAGGATGTCCTGGTCTTCGAAAATCCCGACGGCCTCTTCGGCCTCTTCGTCGACTCGGTAGGAGAAGTCCTCCACGTCTCCCAGGCCGAACATGAGCCCAATCCGGCGACCCTCGAAGCCCGCCGCCAGCATCTCTTTGCCGGAGCGTGGAAGCTCAAGGATCGTCTCCTCGTCAGTCTCGAACCCGAGCGCCTGGACCCCATGCGCCTCGCCAGCGCCTTCCCGGCCTGAGTCCGGGCAGCGGAAAGGATTGCCATGCGCGCTCTGGTCGTGGACGATTCGCGCTTCATCCGCAACTATCTCCACTCCCTCTTCGCCGAACACGGCGTCGAGTCCGTCGAAGCCGCCGACGGAGAGCAGGGCCTTAACTGCCTCCGCCACCTCGGACCCTTTTCCGTCGCCCTCGTCGACTGGAATATGCCCGTCATGTCCGGCTTCGAGATGCTCGAGGCCGCCCGCGCCGATCCCGCCTTCGACTCGACCAAAATTGTCATGGTCACTACCGAAGCCGAAAACGACCACATCGAAGCCGCCCTCGACGCCGGCGCCGACGAGTACCTTGTCAAGCCCTTCGATGAAGCCGGCCTCTTTGACAAGCTCCGCATGGCGGGAGTCGCCGAACTATGAGTCCCGCAATCGACCCTGCGTCCTCCCGCAAAGTGCGCGTGCTGCTCGTCGATGACTCTGCCGTCATGCGCAGCCTGCTGCGCATGGTCCTCGAGCCGCAGCCTTCCATCGAGATCGTCGCCACCGCCTCCAGCGGCCAGGAAGGCCTCGCCACCTTCGAGCGCATTCACCCCGACCTCGTCCTGCTCGACATCGAGATGCCCGGCATGAACGGCCTCGNNCTCGACATCGAAATGCCCGGCATGAACGGGCTCGAAGTCCTCTCCACCATCCGCCGCAGCGATCGCCGCGTCCCCGTCATCATGTGCAGCACCCTCACCTCGCGCGGTGCCCGCATCACCGTCGAAGCCCTCACGCGCGGCGCCACCGACTACGTCGCCAAGCCGGGCGCGCAGAATGGCATCCGCGAAGGCGTCGAGACCCTCACCCGCGAGCTGCTTCCCAAAATCCTCGCCCTCTTTCCCCGGAAGGTCCGGCCATCCGCCGCAATTCCTTCTCCCGAGCCTCGCCCCAACCTCCCGCCCCCTGTGTCTCTGCCTCCGAAGATGGTCGTCATCGGGACCTCCACCGGCGGCCCCGCTGCCCTCGAAGTCGTGCTCCCCAAAATCCCCGCCAGCTTCCCGCTGCCCATCCTCATCGTGCAGCACATGCCGCGCCTTTTTACCGGCCTGCTCGCCGAACGCCTCAACGGCCTCTGCCCCCTGCGCGTGCGCGAGGCCACGCCCGACAATCGCCCCGAACCCGGCGTCGTCGACATCGCCCGCGGCGACTGGCACCTCGAGCTCACCCGCGACATGCGCCTGCGCCTCAATCAAAATCCGCCGGAGAACTTCTGCCGGCCCTCCGTCGACGTGCTCTTTCGCACCGCCGCGCAGGTCTGCGCAGGACGCCTGCTCGGCGTCGTCCTCACCGGCATGGGTTCCGACGGGCTGGCCGGCTCCCGCGCCATCCGCTCCGCCGGCGGCTGCGTCTTCGCTCAGGATGGCGCCACCAGCGTGGTCTGGGGCATGCCCGGTGCGGTAGCCAACGCGGGCCTCGCCAATAAAATTCTCCCCCTCGACGCCATCCCCGCCGAGATCCTTCGCTACTTCGCCGCAACCACTGCGCACCCGCACCGCACCGAGGCCGTCGCCCCGTGACCTCCTCCTCCATCGACTTCGAGTATCTCCGCGCCGTCGTCATGCGTAACTCCGGCAATCATGTCGATCCTTCCCGCGACTACCTCTTCGAATCGCGCCTCCAGCGCCTGCTCCGCGACCGCGGTCTCCAGTCTTTAAGCCAGCTCGTCTCCGCTCTCCGCTCCGACCCCGGCCCCACTCTCCAGCGCTCCGTCGCCGAAGCCATGACCATCAACGAGACCAGCTTCTTTCGCGACACCTCCACCTTCGACCTCCTTCGCGAACAACTGCTCCCCGCGCTCATCGCCGCTCGCCAAACCACCCGCACCCTCCGCTTCTGGTCCGCCGCCAGCGCCTCGGGCAGGAAGCCTACTCCCTTGCCATGATGTTGCGCGAGCATTTCCCTCTGCTCGCCGGCTGGAGAATCGACATCCTCGGCACCGACATCTCCGCCGAAATGGTCGAACGCTCCAGCGCCGGCCGCTATCAGCGCATCGAAGTCAACCGCGGCCTGCCTGCCCGCTTCCTCGTCAAATACCTCGTCCGCACCGGCGACGAGTGGGAAATCCACCCCGACATCAAGCGCGTCTGCCGCTTTCAGCAGCGCAACCTCTGCCAGCCCTTCCCCACGGGCGAGAACTTCGACGTCATTTTTCTGCGCAACGTCATGATCTACTTCCCTCAGGACACGCGCCGCCACGTTCTCCTTGGCATGCATCGCTCGCTCGCCCGCGATGGCCTTCTCTTTCTCGGCCTCAGCGAGCAGCCCCGCATGGATTCCCACTGGCAGACCATGCTCACCCCCAAAACCGTCTGGTACAAACCCATCTCTGTCTAGCAACTCGTCCCCCCCTGGCCGTTTGCTCGCTTTTCGCTCGCCTTTCCCCTCGCCTTTCGCTCGCCTCTCGGTCGCCTTATCCTCACTGCAGCGATGGCCACAAAGAAAGCCGCCTCCGAACCACTACAAACCTCCGACCCGCTCGCCCTCTTCCATCCCATCACCCGCGAGTGGTTCCGCTCCGCGCTCGGCATCCCAACGACCCCGCAGCGTCTTGGATGGCCCGCCATCGCGCGCGGCGAAAGCACCCTCATCCTCGCCCCCACCGGCACCGGCAAAACCCTCACCGCCTTTCTCTGGTGCCTCGATCGCCTCATGTTCCGCGACATCCCTGTCGATGAAGCTTGCCGCGTCGTCTACATCAGCCCCCTCAAAGCCCTCGCCGTCGATGTGGAACGAAACCTTCGCATCCCGCTCTTGAGTCTGGCCCCGCTCGCCTGCGCCGCCGGCGTTCCCTTTCGCTTGCCCGACATCGCCATCCGCACCGGCGACACGCCGCAATCCGAGCGCGCCCGCTTTCGCCGCCATCCCGCCGACATCCTGATCACCACCCCCGAATCCCTTTACCTCCTGCTCACCTCCGAGGCCGCCTCCGCGCTCCGCTCCGTCGACACCGTCATCGTCGACGAGATCCACGCCCTCGTCCCCACCAAACGCGGCGCGCATCTCGCCCTTTCGCTCGAACGCCTCGAAGCCATCGCCCAACATCCCATCCAGCGCATCGGCCTCTCCGCCACTCAGCGCCCGCTCGAAGAAGTCGCCCTCTTCCTCGGCGGCGTAGCAACAAATGAGGGTTGTCATCCTGAGCGGAGCGAAGGACCTCGCGTTTCCTCCAGCGATGAGCGCAGCGGCTCGACCGGCGAATCGGAGGACCCGGGCGGAACCCCGAGCGGTGAACGCCGAACGCTGAACGCTGATTCTCAGACCCCCACCCCTCGGCCCGATCCTGTGGTAACCAATCCCCAACCAGTCACCATCATCAATGCCAGCGAACTCAAACGCCTCCAGCTAAAAGTTGAAGTTCCAGTTGAAGATTTTTCCACCACATCCCCACTGGTACCCACCGACGTCCGGGTGCCCCATCCTGGTGCGCCCGCTATCGGGGCCCCCAACAGGCCCGGTGTTGGCGTGGTGGGGTGGGGTGTTGGCGCAGCAGGGTGGGGGTTTTCCTCTCCCTCAGAACAAACCCCCGCGAAACGCCCCTCCCTCTGGACCACCATTCCGCCTCGCCTCCTCGCCATCATCCTCGCCCGCCAGTCCACCCTCATCTTCGTCAACAACCGCCGCACTGCCGAGCGCCTTGCCGGCCTCATCAACGATCTCGCCCAGCAGCCCCTCGCCCGCGCCCATCACGGCTCGCTCGCCGCCGCCCAGCGCACCGAAATCGAAAACCTCCTCAAGACCGGACAAATCCGCGCCGTCGTCGCCACCTCTTCCCTCGAGCTCGGCATCGACATGGGCGCTATCGACATGGTCATCCAGATCGAGTCGCCGCCCTCCGTCGCCGCCGGTATGCAGCGCATCGGCCGCGCCGGCCACAAGGTCGGAGCCGTCAGCGAAGGCGTAATCTTCCCCAAATACCGCGCCGACCTCGTCGCCTGCTCCGCCGTCACCCGCGCCATGCACGAGGGCCTCGTCGAATCCACTTCCATCCTCCGCAATCCTCTCGACGTCCTCGCCCAGCAGATCGTCGCCACCGTCGCCAATCCGCCCGCGCTGTCCGTGCCGCGCCTCAAGGGCCAGCTCCCACGCGAACCCGTCGTCTCCGTTGACGACCTCTTCTCCCTCGTCCGCCGCGCCGCGCCCTTCGCCACTCTCACCCGCGCGACGTTCGAAAACGTCCTCGACCTCCTCGCCGGCAAATATCCCTCCGACGAATTCGCCGAGCTCCGCCCCCGCATCACCTGGGACCGCGACCGGAATCTCCTCACACCGCGCGAAGGCGCGAAAACCCTCGCCATCCTCAACGCCGGAACCATCCCCGATCGCGGCCTCTACGGCGTCTTCCTCTCCGGCGAACACAAGAAACCGGTCCGCGTCGGCGAACTCGACGAGGAAATGGTTTTCGAATCGCGCGTCGGCGATATCTTCGCCCTCGGCGCCTCCTCCTGGCGCATTGACGAAATCTCCCACGACCGCGTCCTGGTCAGGCCAGCTCCCGGGCAGCCTGGCAAAATGCCCTTCTGGCACGGCGACCAGCCCGGACGTCCCCTTGAATTCGGGCGCCGCATCGGCGCGCTCATCCGCGAACTCCGCGCCCTTCCGCCCAATGCCGCCATCAGCCGTCTCGTCCGCGAACACGACCTCGATGCCCAGGCCGCAGAAAACCTCCTGCAATTCCTCACTGACCAGGCAAATGTAACAACCACCGTTCCAGATGATCGCAACAT
>PMAD01000220.1:0-3398 GCA_003152415.1 Acidobacterium sp.
GGCACGCAGTGGTACATCCTGTTCAACGTGATTGCAGGGGCGCAGGCGATTCCGTCGGAGCTGCGCGAAGTGGCGACCCTGTTCCGGTTCAGGGACGTGCAGCGATGGACCACCGTGATTCTGCCGGGGATTTTTCCGTTTCTGATTACGGGGCTTATCACGGCTTCGGGCGGCGCATGGAATGCCTCGATTGTGGCGGAATATTTTCAGCTGAAGGGGCGGGCTCTGTCGACGCTGGGACTGGGCGCGCAGATCAGCACCGCGAGCACAGACGGGAATTATCCGGTGTTGCTGGCAGCGACAATGATCATGGCGCTGATTGTTGTGACCATCAACCGGCTGGTGTGGCGGCCGCTGTATCACCTGGCGGAGACGAAGTACCGGCTGGAGTAAGACTCAGCGGTCAGCGGCCGATTCCGTTCCAGACAAGGCGATGAAAGAGCGCGTCCATTTCGCTGGGCGGAACTGGCTTGCCGGCGCGGAGCCATGACTCCATCATGGCGAACAGACTGCCGCCGAGAGCATGCGAGCAGGCCCGCAGAGAGGCCGGGTCCATGATGACGCCGGCCAGGAGAAGGCGCTGCTCGATGGAGCGCGCGAAACAGCCGAGGCCGAGCTCGCGGACGTCGTCCATTTTGCCTGATGCGATAAGGGCCTGATGGAACTCGCGCACTTCCGATACATGGATGAGCAACTCCTCGACTGGCGCGATTCGTTTCGGGGCGGCGCCGTTGCGCTCGAGGAACGTGGACATCATTTCGAAGAAGTCTTCCACGTCGCTGAGGAAGAGATCGTCCTTGTCGCGATAGTGGGTGTAGAAGGTGGTTCGGCTGACTCCGGCTCGGTCGAGGACGTCCTGAACGGTAATGTTGTCGAAAGGCTTCTCGTGCATGAGCCGAACGAGAGCCCCACCCAGGGTGTCGCGGGTGCGCAGGATGCGGCGGTCGGTCTTTGCAGGCTTCGCGCTTGCCTGTGCGGTCCGCTTTTCTTCGTGGTTTCCGAACATACGTGCCCTCTTTGTTTGGTATCCCTGCCTGCATGCGAATTCGTGCGTGACTTCGAAGCTGGTTCTTCCTACAGTACTTCGAATGACAGACAATCGTAAGGCGGGAATTGCGTTGATCGCAGGTTCGATCGGCGCCATGGTTACGATGGCGATTCATCCGATCGGCGGTGGCACCCTGACGGCCGATCAGGTTATGCGTTTGGAGAACCTGTCAGGCGTGGCACACAGCCTGGGCATGATCAGTATTCTGATTCTCTTCCTGGGAGCATGGGGGCTGACACGGCAAATCGCCGGGGAGGACCGGCTGGCGTTTTCCGGGCTGGTGTTCTACGCGTTTGCGGCGGTCGCGGTGCTTATTGCGGCTGCGGTCAGCGGGTTTATCGTGCCAGGGATCATGCGCCAGATGGTGCGAGACTCTGCCGCAGCCGCGCCGCAGTGGCGGATCGCCATTGCTTCGGTTTTTCAGATCAACCAGGCGTTTTCGCGCATTTACTCGGTTGCTGCTTCGGCGGCCATCTTGCTTTGGTCCGTTTCCAGCCTGCGGAACGGGGGGCTTTCGCGCTTTGTTGGAGTGTATGGGTGCGTGGTTGCGCCGCTGATCGCAGCGCTGGTCATCGTTGGCCATCTGCGCATGAATGTCCACGGCTTTACCGCGGTTGTACTCAGTCAGGCGATCTGGTTTGTGGTTGCGGGAGTGGAGATGTGCCGGAAGGAAGCAGCGCCCGTGGTCGGATGAGAGCGAGAGCCGGGCAACACCGTTGACGCGCGCTTATCGGCTGACGAGGACGAAGGCGCCCCAATAATAAGGAAGGTCGCGGCCGTAGCGCTTGCGGACCACGTCACGCTCGGCGAGCTGGGCCTGACGGAGAGCCTCGGGCTTGTCGAGGCCGGTGAGCCATTTCGCATAGAAGAGGGCCATGAGCTCCTGGGTTTCCTGATCGGGAACCGACCACATGCTCATCATGACGGCATCGGCGCCGGCTTCCTGGAGGGCGCGGCGGAGACCGAAGACGCCCTCGCTGTTGCCCTGCTCGCCGAGGCCGGTTTCGNNGCACGACGAGCTCGGTGCCCTGCAGGTTAAGCTGGCTGGCTTCATAGGCGGTGAGGATGCCGTTGTCGGCTCCGGCAGCGGGGGCGGCGCCGGAGCGAGTGCGATTGGCGCCGGCGAAGAAGAGTCCGGAATGGAGCATGGGGTCGTCGGAGGCGCCGCGGAGACGCACGTTGCGACCGGAGTTATCAGGCGCAGGATGGTCTTCGAGGAAGAAGCCGTGGGTTGCGATGTGGACGAGGCGCGGGGCGCGGACATTCTGGATGGAGGCTTTCAGTGCGCGGTCGCCGGTGTAGAGCGTGGTTTGCCAGCCGGACTGGCGGAGGAGCTTGTCAATGGCGGTAACTTCGGCCTGAGTACCGGGAAGCGGCGGGAGGGGCGCGCCGCTGAGGTCGACCGAGCGCGATGAGGCGGACTGGGTCGATGCGGGAGCCGGGGCCGGCGCGGCGACGACGGAGTCGAACCCGGGATTGCCGAGGAGCACGGCGGACTTTGCGGTTACGGCATCGGGTGGACGGAGGAGGTCGCGGGTGCTGTTGACGCAGCGCAGCTGGACTTTCTCGAGGAGAAGCTTCCCAGTGGAGTCGGAGAGCAGGCCGATGGGGATCTGGTTGAGGACGCCGTCGGCGGCGACATAGATGCGCTGGACGCCGGCGAGGGCGGGCTCGAGGGGCTTCCAGAAAGCGTCGTAGGCGGCGCTGGAGTTTATTGGGGCCGCGGCAGGGACGTTGGAAGGAGTTGCGGCGGGCTCGGGCTCGATGGAGACACCACGGGTTTTGGCGACGACGGAGCGGAAGTTAGTGAGGGGCACGGCTTCGAGCTGCTTTGCGTCGCCGAGAACGATGAGGCTGGGATACTGCGATTTGGGTGTGACGACGAGAGCGACGTAGATGAGGTTGGCGAGGAAGGTGTGGCCGTTGTTGACCTGGAACTTCGTGATTTCGACGGCAGCTTCGCCGGGCTTGAGAGCTTTCTGCACGTCGCGCCAGGTAGCGACGGCCAGGGTTTTCTGCTGCGAAAACGCTGCGGAGATTTTGGCGAGTGCTTCTTCGGTCTGGTTGATTTGCTGGCTGAGCTGCCCGATCTGGGCGCGATTGTCGGTGCCGGAGGTGGAGAGCGCGGCGAACTGGGCCTTTTCCGCGGCGAGTTTGTCGAGGATGGCGAGCGCGGGGCGGTTGCCGCTGGCAAGGAGGTGGGCACGACTGGAAGCGGCGCTTTCGGCGACGAGGCCGCGTTCGGCGAGCAGCGCATCGTACATTTTTCCGGCGAGAGCGGGGTAGCGGTCGTGGTATCGCGTGACGAAGCTGAAGTAGATGGGGAAGGTGCCGGGCAGGGTGGCGTAGT
>PMAD01000220.1:3500-5199 GCA_003152415.1 Acidobacterium sp.
GGAGGATGGCGATCATGCGGAGATACAGCGGCTCGGCTTCGGCAAAGCGCTGCTCGTCCTTGTAGACGTTGGCTAAGTTAGCGAGATAGGTGGCGAGGTTGGCGCTGTTGGGCCCTTCGGATTTCTCGCTGAGGTCGATGGCTTTCTGGAACAGCCCCTCGGCTTCTTTGGAGGCGCCGGCGTCGGAGACGACCTGGCCGGCGAGGTTATAGGTTGCGGCGAGGGGCGCGCCGTAGGCAGGGCCGGCGTTGGTGTAGATGGCGATGGCGCCGCGCAGTACGCTGGCCGCGGGCTGGAGCTTGCCTTCGTCGATCAGGAGGCTGCCGCCGTCGCGGAGCACGTCGGCAACGTGCGGGTCGTTTTGGCCGTAGGCGTGGACGGCGATGGTGAGGGCTTCGCGGAAGTCGCTTTCGGCCTCACCCCAGCGGCCGTGGTCGGCGTAGAGGTCAGCGAGGTTGAGGAGGACGGCGCCGGCGTCCTTGCTTTGGAGGCCGTCGGCGGCTTTGAGGATGGCGAGCGAGCGGCGGAGGCAGCTGTCGGCGTCAGCGAACTCGTCGAGACTCTTGTAGAGGAGGCCGAGAGAGTCGAGGGAGAGACCGACCCGGCGGTCGTTGGGACCGAAGGTGGCGGCGGCGACCTGCACGGCCTGCTGGGCGAGGGGAATGGCCTGGTTGATCTGGCCCTGCTTGCGGAGTTGCTCGGCCTGCTGGGAGAGCTGGGCCCAGCGGGCTTCCTGGGCGGAGGCGAAAGAGAGGGCAAGGAATAGCAGAACGGGGGCGGCGGGCTTCATTTTGGGGATGGCTGGTACATTGGCCGGTTGTGGGGGGAATGTCAAGGGGGAAAGCCGGCTGCGGAGCATCCCTAACCAAACCGTCGCCGTTACCAGCATTCAATGAGGAAGACCCAGGAATTAGCCGACTGCAAAAGCGAAGGCGTGACCCATGCTGTATGATCCTCCCTAAAGTATTCATGGGGGCGGTTCCGCTCAAAGAACGACCCGCGAACCCCTCTTTCAGGCTTCCTGAACTAAGTCAGCCCACCTGAAGTTTTCCCCTCCTTAGGCTTCCAGGAAATCGGGTTTGCATTGCCTTCGGCTGCGATTCTGCACGAAGCTCAGAAACTCCACAGTGTGAGTGACCGTCTTGATACGCTGGCGGGAGAACATCCCCTGGTCTCAGAGGCACTCGTCACCATTTCAGGCAATGTTCGTCAAACCGCCACGCTACTGGAGGTGCTGGTTGTGACGAAACTGGAACCGCTCAACTGAAACCGCTCAGCGAACCGGGTGCGGCTGACGCCTGATCGCTGACCGGTGCTCGCTCACATCAGGTATGTCCGCTCGGCCTGACCGATTCGGCGGAGTTGTCCTCAACAGGGCAGTTGCCGGAGCAAACTTTCGTGCGGGTTGTACCCCCCACCCCCCTCCCCTGCCACAACCCATACGCGCGCGCAGGAATTTGATTCTGAAGGGCTTCAGTGCAAGGTTGGCAAGAAGTTGACGAGTTCGACAACATTGGCTGCTCCCTTCGTATTTGAAAATGGGCCAGTTGCGGCTGCGTATTTGAAAACACAGGGCACAGAGTCAGAGCTCAGAAAAACACTGACTCGTGATCCGTGGTCCGAAATGAGCTACAGAACGCAGAGCTGAGAGTTACGGGTGTGGAAAAGGAAAAGCCCCGCCGTGTAAGGCGAGGCTTTT
>PMAD01000220.1:5205-7873 GCA_003152415.1 Acidobacterium sp.
GCGGTCATTACTTTGGTTTTTGCGTGTCCCTCTTGACAAGTTTTCCACATTTGGGGGTTGGAGAGATTTTGGCTGTTTTGTAGGTTCAGATCTCAACTTCGCCTTCGAGATAGAAGACGCATTCGCCTTCGAGTTCGGTGCGGTCGCCGCGCAGGCGGCAGAGGACTTTGCCGCCGCGGGGCGAGGCCTGGAAGGCGGTGAAATCCGTTTTTCGGAGACGCGGAGCCCAATACGGAGCGAGCATGCAGTGCGCTGAGCCCGTGACGGGATCTTCAGGAATGCCTTTGACGGGAGCGAAGTAGCGACTGACGAAATCGTACGCGAGGTCGTCGCTTTGGGCGGTGACGATGAGGCCACCCTTGCCGATGCGGATGAGGGCGGCCATGTCCGGAGCGAGGGCGCGGAGGGTTTGTTCGTTGGGGAGGAGCGCCATATAGTTGAAGCCGTTTTCGGTGACCTCGAGGGGCGCGACGCCGATGGCCTCGGCGAGGCCGGGCGGCGTCGGGATGGACGCGGAGGGGCGGGTGGGGAAATCCATGACGTAGCCGGCGCCGTTTTCATTTACGGTCAGAGGTCCGCTGGCGGAGTGGAAGACGACCTGGGTGCGCGTGGGTTCGAGGCGCTCCATGACGACGGCGGCGCTGGCGAGGGTGGCGTGGCCGCAGAGAGGGACCTCGGTGGTGGGCGTGAACCAGCGGAGGTTGTAGTCGCCGCTGAAGGGGACGAGGTAGGCGGTTTCGGCGAGGTTGTTTTCGGCGGCGACGGCCTGGAGGATGGCGTCGGGGAGAAAGGTGTCGAGGGGAATGATGGCGGCGGGATTGCCGGCGAAGCGGCGGGTAGTGAAGGCGTCGACCTGGTAGATGGGGGCGCGCATAAGAAGATTCTGGCAGAAGCGTGAGACTTTGGGAGGCCAGAGTGGAGGGAACGCGATGCGCTGGTGGCTCACGTCGGGCTGAAAACGGGGCAATGCCGCGCAGGTTACTTACAGTCCGCGCCCGGCTTCACTTCAGCGATATCGTGCCGTAGAGCAGATAGAGGAGAACGATTCCGCCGAGTATCGACAGCAAGAAGCTCAGGAGCGTGCCAATCAGAAAATATTCAGCAAAACGGGCTTCTTTGAATTCAGGGAAACGAGCGATGGATTTGCCAGTCAGAATCAAGCCAACCAGGGCCGGCGACTGCATTGCCATGGCGGTAATTACCAGGGCTCTCTCGATCCATCCGATATAGAGCCCTGCGTTTCCCAGCTGTAGTGGCGGCTCTTCTGCGATGTCGTGCGCGATATTCCTGGTAAGGTGACGAATGAGGTATCCTCCGCCGAATACGATACCGGCGTAAATGATTGCTGTTTCCACTATTCGAGTCCTCGCAGAGGCCGAGAGCCGCATCGCTTCCACCAATGAGAAGATGTGACTCCTGGTTAACAGGAGCGCCGCAATCACAAGGGCAACGGCGTGCAGCCCCTGATCCGCCAGAAATGTACCGCAGTTGTCGGAAACAGCTCCTCGCGCAATCAGCCGAGCTTTCACCCTGTCGATTAGGAGATGAAGAAGGAGATAACCGGCGATGGCGGCCTGGCTCCGGATCGACAGAAAGCGGACCTGTCCAAGAAATATGAGGCAGGCCCAGGCCAGCACATAATGCGCGGCTCCATGAAGAAGCAACGGNNTTATTACTGACTATCCATCGCGACTGAAGGGGGAAGTCGCCCAGCAAATGCGCAAGCAGCAGGGCCATGAAGGCCGCGGGGAGGGGTTGCATAAAAACGTCCATTTTCAGGAATTTGTACAAAAACGTACAACTTAGAAATATGCGTGGATTATGTATTTCATGGCGTCGGCCGTCTCCACGAGGTGCCAATAATACCCCCTCTTGAGATTTCTCGATACGGTGGAGACGTCGAGGGAGAGCTTTCTGGCCGTCAGCTCCTGATGCGAGGTATTCATTTGCACATTGATCGTCGCCCATTGTCTGGCAGTAATCCGATCGAGAAGGGCGTCCTGCAGGCGATAAATCGTATTCGCAATCGAGTCGAAGATTTTGTTGCCGGATTCGAAGCTTGTGAGGACACGAAATTTGGGAGAGCCCAGCTTCAATCGATCTGCTGCTTTTCTGGCTCTCTCAAAGGCCTCGCCCCCGGCGTATTGATTGACAGGCCTTTTGTGGGCTTCGCTCACTGAGCCCATGCCCACGGCGATCCAGAGCTCAAAGGGAAACAGGAGACGGCGGAGATCCAAGATCGCGCGCGGAACGTATTCAGGCTTGCGGAGAATCGCCTGGAATTCATCCCACGCGGTGACTGTCCAGGGCGACAGGATCAGCTTTTGTTCGAGATGAAGCTGCGACGCGGCGGCGAGAAGCCGATCGCGTTTGGCACGGAAAGACTGGATATTTCGGGACCCAACAACGTCCGCGGTAATGACTGCGTAGCGGGTTGGAGCGGAACGAGGCGGCATGGAGTGGTTGTACGAAATCGTACAATTTTCTATTCTTGTACAATTTCGTACAAATTGCAAGAATGAGCGCGGAAGTAATCTTCCGATCAGATCATGCGCTGGATTCGGCGAGCAGGCGTTTCCAGGTTTTTTGGTTGCGGCGGAAGCTTTTCTTGAGGTCTTCAAGGATGCGCTCGAAGTCGGCGTGCTCGCGGAGGCGGTTCCAGGCGGGG
>PMAD01000134.1 GCA_003152415.1 Acidobacterium sp.
CGGCGGATTGGAGAATCCGGCGCACTTCGGCGACAGAAAAGTCGCCGGCGGAGATCGCGGAGCCCGGATGGATGGGCTGATGAAAAAAAGAGGGGCTGGAGAGGTTTTGCGGCTTGCGGACTGTTGTCCTGGTCAGCGCCATCTCCTCAAAGCAGCGGTAGCGTTGGGCTCCGTTGCGATCCTCTATTCCACGCGCTCGACGAGCAACACCTGCTCGTCGTTGTCTACTTCCTTCAATTTGACTTCGATGATCTCGCGCTGCGAAGTGGGCACAGCGCGGCCCACAAATGTGGCCTCAATGGGCAGCTCGCGATGACCGCGATCGATGAGCACGAGCAGTTGCACGCGCCGCGGGCGTCCGTGATCGAAGAGGGCATCGAGGGCGGCGCGAATGGTGCGCCCGGTGTAGAGCACATCGTCGATCAGGATCACGTCGCGGCCGTTGACGTCGAAGCCGAGCGAGCCGGGGACGACAACGGGGCGAACATCGCGCGTGGAAAGATCGTCGCGATAGAAGCTGATGTCGAGGACACCGGTGTCGACGGGGTGCTTCTCGATACCGCGGATCAACGCGCCGAGGCGCTCGGCAATGGGGACACCGCGCCGCTTGATGCCGACCAGGCCGATGGTCTCCGCGCCGTTGTTTTTCTCGATGATCTGATGCGCCAGGCGAACCAGGGTGCGCTCAATCTCCGACGCGGACATAATCCGCCCCTTCTCGCGCAATCTGGGCGTAGCAGCAGCCTGCAATTCTGACATAGGTGTAAAGAGGATGATACGAGCCTGGTTTCCGGGCCGCAAGACTTTGTGCGAGGAGTTACGGCCGCGTTTTCCTCAGGCGCAGTAGCGGATCAGAGGGTTTGCTGCGGTTTGGGGCGGGCGGACAGAATGCGTCCGGCGATGGCGCCGCCGGTTGCGGCAAAGAGGATCATTCCAGCCGACATGATGAGGGCGGCTGCGAGCTGTCCGAACGCATGTCCGTCGGGCGACAGCATGAAGCTGGTAACGGTCTGCAACGCGTGAGCGACTTCAGGAGGCTGGGGACCCTGTTGCGCGTTTTTGGCCCAATAGTCGACGCCCATCTGTGCAGCGGCCTGAAATTCCCGATCCATCGCGGGCCCTTCATGCAGAAGGTAGCGAGCGACGATCAGCTGCACGGAATAGGTTGCGGTGGCCAGGAAGGCCGAAGCGACTCCAACCAGCGCGCCGAGCCGCCATCCGATGCGGCCATCCGTTGCGGCCTCGCTGCGCCTCCGGTAAAGCGCGATGGCGGCAAAACCTCCGGCGATGACGAGGAGGGTGCGAACGCCTCCAAGCAGCGCCGACAACAGGCCCACGGGGACGGAAACCAGGAGAGCCGAGGTGATCGCGGTGCGCCACTGGACCCGGCCGGGATCGACGCCCAGCCGCTGCGGCGGCTGCTGCGGCCCGCTCACATCCGAGGTGTCGACCAGCAACTGCGGCGCGCCGCAATGGGAGCAAAAGCCTTCTCCCTCATGCAGACTGTTTCCGCAGCGATGGCACAACGAGTCCATAACTTGACCCTATCGCACGCGGGCTGGGAGCGCAATGCGAGATTGGTGGTGGTTGCAAGCGAAAGCCTGGAGCAGGAATAAGCCGCTAATCGCTGGATTTCGACGCACTCTCGTCGAGGCCGGTCGGCAACTGCAGCTCGACCAGAGAGAATTTGGTGCCCTCGCCGCCGTTCTTGACCACAAAGATGTGCTGGTGATGCTTCGAGCCGGCACGGAGAGTGAAGCCGCTGTCGTCGGAGATGCCGTTCACATGCACGTTAGAATTGTGCTCTTCGTCGCACGTGAGTCCTTCGCCGGTCATGGATGGCGAACCGACGGGATGATTTCCGTCGCAGGTGATGACATCGCCGAAGCGGCCCATGGCGTTTTTGTAGAACGCGACCACCTTATCGCGAGAATCGGGCGACTCGTAGGTGACCACCTTGATGCGGAGCTGGAACTGGCCGAAGCCGAAGTGCACATCGGCAGACTTATCGCCCTCGCGATTGGGCGCGATCTCGGCTCCGGGATAGAGGGGCAGCCCCAGGTCGACGGCCGAGGTCTGATCGGCACGTACGTGCAACCCGCCCAGAGGCGTGTCAATTTTGACGTTCTTTTCCTCGCCGTTCTTCCCCTTGTCGACCTCAACATGGCAGCCGGCGGCGGCCAGCAATGTGCCCAGCAGCGTTCCAAGAATCAGCGCTTCGGGCAATACGCGCACTCGCATAGGCAAACTCCCTGTTATGGAGAAACCATACGCCTGGCGGGGGCTTTTAGTTCCGTCATTTTGGTGGCCAAAGCGTGCCAGGATGGGGCGACCAGCGCCCTGGCCGGTGCAATTTCCGGTGCTGCGAAGCCGCTATTTTCAGGAGATTCGCCGCGCACAGAGGGACGTTTTCCTCTACCATGCAACGCAGCAGGGGAGCGAATCGCATGAAAACGAAAGCCAGGGTCGGGATCGCAACCTGCGCGCTTTGCGCGCTTGTGGCCGGCTGCTCATCGGCCAACAAGCCCACCAACGAGAACTTCACGAATACGCTGAACGCGTACTACCAGGACCACAACGACTGCCTCTTTCCGCATGGCCACACGTTTCCGTACGAGGTCGCTCCCGGAGCTACCGCGAAGGAAGACAAGAGCGAAATGGACGCGCTCACCGACGCGGGGCTGCTGACGCGGCTTGAAGACCGCGACATGCACGTGGACCGGTACACGCTGAATCTTGCGGGCAACCGTTTTTCGCCGCGATTCTGCTACGGGCATCGTGAGGTCACGGGTATCGCGAGCTTCACGCCGCCGGGCCCGCACAACGGTTTCACGGAGACGACGGTGACCTACCAGTACGCCATGCGGGAGGTGCCGGTGTGGGCGGGCACGGATCAGGTGAAGGTGGCTTTCCCGCAGCTGGCGAAGTCGCTGGGCGATGCGCCGACGGATCAGGCGACGCTGGCGACGGTGGGAGCGGGATGGCAGGTGCCGCAGTAGGCGAACTTCGCACCCGTATCGCGCACCGGCGATCTGATCGCTGGGCTGCGCAATCGGCCACTATACTTGCTCCAGCAAATTCGTGAACAAGAGCTTCCCATTGATCCTGCGCCGCGCGACGTACAACCTGCGCGGCGGCTTCCTCGTCCGCCCGCTGATCATCGCGCTGACGCTGGGGTGCGCGGGCGCGCTGCTCTCGTGGCTGGAGGAGATGGTTCCGGCGGTGAGCGCGTGGGTTCCGCGCGCGATCTTCCCGTCGCACGCCGATCCGCAGGTGGCGCAGGTGATTCTGGGCGGGGTCGCGACCTCGATGATGACGGTCGTCTCCATCGTGTTCGCGATTCTGCTGATGACGCTCACGCTGGCGTCGATGCAGTTCTCGCCGCGCATCATCATGAGCTTCTCCAGGGATCGGGTGACGCAGTGGACGCTGGGCGTTTTTCTCGGGACGTTTTCGTACTGCATGGCGGCTTTGCCGGCGGCGCGGTCGCTGCCGCACCCGTTTGCGCCGGTGGCGACGGTGCTGGGAGCGATGCTGCTGGCGCTGATCTGCGTGGGCTGGCTGCTGTTTTTCATCCACCACATCTCGCAGGCGATCAGCGTGAACCATATTGTGGACCGCATTGCGACGGAGACGGAAGGGGTGATCGACGAGGTGATGCTGTGGCCGCACTGGCCGGAACGGTTGCACCAGACGCAGGCGCCGCCGGCGACGCCGGATGAGGTGGCGGTGGCAGCCGCGGAATCCGGATACATCCGGTTCATCGACACGCGGCGGCTGCTCGTTCTGGCGAAGCAATACCGTGTGCGGATTCGCGTGCTGCGTCGGGTGGGTCATTTTGTTCCGGCGGGGATTCCGGTGGCGATGGTGGCGAAGGGCGACCGGCTGGACGACGACGGAAGGGCGCGGCTGCTGTCGGCGTTTGACATGGGGCCGACGAGGACGCTGCAGCAGGACGTGGAGTTCGGCGTGCTGCAAATCGTGGATATCGCGCTGAAGGCGATCTCGCCCGCGGTGAACGATCCCAGCACCGGCATCAACTGCGTCGACCAGCTGAGCCGCATCATGATTCGCTTCGCGTCGCGGCAGCCGCCCGACGAGCTGATGTTCGATCCGCCGGGCGTGATTCGGGTGAGCCTGGGATGGATCCAGTTTCCACGGCTGCTGGACGCGGCGTTCGAGCAGATTCGCATGTACGCGAAGGGCGATGTGGCGGTGAGCCTGCGGCTGCTCCGCGCCCTGGGCGACATTGCGGCGTCGACGCCGGATGCGGAGTTCCGGCAGATTCTGGTGGAGCGCGGATGGCGCACGGTGGCCGGCTGCGCGGAGAAGTTGGGTCCGGACGAGATGAGAGAACTGCGGACGCGCCAGGAGGGGCTGGCGGCGCTGGCGGGGGTAGTTTCGTCCTGAGGAAGCGCGGGGCCGTTCATCGTGGCCGGGTGGTAAACTTGGCGCTGGACCTCTGCTGTTGTCGGGACGTGGCTCAGCCTGGTAGAGCACTCGCTTGGGGTGCGAGGGGTCGGCAGTTCAAATCTGCCCGTCCCGACCATTCAAACCTCTCCACGAAGATTTCTCGATTCGTCACTCCGATGGTTGCGTCGCGGGCCTGGTCTGTCGCGATCCTTTACCATCCCTAAAGGGCATCTCTCGCCCGGAGGATTGTTTTGAAGCGTCGCCTGACTGTTTCTTTTCTGATCGCGTTCCTGTCTTTTGCCGCTGCGCCCTTTGTACAGGCGGCCGATGCTCCGCCCACTCGCGCGACTTTGCCGAATGGCATGCGCGTGGTGATCATCCGCAACACGCTGGCGCCGGTGGTGACGGTGGAGGCCAACTTTATGGTCGGCGGCAATGAGACGCCCGACGGTTTTCCGGGCATGGCGCACGCGCAGGAGCATATGGCGTTCCGCGGCTGCAAAGGCATGAGCGCCGACCAGACGTCCGCCATCTTCGCGCTGATGGGCGGCGATAACAACGCCGACACGCAGCAGAACATCACGCAGTACTTTGAGACGGTGCCTTCGGCGGACGTTGACGTGGCGCTCCAGGCGGAGGCGGCGTGCATGCGCCGGATCGACGACTCGCAGGCGGAGTGGGACCAGGAGCGGGGCGCGATTGAGCAGGAGGTGGCTCGGGATCTGTCGAATCCGACGCAGAAATTTGTTGATCGTCTCAACCAGGACATGTTTGCGGGTACGCCCTACGCACACGATGCGCTGGGAACGCGGTCCTCTTTCGACAAAACTACTGGGCCGATGCTGAAGGAGTTCGCGGACAAGTGGTACACACCGTCGAATATGATCCTGGTCGTCGTGGGCGATGTTGAACCCACTGCGACCCTTGAGAAGATTCGCCAGTTTTACGGCGATGTCCCCAGCCATCCGCTGCCGCCGCATCCGGCCATTAATTTGCAGCCGGTGAAGCCGGAGACATTCACCCTCGACAGCAACCTGCCCTATGTTCTTGGGTACATCGCGTGGCGCATGCCGGGGACGGACTCGCCGGATTACGCGGCACTACAGATTCTGGTGGACGTGCTGGCGAGCCAGCGCGGCAATATCTACGGCCTGGTGCCCGCGGGCAAAGCGCTGGGCGCGGAATTCAGCCTGCCGGAGACGTATCCCAAAGCCAGCGTGGGCTACGGCGTGGTGGCGCTTCCCGCCGGGCAGGATCCGAGCCCAGTGCTCGAGGAGCTGCGGCAGATCGTTAACAAGTACGCGGCCAACGGCTTGCCCGAGGACCTGGTGGACGCGGCCAGACGCGCTGAGATTGCTCAGGCGGAGTTCCAGCGGAACTCTATTCCCGATCTGGCCGAGGTGTGGTCGGACGCGCTCGCCGCCGAGGGCCGCAACTCGCCGGATGAGGACATTGACGCCATCCGCAACGTGACGCTGGCCGACGTGAATCGGGTCGCGAAGCAGTATTTGCTGAGCGCCAACACCATCACCGCGACGCTGAAGCCTGTACCCAACGGTGAGCCGATCGCGGAAAAGGGATTCGGAGGCAGCGAGAAGGTCACGTCGGCGCCGACGAAGCCGGTGGAGTTGCCGCAGTGGGCGGCGAAAGAGCTGGCGGAGTTGCAGGTGCCATCTACCTTTATCTCTGTTTCGGACACGAAGCTCTCGAATGGAATTCGCCTGATTGTACGCACCGACACCACAAGCCCCACCGTCACGGTGGTGGGCGCAGTGAAACATGACGGTGATTTGCAGACGCCGCCAAGCCAGGAGGGAGTGGGCGATGTGCTGGATGGGCTCTACTCGTATGGGACGACGTCGCTGGACCGGATCGCGTACCAGAAGGCGCTCGACGACATCGCCGCCAACGAGAGCGCGGGATACAACTTCTCGGTCAAGGTGCTGAAGGAGTACTTCTCGCGCGGCGTGCAGCTGCTGGCCGACAATGAGCTGCATCCGGCGCTGCCGGAGCAGGCGTTTATGGTCACGCGCCAGCAGTATGCGCAGCTTGTCGCCGGGTACCTGCAGAGCCCTGGGTATCGCACGGCGCGGGCGCTGGATCTGGCACTGCTCCCGCCGGGCGACCCGGTGCTGCGCGAAGTCACGCCGGGCACGATCAGCGCGCTGACCCTCGACCAGGTGAAGCAGTATCACGGCGCGACAATCCGCCCCGATCTGACCACCATTGTGGTGATTGGCGATGTGACGCCGGCCGATGCGCGCGCGGTCATCGAGAAGTGGTTTGGAGACTGGAAGGCCACGGGCGACAAGCCAGACACGACGCTGCCGGCCGTACCGGTGAACAAAATGTCGGCGGCGACCGTGCCCGACTCCGAAGCGGTGCAGGACTCGGTGACGCTGGCCGAGCAGATCGACATCAACCGCTTCGATCCAGACTTCTATCCGCTGCAGTTGGGTAACCACGTGCTCGGCGGGGGCTTCTACGCGACGCGGCTATATCACGACCTGCGCCAGGTTGCCGGTTATGTCTATAACGTCGATGTGGGGATGAGCGCCTCGAAGACGCGAGCCGACTATTCGGTCACCTACGGCTGCGACCCGCCGAATGTGTCGAAGGCAAAGGCGCTGATCGTGAGGGACCTGAACCAGATGCGGACGCAGAATGTCTCCGATACGGAGTTGCATCAGGCTAAAGCGTTGCTTTTGCGCTCGATCCCGCTGAGCGAATCGAGCGAAGAAGCGGTGGCCGGAGGCCTGCTGGGCCGGGCCGAGATAGGGCTGCCGCTTGACGAGCCGATCGTGGCGGCGAAGAAATATTCCGCGCTGACGGCCGACGATGTGAAGGCGGCGTTTGCGAAGCACATTCAGCCGGATGATCTGGTGCAGATCGTGCGCGGGCCGGCTCCGCAGTAACCTGACCTATGCCGTTTCTTTGCCGCCGAAATGGTGGCGCCGCAGCTGGAACAAAACCAGCGCCAGCAGCAGGCTTCCGTAGGTGCGGTGGTGGCAGGACCGGCAGCGGACCGGGTATTGCAGGACAGCCAGGTGCTCGAGGTCGCGGAAGCGCAGGCCCGACAGCCGGAATTCCGTTGCCTTGCAGCTCGGGCAAACCATGGTGGCAACCACCATACGAGCATCGCGGCGCGATGTCCACAGTCCCACGGAAGGGCTACTGCCGGTGCTCCGGTTCCGGTGTAATTTAAGGATATTCGCAAGGACACCGCGTTTTTACGGGGAGCAACCATGGTTTGGGACGTGTCTTTTACCTGCGACGTCTGCGGCAAGAAGAAAGGCGACTCTAACCATTGGTGGATGTTTACGCTGGGTGACGTTTCCTGCTGCGACGAGGGCCAACCGAAACAGCGCTTCACGCTGCTGCCGTGGAATTTTGCCGAGAGCCGGAATGCCGAGATGCACCACCTCTGCGGCCGGGGATGCGCGATGCAGGCGATGGAGCGCTTCATGACCAATCAGAGGATCGAGCGCGAAGCGAGGGAAGTGGCGTAGGGGCTGGAGGCGGAGTTATCCAAAGTAGTTTACTTACGATGTACCCGGGCGTAGTTACTATCGTAGTTACAGAGGAAACTTTCCGCACCGTTGGGCCCGACTTATCGTAATATGGGTGCCGCAATGATCCGCAAAATGATTCGGTTCCTGGGGAGTGTCGTTACCGGCTCTCCTAACAAAGACGAGGAACCGTGCCCCTCCCTGGTGCTGCTGCTGGAATCGCCGGTGGAACTCACGCGGGAGGCGGCGCTTGGACTGGCCGAGCAGGCGTGGGGTGGACCGGAAGGCCCGCCTGTCATCGCCGGTCCGCCGCGGAAGGGAAGGTGGCTCATCCGCGTTTCCGATGTGCTGTTCGGGCTGCGCACCGCACAAGCCCGCTATCACCGACCGGGACAGGAAGCCAATGAGGTGAGACAGGGCGCCTGGGACCGGCACCGCGCCTGGCTGGCGGTTGACTATCCCGATGGCCCAAAGATGCCGGAATCGGAATGGCCTTCCTGCTATAAGCTTCTTTTCCTGATGGCGAACCAGCTGTGGAACCAAAACTGCCTCGGGATTTACCTCCCGGTGCAGGGCATCACGGTTCCCAACATGGGCGACCTCATCGCCAGCATCCGCTGGGCGGGTAACAACGGCACGCCGCTGCCTTTTCTTCACGAGGCCGAAGAGAAGCAGGCGTAGCGGGCGCTAGCGCAGCAAGTCTTCCAGAGCCAGGCTCAGCTCGGTCTTCTCGTCGCGATATTTCACGATGATTGGGGTGTAGACACTCAGCTCCCACAGAGCGGCCACCTTGAGCTTGCTCGGATGCAGAGCCCGCGCTCCGGGAACCACCACTGCGTCCTCTGGAATGATGAGCGGATTGTCTCCTTCGGCGCGCAGCACATCGCCACGCACCACGTCGTAGACCGGAGTGCCTCGCGTGAGCACGGTGCCCGCTGCCAGCACCGCGCGCCGGCGGACAATCGTGCCTTCGTAGACGCCGCAGTTGCCGCCTACCAGCACATCGTCTTCGAGGATCACCGGGCTGGCATTCACCGGCTCCAGCACGCCGCCCACCTGGGCCGCGGCGCTCAGATGCACGCGCTTGCCGATTTGCGCGCAGCTGCCAACCAGCGCGTGCGAGTCGATCAGCGCGCCCTCATCGACATACGCGCCTGTATTTACATACATCGGAGGCAGCGCGATGACGCCCCGCGCGAGGTAGGCGCCCGCCCGCACGGACGACCCACCGGCGACGATGCGGATTCCCTGTTCCGGCGTGAAATGGCGGGCGGGAAAAGTGTCCTTGTCGACGAAGGACAGATCGGCGCCGAACGACTTCAGCTGTCCAAGCCGAAAGCCGAGCAGGATACCCTGCTTGACCCAGGCGTTGACGCGCCAGCCGGTAGCGGCTGCCGGGTCCGGCTCCGCGGCGCGCACGGTGCCGGCCTCCAGAAGAAGGCGCAATTCGAGGAACGCCTCCATGGCGGCTCGATCACCGATGGCATCGCCGCCTGCCGAAGCAAACGTTTCGAGTTTTGTCCTGAGGGAATCGATCTGATCAGACATGGTTGTCTGTTCAGAATAGACCTGGTTCGGGTCTGCGGCCCGAGGGCCGAGCGCAGACTATTTGTGGGTGCTTCTTGCGCCCCAGAACAGATCGTCGAGGGCTCTTGCGGGGACGTAATCGTCGATGGTGCCGTCGGCTTTGCGCTCCGTGATTTCCGTGCACGTCCTCTCGCCCACGGAGTCGACTTCGTAAAGATATGAGGTTCTGCCATCCGCCGAGGTCACGCGCACATGAGTGTTGTCCATCCAGGCTTCCTTCGCCATAAACACCTCCAACCGCTTGCGCGGGCAGGACTTCATTACAGTCTCCGGATGTTGTGTAAATCAAGTGGATAACAGGGCTTTCCATTGGAATGAGAGCGTTCGATCGTCCGCAGCGTTGCCGGTTCGTAGAAATTGCACCTTTGCGAGGGTAAGAAAGTCGCAGGTATCCTGTTCGCAGGTAATTTTTTCTGGCCCGCCCAGCGCCATCCCGCACGATTTCCGGTGAGCTTAAGCTGGTCGAGACGATCCGGCGTCGCGCCGCACGGGTGGGGTCCGGCTCGCGGGCGGGTC
>PMAD01000176.1:0-3829 GCA_003152415.1 Acidobacterium sp.
GGCGCGGGCCGCGGATCGGGAGCGGGAATTCGCAGTTCGCCGCGCTCTGGGGGCTTCGCCGCGCAGGATGGTGCGACAGGCGCTGACGGAAAGCCTGCTGCTCTCGGTTGGTGGCGCGGCCGCGGGTCTGGCGTTAGCGGTGGTACTGATGCACATCCCGGTCGCGGCATGGCCCAAAGGGCTTCAACCGCCTTCGAGCGTTCATCTTGATGGCGCCGTGCTTGCTTTCACTTTGGGTCTTGGCCTCGCGACCGGACTTTTGTTCGGCATGATCCCGGGGCTGCGCATTCTGCGCCAGCGCGAAAATGCTGCGATGCAGCAGGGTCGCTCGGTCACCGACTCGCGGGAGCATCAGTTCACGCGCTCCAGCCTGGTGGTTGCAGAGATTGCGCTCTCGATGCTGCTGGTGGCCGGCTCCTTGAACATGGCGTTCTACTTTCTGCGGCTGTTGCGCGTCGATCCCGGGGTGAATGCGCAGAACGTGCTGACCATGGGCATTACGCTTTCTCCGGCCCGGTATACAGATACTGGGCAAATGGGGCGGTTCTATGACGCGGTTCTGGAGAAACTCGCGGCGTTGCCTGGGGTGAGTCACGTCGCCGGTTCTGTCGATATGCCATTCAACGGGGCCAACGCCAATGGAGACTTCAGTTATGAGGGGCAGCCCGGCGGAACAGCGGATCGCAATCCCTTTGCGGATCAGCACTCGGTAACGCCTGGATTTTTCGGCACGGTACAGACGCCGTTTCTGGAGGGTCGCGATTTTACGCCGCAGGACACGGCCAGCTCGCCGAAGGTGGCCATCATCAACCGGGGAATGGCGCAGAAACTGTGGCCCGGACAGAGCGCCATCGGCAAACACCTTCACTGCTGCGCCGGCGACAACTACACGATTGTGGGGGTGGTGGGAGATGTGCGGTACGCGGGTCCGGCCGCGCCGGTGGGTTTCGAGATCTACACCAATGTGCGGCAGGGGCCCGCGCCAATTCTGGGATTTCTCCTGCGCACTTCGGGCGATCCGCTGGAGCTGGCGGAAAGCGCACGCCGGGCAGTCGCAACGATCGACCCGGGACAGGCGGTTTCGAATATCACTTCGCTGGAGGCGCTGGCTGAGGCGTCGGTCGCCGGACAGCGAACCTCGACCATGGTGACCGGCATTCTTGGCGCACTGGCGCTGTTGCTGGCCAGCGTGGGAGTCTACGGTGTGATTGCGTACTCGGTGAGCCGGCGGGAGCGGGAGTTTGGGATCCGGATGGCGCTGGGCGCCGACCGGGGCGCGATCATGACGCTTCTGTTTTCGGGCGCGCTGAAGCTGATGATCATCGGCGTGGTGATCGGCGCTGGCCTGGCGATCGCGATGCGGGCCTGGATCGATTCGCTGATCGGCACCACGGAAACGAGTGCCGGGGCGTTGCTGAGCGCGGGGATTCTGCTGTGTGCAGTCGCATCCATCGCGACGCTGGTTCCGGCCCGCCGCGCGACGCGGATCCAACCGATGCAGGCGCTGCGAACGGAGTAGAGCCGCGGTGCGCTGGGCAGTGTAAGCGCTGAGGGGTCTGGCGGCTCCGTCGATCCGACCAATTGCCGCGAAGAACTCAGAAATCCATGTGGCCGCGGACGGCTTCGACCCAAACGGGTCCGCGGTCGCGGTTATAGCCAGGATCGTCGATGTGCTGGACATCGAGGGCGAAGAAGAGCCCTTTCCAGGCGTGCCAGGTGTAGTAGCTTTCGACGATATTTTCGCGGCCGTAGTTGAGGCGGCCGTCGCCGAGGATAAAGCCAAGGCCCCCGTACTTCAGATAATTCTGGTGGTCTTTCTTAATGGCGTTGCTGACGAAGGCGGTGCCAATTTTGTCCGCGGGGCGATGCCAGCGCGCGCCGGCGTAGTCGACAGCAATAACCACGGACTGTGCGTCTTCGGTATAGGCGTAGGATTCCTCCTTGTCGTCGTTCCAGCCGAAGCGCGTGCCGATGCGGAAATTTTCGGTGATGTCCTGCTCGTTGTTCCAGCTAAATCCGTACTTCACGGTGCCGAAGCGCTCGACGGAGACGATGTTCGGCGTGGGGGTGAGTCCGGCGAGGTAGTCCTGGACCGCCTCGCGGTAGTTGCCCATGTGCGCGGTGTTGGCGAAAGAGAGGATTTTGGTCGTTCCCTTGCGGCCGGGGATGAAGGAGTGGCGGAGCTCGTATTCCCAGTTCTGGCCGTGGGCGCGAGAGAAGGCCCAGTCGAGCGCGATGCCGTTGGCGACGATGGGCATGGCGAAGATTCCGTAGCGGGCGCTCCAGTTGCGGTCGTCGTATTCAAGCAGGCCGCCGACGGTGTAGCCGCGGGTATCGGCGGCGTAGTCCCAGGCGCCGTTATCGTCGATGGTCCAGTTGAGGAACTGGAGATGGCTGTCGTTGGCGACGTCGTTGACGTCCATGAAATCATTCGCGCCCATCTTGCCGACGCGGGTTTCGAAGCGGCGAACCGGGACCTCGGTGGCGAGAGAGAACTGGTCGCGGTCGGATTCGACCATCTCGCTGGTGAGGCCAAAGGTCTGGTGGATTCCGCCGCGCGAGAGATAGGGCGCGGTGCCGAGATTGGGATTGCGGACCACGTCGAGGTTGGTGAATCCAGCGAGGCCCAGGGCTTCACCAAGGCCGCGGCCCCCGGCACTTTCGAAGTCGAGGAGGAGATCGGTGTTGTAGCGGAGGTTGTGGCGCGGCTGATAGCCGAGATAGAGAGTTTCGACGAGGGAGGTCTTGTATTCTCCCGCGTTATCGAGGCTGTTGGGGCCCTGGTAGGGAGAGTGGAAGCCGGGCTTCGCCTGGAAGATGGTATTGGTCTGGCCGGAGATCCAGTAGCGCGCCGTCTGGCTGTGGGGGAACATCGTCAGGTCGGGGCCCGGGTCGGGGTCGGCAGCTGGCGCCTGAGACTGCGGAGCCGCTCCTTGTTGCGCGGAGCCAGGCTGCTCGAGCGCGGCGAACGCGAAGGTCCGGGGCGCTGGATTTGCTGCTTCGGGCTTTGCGACAGCGGCGGGGACCGGTGCGTCAGGAAGAATGGAGGCCGACTGCGCGCCCCCGAGCGGAGCGCAAAGCAGCAGCCAAATGACGAGATAACGACGCAGCAACGCCCCTCCTCGCAGGGCTTCAGGTAACTGGGATGATCTTCGCCGCGGAGTTTTGCAGTTTTGTTACAGAAAAGGAGAGCGGGTTCGCAGCAAAGCCCGCGCCACGGGAAAATCGGAGTACACTGCCCCTGAGCTTCTTTATAACATACCCCCCTACCATATATTAGGAACAGCATGAGCCATACAGAACGGGAAAAACAAAAGCTGGTGGCGCGGATCCACCGCATTCGCGGCCAGGTGGATGCCATCGAGCGGTCATTGACCACAGGAGACGACTGCGCCGCCCTCCTGATGCTGTTGGCCAACGTACGCGGCGGCCTCAACAGCCTGATGGCCGAGGTGCTTGAGGATCACATCCGCAACCACATGATGACGGGCGAGAAGCCATCGATGCCGCCGCCGGAAGTGGCGGAGGATTTGATTGAGCTGGTGCGGGCCTATCTGAAGTGAGGCAGTGCGGCGGTAAGACTGAGTCCCACACGGTACTAAAGTTTGCAAGATCACCCGCCGACAATCGAAATTACAAATCTGCGACAGAGCAGGCCCAGCCGGAGTGAAACCATCAACGCAGGCATGCAACATCCAGTGATCATCCAGGGCGGCATGGGCGCAGGCGTGTCCAGCTGGCGGCTGGCGCAGGCGGTGTCAAAGCTCGGCCAACTAGGCGTGGTCTCCGGCACGGCCCTCGACGAGATTCTTGCGCGGCGTCTGCAGGA
>PMAD01000176.1:3866-4657 GCA_003152415.1 Acidobacterium sp.
CGAGCTGTGCATCGTGAGCAACTTCGTCGAAGTGTTTCTGGCGCGCGAAGGGCACGCGAACCCGGTAGGCATTAATTACCTCGAGAAGGTTCAGATTCCGCATCTGCCCTCGATGTATGGGGCGATGTTGGCGGGCGTGGGCTACGTGCTGATGGGTGCTGGGATTCCGCTGCATGTGCCGGGTGTGCTGGATCGCCTGGCCGGCCACCGCGATGCGGAATACACGCTGCACGTGATCGGCTCGTGTGAAGGCGACGATGTGACCATGCGCTTCGATCCGCGCGACTTTATGGAGCGCGATCTGGCGCCGTTGCGGCGGCCGGCGTTCCTGGCCATCGTGTCGTCGAACACCCTGGCCGCGACCATGCTGCGCAAGGCCAACGGCAAGGTCGATGGTCTGGTGATCGAAACGCGTACGGCTGGCGGACACAATGCTCCGCCGCGCGGCAAGCTGCAACTCACCGCTCAGGGTGAGCCGGTTTATGGTGAGCGCGACGCCATCGATCTCGGCAAGATCCGCGAGCTCGGGGCGCCGTTTTGGCTGGCGGGCGGTTATGGCTCGGCGGCGAAGGTGCGCGAGGCTCTGGACCTGGGAGCGGCGGGCGTCCAGGTGGGGACGGCGTTTGCCTTCACCCGCGAGTCCGCGCTGCGCGAGGATCTGAAGCAGGCGCTGCTGGACAAGGCGCAGCGAGGCGAGGCACAGGTTTTTACCGATCCGCTGGCTTCGCCGGCTGGATTCCCGTTCAAAGTGGCAAAACTCGAGGGCACATGTTCGGAAGAGGCGGTTGCCG
>PMAD01000286.1 GCA_003152415.1 Acidobacterium sp.
GGGGCTCTCCATTCGGTTGTACCTTTCGCCGTGCTTTAGTCGAGCCCGAGGTTCTTCCAGATTGCGTCGATGCGGGATTTTGTCACAGTGTCCATCACAATTTCCTTTGGCCAGGGGCGGGTGAATCCTTCGGCGGCCCATTTGCGGGTGGCGTCGATGCCCATCTTACTGCCGTAGTTGGGCAGGCGGGAGGAGTGGTCGAGGGAGTCGATGGGGCCGAGGGTGAACTGGATGTCGCGCTCGGGGTCGATGTTGTTGGCGACGCGGAGGGTGACTTCGGCNNTTGGTGAACATGGCCTGGCCCATGGCCCAGATGCCGTTCATGACTTTGCGAGCGTGGCCGGCGTAGCTCTTGCGGATGGAGACGATCATGAGGTTGTGAAAGACGGCTTCGATGGGGAGATTGATGTCGACGATTTCTGGCAGGGTGAGGCGGAAGAGCGGGAGGAAGATGCGCTCGACGGCTTTGCCCATCCAGGCGTCTTCCTGGGGCGGCTTGCCAACGATGGTGGCCGAGTAGATGGGGTCGCGGCGATGGGTGATGCAGGTGAGGTGGAAGACGGGGTAGTGCTCGGCGGGGGTATAGAAGCCGGTGTGATCGCCGAAGGGGCCCTCGGGGCGGAGCTCGTCGAGCGAGACGTAGCCTTCGAGGACGATTTCGGCGTGGGCGGGGACTTCGAGGTCGACGGTTTCGCACTTCACGAGCTCGAGGGGTTCTTCGCGGAGGAAGCCGGCAATGAGGAACTCTTCAACTTCGGGCGGAGCGGGAACGATGGCGGAGAAGGTGGTGGCGGGATCGGTGCCGATGGCTACGGCGACTTCGAGGCGGTCGGCGTTGGGGGCTGCGGGGATGTTCGTTGTTGCGCCGGCGGTTTCGGCCATGGCCTGGACGCGGGCTGCGGCGTCGGGGACGGCGGCACGGAGGCGGTCGCGGAGATGTTCGGCGGCGTTTTTCTGGCGCTGCCAGTGCATGCCGGTGGTCTGGCCGTCGTAGACCTGCATGCGGTACATGCCCATGTTGCGCTTGCCGGTGCGAGGATCGCGGGTGATGACGCAGGGCAGGGTGATGAAGCGGCCTCCGTCGAGGGGCCAGCACTGGAGGATGGGGAAATCGAGGAGGGAGAAGTTGTCGCGGAGGATGACTTCTTTGCAGGGGGCGTCTTTGGCGGAGATGGTCTTGGGGAAGACGTTGCCGATGGCTGCCAGTTGCGGCAGCATTTTTAGTTTTTCGAGGAGGCCTTCGGGGGATTTGATTTCGAGAAGGGCGCGGATGCGGGCGGCGATTTCGTCGAGGGAGCCTTTGTCGGGGTCGAGGCCGAGGGCGAGCTTCATGCGGCGTTCGGATCCGAACTGATTGATGAGGACGCGGGCGCCGGGATGGCCTTTGATGTTCTCGAAGAGGAGGGCGGGGCCGCCAGGCGCTACTTTGGAGTTGCCGGCGAAGCCGGATTTCGAGACACGGTCGGTGATNNGGGGCTTGTGCGCTCCCACATCTGCCCAACGGCGGGGCAAATATGGGGCAGCTTCGTTTTATGCGCGGGCGAGGTAGTAGTAGACGGCGGGCGTCACGATGAGCGACAGGGCCATGGAGATGAGGAGTCCGCCGATGACGGCGATGGCGAGGGGCTGGAGCATTTGCGAACCTGATCCGATGGCCAGGGCCAGGGGCAACATGCCTGTCATTGCGGCCAGCGCGGTCATGACGATGGGGCGGAGACGGCGGCGGGCGGCCTGGATCATGGCGTCGCGAGCGCTCATGCCTGCGGCGCGGAAGCGCTGATCGGCGTCGAGGAGGAGGATGCCGTTTTTGGCGACGATGCCGATGACCATGATCAGTCCCATGAAGGAAGCGACGTTGAAGGTGGTTCCGGTGATGAGGAGGGCGAAGATGACGCCTGCGGTGGAGAGGACGGAGGAAACGAGGACGGCGATGGGGGCGGAGAAGTTGCGGAACTCCGCGAGGAGGACGCCATAGACGAGAACGAGGGCGAGGAGGAGAACTTGTAACAGTTCATGGAACGATTGCTGCTGCTCCTGCCAGGTGCCGCCGTACTGGACGCGGACGCTGGAGGTTTTCGCGGAGGATTTCGTTTTGCGGGGGGAGCTGCTCGATGTGGGCGAGGGCGCCGAGAGTGGCCATTTTGCCGGTGGAGCTGAGGAAGACGGTGTTCTCGATGGCGTCGAGGGAGGCGCGATGGGAGTCGTCGAGGCGGACACGCACGGTGTAGGGGCGGCCATTCTGGATGAGGGGTTGCGGGGTGGGGAGACCGTCGAGGATGGAAGTAGCGTCGGTGGCGACTTCGGAGGTGGTGAAACCCAGGCGGGCGGCGAGGCCGGGATCGACCACGAAGGTAGTGCCGGGGCCGCTGATGGTGTTGTCGATGCCATTTTCGACGTCGACGACGCCGGGGACTTTCGAGATGGCGTCGCCGACACGCGGGGCGATCTGGTTGAGGAGATCCTGGTTGGTGGAGAAGAGCTTGATCTGGACGGGCTCGGGGGCGTTGGAGAGGTCGCCGATCATGTCCTGAAGGACCTGGGTGAACTCGATGTCGAGTTCGGGCTCGGCCGCCCGGATGCGCTGGCGCGCGTCCTCCATGACGTCATCAATCCCGCGGCTGCGATGGTCGGAGAGCAGGACGGTGAAGTCGC
>PMAD01000218.1 GCA_003152415.1 Acidobacterium sp.
CGGTGTGAGGATAAGCTTCTTGCTATGGGGTGAACCTGGCTGAGTGCAGCGGCGGGGCGGGGGGCTTTTTGCGCAGGCTTTTTGCGCAGGCTTTTTGCGCAGGCTGTTGCGCAGCCTGTTGCGCAGCCTGTGAAGCCGTGCCCCTTCAAAACTGCGATTGATCAGAGTTTCCTTACGGCTGCGCGGCAATCTCCACAGGACGCGATTCGCCTTCGGCAACGTTCTTGTGCAGCTGGTGGTGGAGGCAATAGAGGGCGAGCTCGAGGCGATCGGAAACGCCGAGCTTGTCGTAAATCTTGCGCAGATAATTTTTGACGACCTGCTCGGTGGTGCCGAGCTGGTAGGCGATTTCCTTGTTGCGCTTGCCCTGGGTGATGCCGGCGATGATGAGCATCTCCTTCTGGTTGAGACGGGGCTGATTGCGCGAGTTGGAGAGGTTGCCGGCCTGGGAGCGATAGGCTTCGATGACCCAGGTGACGGACTGATTGTCAATCCATGTTTCGCCAACTGCGATTTTGCAGACGCACTTGACCAGCAGATCGGGAGAGATGGACCGGGGAATGATGCCACGGACGCCGCGACGATAGAGGTCGACGGTGTGAGACTCGTCGGAGGAGGCGGCCTGGACGATGATCTTGAGATCGGGGGCAAGGCGGACGATGGCGGGAACCGCGTTGGCGGTGCCGGTGATCATGGCTCCTTCGAGAAGGAGAACGTCAGCGGGGACGCGCTGGACGGTGTCCTGGAGGGTCTGGAGGTTATCGGCCTCAGCGACCACGGAGACACCGGAATCAGGTCCGAAGACCTTGCGCATGCCAACGCGATAGATGGCCTGCGAGTCAGCGAGAATGACACGAACCTCAGCCGCGGGCTGTGCCGGGGCCGGAGGAGTTACACCACTGCCGTTACCGTTGCTGCCGTTGTTGTGCGTCATAAGGGAAAATCCGACTACTGGAACCTGTACTCGTCGATTACCGCAGCGGCGAAGGGCTGACCATTGTTCCAATAAGAACGGACAATTCTTCCAGAGCAGTGCACCGCCGCAGTCACAGAGAAATCCAGCGTGCCCGCGGGAATCTCCACAAGAAAATCAATCTGCGTCCCTTCCCGAAGAGGCTCCGGCAGCCGTAAAAGAATGCCGCTGGCGGAGAAATCCTCGGTGAGCGCTTCGTTATCCTGACCTTCGGCGAGTACGGTTACCCGCAACTGCAGCGGATAGCGGACAGCGCCTCGATGGGAGCGTCCGTCGCGGGTTCCGGGAGAAGAGCATACGGCAAATTGCATTGATGGCTCTAGTTCTAAAGTATCCCTACAGTACCCGCAAACGACGGCGCTTGCCAATTACCAAAGTTTACATCTTCGATCCCATTTGTAAATGACCAAGTGGGGAGTGGCAATGACCAAAATGGGGCAGGATAGGGGTTCCGCTGTGGGAATCGGGGATTTCTGTGGATTTTTGGGGGTAAATTACTTTGGAGTAACCCTTTAGGCGGGGGAGAAGGCAGCGGAGGCACCCACCCAGGACTGACCTCGGTTATGGTCGACCCCCATCATTTGGCCCCGGCCGAGGCGGACCAGGGAGATGAGGGGGGTGAGATTACCGTTGTCCGGCCATACATAAAGGATACGGATTTCGGCCTGGGTGGGTCCGAAGGGGGTATCAATGACGGGTTCAAAGGTAACGCGCTCCTGGAGGAGGTAATGGTGGCGCTGGACCGGGGGGATGGCGGCGAGCTGGTCGTCAGTGGGGGCGAAGAGGATGCCCTGGCCGGCGAAGGAGTAGAGAGGCTTGAGGATCAGGCGGTCGCGGGTGGTGGGAAGACGGTCGCGGGCGCTTTCCTTTTGGCCGCGGGCGCTCGACCGGAACCAGTCGTCGAGGAAGACGGCGGGCGGGACAGCGGGGTGGTCGAAGAAGGGGATGGAGAACTTGCTGACGTGGAAATACCAGTTGGGATGGCCGGCCCATTCGACGTCGAAGGGCTGGCGGTAGTCGAACTGGAGGGGGATTTGCCGGCGGACGAGCTCGTCGACGATGGCGCGATTGTAGATGCGGCGAATGGGAATGAGGCGGCCGTTGGCGCGGTAGCCGAGGCGGGGGAGATGGTGGGGTGAATCGGGGGCAGCGTCGAGGATTTCGAGGGCGGCGATGTCGACGATGCGGATGCCGAGGCGATCGGCGGTGATGTGGAAGTCGGGGAGGGTTTTCTGGTTAGCGGGATCGACGTCGATGAGGACGACGGTCTCGGGGTCGTGGCCGGCGACGATGGTGCGGTCGAGGAGCTTCCAGAACTGGGCCTCATCGAGGTTGCCGAGCAAATAGCGGAGCGAAGGATCGAGAGAGAAGGCGGAGCGCCAGGCTTCGCTGGCGGCCCACTGAAATCCGAAGACGGAAGGGAAGGCCTGCATCTCGACGAGGCGCGGGGCGAGGCGGCCGGTGTCTTCGCGGACGAGACCGAAGTCGGCGGTGAGGAAATGCGGATGCGCGTTCTGATCGGCGGCGCGCCATGGCTCGGGAATGGCGGCGAGGGAGCGGGCGAGGTAGGCGGGATCGTTGACGAGCTGGAGGGTGAGGTCGATGCCGATGCGGGCCATCTCATCGAGCATGGAGGAGGGAAAGAAGCAGGGAGTCTCCGCGACGGGGAAGGCGACGTGGGTGCGCGCGATGGCGTCGAGCGAGTGGAGCATGGTGCGAAAGGTTTCGGGGCGGAAGCGGGTGTTGAAGTCGTGGCGGAGGGCGGGAATCACGAGAACAGGGTACAGGGTACAGGGGGCAGGGACAGGCGGGCGATCCCATCCTGAGGGCGGCGGGGCGGTAGTCAGTGGTCAGAAGCCTGCGGGGGTCAGGGCAAAGCGGCAAAGGCTGCGGGGGCGATACCTAGGCCGGGGTTCGGAAGAAGCGCAAGATCGCGGGTCAAAGAGGGGGGTTGCCCTGTCGGCAACAGTTGACAGTTCAGGCTGCGGAAAGTCGCCGCGCCTTGGTCGACTCTTTGGCAAGAATGGATCCTTCGGAGCCGCTATCGTCCGAATATGGCTCGGGATGCCTCTTCCGATTGCTGCCCCGACTTCATGGCGCCGCCATAGACCTATTTTGAACGTGGGCAAAAACGGATCGAAAATGACCTGAAGGGTATTCGCCCTTTGTTTGCCGCACCCACTTATGCCATTACACAATCCGCCGATGTGCGGATAGCATTCAAGACGGAGGCGCAATGCCGGAGCCTGTTACCATCCCGATCTCCATCTTCGACGTTACGATGGACTTCACGCGCCCGAATCTCCGTCTGGCAATAACCGGTCAGGAAGTGGTCGAGGAGCTGTTCGAGAGCTTCGCCAAATGGGACGCTAAGGGCGACGACATTGAAGTGATCAAGGAGGGCAAGCCGTCCGAACAGGGCGTGAAATTCAAGCTCCCGAAGCGGCGCACATCATTTTTCTTTGGGCCCGTGAATTGCCGTCTCATTTGGGACGACGCGAATTGGGTAACTGCGGCGGAAACAATCGAGATTCTCCAATCGGCCCTCGCGGTCCTGCACAAAACCGGAAAAGCTGAAATTGGCTCCTACAAACCTCGATCGCTCTTCACGCGCAGTCGAAGAACATACGGTTTATTCAATTGTTCCAACCACTCGCTGCACCCCAGCTTCTCAAACTGGAGCCCGCTCCCCTTAAGGCTTTCGCAACTGTTGTCAAATGGGAGAATCGTCGGATCACCCTCGACAATTCTGCCCAACTCGCGAACGCAATCTTCTTGCGTTTCGAGCGAGAGTTTCCCGCCAGCGCCACGCTTGAGGAAATCGCTCACGCTCTTCTAGAGTGCGAGGATGGCAACCATGCGCGCATGCGGTCAATGTAGCAGTGCATCTGCCGGCTCGGACTGAGTGGGCCGCAGGCGGCGTCCCCACGGCGAGCGCGTTTCAGGAACGCGACACTAATCGCCAGCGTTGTATTTCACGCTGCAGCCGTAGGGGCGGGTGTAGGTGACGGCGACCTGCTGTCCGGCCATGGCCTGGGTGAGGGCGTCGGAGACGTAATTCTTCGAGTGTGCGATGTCGGAGGGGTCAGTGGTGGGGTGGTCGTCGATGGCGCCGGCGTAGATGAGCTTGCCTTCGGGATCGATGACATACATGTCGGGGGTGGTCTTCGCGTCGAATTCGTGGCCGACGACGCCGGTGGGATCGAGGAGGGCGGCGGTGGGCGTGGCGTGGACCTTCTCCATGTAGGCATTTTCGGCCGGGGCGGTCATGTAGCCCTGGG
>PMAD01000106.1 GCA_003152415.1 Acidobacterium sp.
ACGCATCGACCGCACATCTTCGACCAGCTCCGTCACTTCCGCGGCGTTCCGCTCTGACGCCTCGCGCGTCCGCGTCACCGACTCTTCGATCCGCTTCATCTCCAGTGTCTGGTCCTGCACCGCCAGTCGAAGATCCCGATGCGATGCCTCCAGCGCCCCCACGCTCTGCCGCACTTCGTTCCGCAATTCGGTCGACACCGCCGTCGACTGCTGCGGCGGGCTGCTCATCTCCAGCAGTCGCGCGATATACGGCAAAAACGCCCGAAACTGCAGCAGCGCTTTCCACATAGGATTTTGCTCCAGCTCTCTCGCCGACGGCAGCCCGAGCGGCACCGTCTCCAGCTCGGTCGGTTCGTCGCTGGCTCCGCCGCCCGGCCTCGCTGGCTTTTGCTGCGCCAGCGCGATCAGCCTGTCGACCGGCGATTCGCTTGCATTCCGATTCATGCGCGAGTCCTTGGATCAATATAGTCAAAGGATCGTGCACATTCCAAAGTTCTTTTTTGAGGAGTGGACTCGGAGTACCGGGGTAATCCAGACCCCAAATTGCCGCCTCCTGTCGCCCCCTCTTAAAGACGCCCTCGCTGCGGTACTGTCGGCCACCAGCCCCACCTCCAGCCCCGGCAACTCCCTCCTTTCCTGGTGCATAATGACTAGAGGGACGCATCCCGCGTGAACCTCCCCAATTCCATAACGATGGGCCGCATCTTCTGCATTCCTGTGCTCATCTGGATGCTCTCGCCCCGTTTTCCACACGGCAGCTTCCACGGCGAACAGGAAGTCATCGCCTCCCTCTTCTTTATCCTGCTTTCCATCTCCGACGGTGTCGACGGCTATCTCGCCCGCCGCCGCGGCCAGATCACCACCATGGGCATGCTCCTCGACCCCCTCGCCGACAAGCTGCTCATCACCTCGGCCTACGTCGCCCTCGTCGAGTTCAACCCCCACGTCGTCAAAGCCTGGATCGTCGTCGTCGTTATCGGCCGCGAGTTCCTGGTCAGCGGCCTCCGCTCTATCGCCTCCACCGAAGGATTCACCATCGAGGCCAGCGACGTCGGCAAGCTCAAGACCGTCATCCAGATCGTCTCCGTCGTCGCGGCTACGCTCGATCACGCCTGGTACTCCTGGCACATCGGCTGGTTCGTCATGCCCGTCGATCTCTTCGCCGTGGTCGGCATCTACTACACCGCCGCAGTCTCCATCGTCTCCGCCGTCGACTACTTCGTGGCCTTCTGGCGCAAGATCGACAAAGCAGCCGAGACCCAGCGCGACCGCGACAACAAAATTGTTCTCAGCCGTCGGAAAAAGAAAAACAACACGACGGCGGCAGCACCAACCGCGACGCAGCCGTAACGATATTCCCCATCTGGACTGCATTCCTGGGGGTATCCTGATCTTCACCTAACGAGTATGGCGTCCGAACTACAGCAAATCCTCGACCTGTGGAAGCGCGCCAGCGCTGAGCGGGAAGACGTTTGCCTCGCCACCGTCGTCGCCATCGAAGGCTCCGCCTATCGCCGCCCCGGCGCCCGCATGCTCCTCACCTCATCGGGCCAGCGCGCCGGAACCATCAGCGGCGGCTGCCTCGAAGCCGAAGTCGCCAGAAAAGCCTGGTGGCTCACCGAGCACGGACCCTCCATCCAGCGCTACTCCAGCTTTTTCGATGACGACGGCGACATGCCCTACGGCCTCGGCTGCGGCGGCACCGTTCTCGTCCTCCTCGAACGCGGCGAGCCGGCGGCTCACGCTCTCGAGGCCCTTCGTCGCAGCATCGAAGACCGCACCGCCACCGTAATCGTAACCAGCACTGCGACAGATTCCCCCGGCACCGCGCTCGTCCTTAACGCCGCAGGCGACATCCTCTACTCGCAAAGCTCCGCACCGAATCCCGACCCGACAGCCCTCGCCCGCGAGGCGCTCCAAACCGGCAAATCCTCGCATGGTTCCGAATACTTCGTCGAAGTCATCGCACCACCCCCCGCCGTGTTCATCTTCGGTGCCGGCGACGACACTCAGCCGCTCGCGGATTTCACCTGGTCCCTCGGCTGGCACGTCACCATTGCCGACAACCGCACCAACCTCGCCCGCCCCGAGCGCTTCCCCCGCGCCGCCCGTGTTGGCAGCCTCGATGCCGCCCTCGCCCACATCCGCCCCGCCGACGCCGCCGTCGTCATGACCCACAGCTACGAGCAGGACCGCGAAACGTTGCGCGCTCTGCTTCCGCGGGACCTTAAATATATCGGCCTCCTCGGTCCCCGCCGCCGCTCTGACCGCCTTCTCGGCGAAATCGCCCCCGAACTGGGCCTCACCGTCGCCGAATGCACAGCCCGTCTGCACACGCCCGTCGGCCTCGACCTCGGCGGTCACTCTCCGGCCGCCATCGCCCTCGCCATTGCCGCCGAACTACAGGCCGTCTTCGCCGGACGTGAAGCGCGCAAGCTCTCGTCGACGCCCGCCATTCATGCCTGACTTCCGCTGTGCCGCGGTCGTACTGGCCGCGGGCCCTTCCACCCGCCTCGGTCAACCCAAACAGCTCGTACGTATTGACGGCGAATCGCTGCTCCACCGCACCGCCCGCCTCGCTCTCGAGGTTGGCTGCTCACCCGCCCTGGTTGTTCTTGGATTCGAAGCCGAAACTCTCCGCGCGGAGCTGCACGGCCTGAACATCGATCTCGTCGTCAACCACGAGTGGCACGAAGGAATGGGCGCCTCGCTGCGCTCCGGTATGGAGGCGCTCCGCGACAGCGACCCGCAACCCCACGCAGTATTGATTCTCGTCTGCGATCAGCCCCGCTTAACCGCGGACCACCTCCGGACCCTCCTGGCCCGCCATCAGTCCGCCCGGCCTGTCGCCATCACCGCCTCGGTCTATGCGCGACGAGCCGGTGTCCCCGCCATCTTCTCCGCGAAGCTCTTTTCCGCGCTCCTCGCCAGTTCCGGCGACCGCGGTGCAAGAGACCTCATCCGCGCCCACGCCGCCGAAGTCCAGGGAATTCCCTGGCCCGCTGGCGAGCTGGACCTCGACCTTCCCGAGGACCTCACCACAATTGAGCGGTGATTTTAGTCCTTCGAACCGCAAAAGTGAGCATTTGAATCGCGATCTTTGCACGGTAAACATTTATTTCATAACATGAAAGCGACTTTNNACGCGGGGCTAGCATACGTTGCAGTTCAGTTAGTCCCAAAAGAAATACTGCCATGTCCATCCCCACAACGCTGATGTTCCCACCTTTTTACCAATCCAGCATGCGGAGCGACCCAATATGGCGTGGTATGCCTACTGCATAACCGAAAGACAGGCCTTTCCCGAACTGCTTCGTCACCGTAAGCCAATTCCAATGGAAGCAGTTACGGGAATCCAGGGAAACCAAATCTTCCTCTACCCAGCCAGTGATTTAGCCGTTATCGTCAGCGAATACTCTCCCGCGGAAAACCTTACCCAGCAAGCCGGCGTCGAACACGCCCGAGTCATCTCCGACTGCTTCAAAACTTCCACCGTTTTGCCGTTCCGTTTTGGAACCGTCTTCGCCGACGATGAAGCCCTCCGCCGGTCGATCCGCTCCAACCAGCGCCAGTTCATCACCAACATCGAACGCCTCCGCGGCAAGGCCGAGATGCATCTCAAAGTCATGCTCGACGATGGCTGCCGTGAACAGGTTCGCCGCTACTCCGCGGAACCTGTGCCCACCGTGGGCCGCGCCTATCTCACCAACCTGCGCGAAAACGCGGCCCTCCAGCGCGAGCGCCAGACCAAAGCCCGCGCCGTCACCGTCCAGATGCANNGCCCACCTCATCGACTCCGGCGGCGTCGAGCGCTACCAGAACAAATACTCCAGCGCCAGCGTCCTCATGAAGGATTGCCAGATGCAGCTATCCGGCCCCTGGCCGCCGTACCACTTCGTGCACCGGCTCACGCATCACACTTCGCCCGCTGTGGCGAGCAGTGCGGCGCGGACTCCGGCTCATCTGGCTGCCTCCGCCTAGCATCTCAAGGTCTGTTCCAATAAGAAAAGCCCCGGCGGACCCACGAACCACCGGGGCTTTCATGGAGGGCAGCAAGGGGCGTGAGCATGTTAGTGCGGCGCCCCAAGCGCCTCTCGTCCTATAGACGCACCAGACCCTCGGAAAGTTAAATCCACTTTTTCAAATGATTGCTGATCCCAGCGGGCCGCGCCCCGTCGCGTTCCCAAACCATCGCTGACGCAAAGAACCTGCGCCTGCTAATCTTCCCTGAGTCATGACCAATTTCGCCTTTCTTTTTCCAGGACAAAATTCCCAGTACGCCGGCATGGGCAGGGACTTAGCCGAAAAATTTTCCGTCGCGCGCCGCACCTTCGAAGAAGCCGACGAAGCCCTCGGCTTCCCCATCTCCAAACTCTGCTTTGAAGGCCCCGAAGACCAGCTCAAACTCACCGAATTTCAGCAGCCCGCCATCTGTACCGTCTCCGTCGCCGCCCTGCGCGTCCTCGCGGAAAATGGAATTACGCCCGCCTTCGTCGCCGGCCACTCCCTCGGCGAATACGCCGCCAACGTCGCCGCTGGCTCCATCGCCTTCCCCGACGCCGTGCGCACCGTCCGCCATCGCGGCCGCTTCATGCAGGAAGCCGTTCCCGCCGGCCAGGGCGCCATGGCCGCCGTCCTCGGCCTCAGCTCTGAAGACACCGCCCGCGCCTGCGCCGATGCCGCCGCCGAATCGCGCAACATCGTCTCCCCCGCCAATTTCAATTCGCCCCTGCAGACCGTCATCTCCGGCGCAACTCCCGCCGTCGAGCGCGCCGCCGAAATATGCAAAGAGCGTGGCGCCAGGCGCGTCGTCATGCTCCAGGTCAGCGCGCCCTTCCACTGCGCCCTCATGCAGCCCGCGCAGGATCGCCTCGCCGAGCTGCTCCGCGCCCTTACCTTCGCAGCGCCCCGTATCCCCGTCGTGGTGAATGTCGATGCGGCGCTCGTCACCGATCCCCATCAGCTCCGCGAAGCGCTCATCCGCCAGGTCACCGGCACCGTGCGCTGGGTCGACTCCATCCGCCTCCTCATCGCCCAGGCCCCCACGCACTTTATCGAAGTAGGCCCCGGCACCGTCCTCACCGGCCTGATGCGCCAAATCGACCGCACCCAACCCTGCCACAACGTAGAAGACTCCGCCAGCCTCGAGAAGACGCTGCTGACTCTCTGAGCTCTGTGCCCTGAGCTCTGTACCCTGTGTCCTGTGCTCTGTTCTCTGTTCTTAGGGCCCCGAATAAAGCTCCACCGGCGAGAACCCAATCGTCTTCGCCCCGCTGTCCATCCGCAGGAACAGGGGCTTGCCCGTGTTCCCGTTCACATACAGCCCGATAATCACCCCGTTCCCCACGCGATGCGATATGAAAATTTTGTGGCTCTTGATCGTGCCGTAGTCGCTCCCGGGGCCCCAGTCCTTCGTGAACTGGTCGATCCCGTACGGCTGATACTGCTGCGGATGCTGCTGCCAGTTCGCATCGTGGTTCCACTCGCCATACGCCTTGTTCAGGTCCCCGCTCTCCACACTCGACATGAACTGATTGATCGCGTGGTCCGACGGCCAGTGCCAGAACCACCACGGCATCTGGAGAATCCCCAGCAGCGCGCCAATAATCCCGACCACCACCACCACCACGCCCACAATCGACAGCGTGCGTATCGTGTTCGCTCGACGCGCATCGTACTTAGGAGCATCCAGCAAAGTCATTCTGTGCGACTCCTCTCATCCCCGCAAAATCGCGGAACCCAAAACCATCCACACTTCCCCTTTTATTCTGACACCTCTGGCACGCCCACGGTTCCAGCTGCCCGCTCCCAGCTCCCGGCCCCCAGCTACAGGCCACCGGCTACCGGCTGCTTTCTCACGCCCACGTCAGCACGCCC
>PMAD01000261.1 GCA_003152415.1 Acidobacterium sp.
GCAGAAAAACCTGGCTTCCCCCAGCCAGGTTCACCCCACAGCAAGCAGCGTAAGCTCACACCCTGTGCTGTCGATACAACTGAGTTCCGGACTTTGACTCCTCGGTACTGTCTCCAAACCCAAAACGGTATCCCATCCGTCCCGCGCTCCGCTTCGCATCGGCGAACTGGCAACGGGCGCCAGGGCACGGCTGGAAAGCCGTGCCGTAACCGCAGCATACGAATCCGGCTTCAGCCGCTTAGGGATGCTTTTCTCCTCGCTCCGGGGACTTCACCCGCGGCACGTAGAAACCGCGCTCTGTCCTAAAAAACACGGTGGGGATCCTAGAATTGTGACCCCCATCACATCTCCCGCCCCCCGGTTCCCCCACAATGCATGCAGGGGTCTGACCAGCGGAAAAAAGTCGACGACCCTGTTGAGGAGCATGCCCACAGAGATTGCTGAGCTCGCAACCGAGCTCGATCACGCCGCTTCGAAGGTTTCCCTCCGCAAGGGCACCGCGCTTTTCCACCGCGGCGATCCCATCTCCGGCGTTTTCGTCGTCCGCACGGGCGCGGTCACCATGTCTGTCGATGGCCCCGACACCATCTATCCTCCGCGGACCCTCGGCCCAGGCGAAATCGCCGGCCTTCCCGCCACCCTCATCGGCCACTACAGTCTCACCGCCAAAGTCACTGAAGACGCCGAGCTCGGCTTCGTTCCCGGCCCCAAAGTAGCCGAGATCCTCGAGTGCTCCCCGCGCCTCTGCATGGCGGCCATGCGCGCCATGAGCGAAGAAATCGCCCGCGTCCGCAACGCCCTCCGCGAAACCCCTCCCCTCGAGCACCACGAAGAACCCACGTCCCAATAGCCCGCCGCCTCATCCCCGGGCGAACAGCCCCGCGGACAGTCTTTCGCTGACCGTTTCTTGCTAACCGCTTTTCGCTCGTTCCCGGCCCCCCGTTGGCTCGCCTCTCGCTGGTCTTTCGCTATCCGCTATCCGCTGTCCGCTGCCTGGCCGGATTAATCCCGGCAACACGTCCCCCGCATTCCCCAGCACCAGCCGCGTGAACGCCCGAGCATTCATCGGCTCTTCGGGGCCGATGTAGTACTTCCGCACCCCAGGCCCCGCCCACCGCACAAAATTCGCCGCCGGATACACCGCCCCCGACGTCCCTACCACCAGCATCGCCGTCGACCGCTCAATCTCCCGCTGGATCCGCTCCATCTCCAGCGGAATCTCCCCAAACCAAACAATGTGCGGACGAATCCGCCCCCCGCACCCGCACCGCGCAATCGCCTCTTCCGTCTCGTACAGTCCGTGATCCCTGAACGGAGCCCGCCCGCAATCCTCCGCGCACCGCGACATGAACAGCTCCCCGTGCATATGAATCACCCGCTTCGATCCCGCCCGCTCGTGCAGGTCATCCACATTTTGCGTGCACAGAAAGAACCGATCCCCGATCGCCTCCTCCAGTTCCGCCAGCGCGCGATGCGCCGCATTCGGCTCCGCCTGTCCAGCGCCCCGCCGCCGCTCGCTGTAGAACCGCCACACCCGCGCCGCGTCCGCTTCCCACGCCTCCGGAGTCGCCACATCCTCCACGCGACAACCTTCCCACAACCCGCCCCCATCCCGAAACGTCTTCAGCCCGCTCTCCGCGCTCACTCCCGCGCCCGTCAGCACAAAGACCCGATCCTCCGTCCCCACCTGAATCGTCTCTTCCCCGGATTTCATCGTTGATGTCCCGCCCGCCCCCAGTTGAAATAACGTTCCGCAAATCCTCTTCACAGTGCCGTTCTTCGCTAAACGTCTCTCGCTGAAAGTTCCTCGCTAATCGCTTTTCGCTAATAGTGTTTCACCAACGTCTCTCGCTAATCGTCTTTCGCTAATCGCTTTTCGCTAAACGTCTTTGGCTAAAAGTTCCTCGCTAAACGCTTTTCGCTAAAAGTCTATCCTTGAACGCATGGCGCTTCCCGCCCGCGACGCGCACCTCGTCCAGATCGTCGATGCCGCCATCGCCGACGCCGCGCGCCGCTCCGGCGCCTGGCTCAAATGCGCTCCCGCATGCACTCAGTGCTGCATCGGCGTCTTCCCCATCTCCCAGCTCGACGCCGCCCGCCTGCGCGATGGGCTCGCCGCTCTCGATTCAACAGATCCCGAACGGGCCTCTGCCCTCCGCCAGCGCGCCCGGCAATCCGTCGCTCGCCTCACTCCCGATTTCCCCGGCGACCCGCGCACCGGCCTTCTCGACGAAGACCGCGCCGCGGACTTCGACAGCTTCGCCAACGACGAACCCTGCCCCGTCCTCGACCCCGCAACCGGACTCTGCGACCTCTACGCCGCCCGCCCCATCACCTGCCGCGTCTTCGGCCCGCCTCTCCGCACAGAAGACGGCCTCGGTGTCTGCGAACTTTGTTTCCACGGAGCAACCCACGAAGAAATTGCCGCCTGCGAAGTTCACCTCGACTCCGACTCCCTCGAATCCTCCCTCACCGCGGAAGCCGAACAAACCGCCGGCCGCTCCGGCAACACAATCGTCGCCTGGGCGCTTGCTCGCTGATTGCACCCACCAGGCCAGCTTTCAAACCGCCCCAAAAAAAACATTCCCGGCCAGGTTCACCCCACAGCAAGTAGCGAACGCCTCTGCGCCTTCATCGTCAATAAAATTGATCTGGTCTTCAGCACCGAAGTACGGTCCCTTCCCGTTTTGGAAAACCACAGCTTCATCCCAATTCCTTTTCACGAAGCACCGGAATCGCTTCTGCCGCGTTCGTGTCGACCGGAGCAATCCAGCCTGGAAAGCCTCCTGCCTGATGATCCGCCAACTCGCCATGGTAGATTCGTTCCCATCCTCGTCCCGCCGGAGCTCCCATGCCCTCATCCCGCCGCCATTTTCTCGCCGCCACTGCCGCCCTCCTCGCGGCGCTGAGCCTCGCCTCCTGCAACACCGCCCCGCCCGTCCCCCAACCTCTGAAAGTCATCGGCTTCCTCTCCGACTTCGACGTCAAAGATGACGCCATCGGCATCTGCAAAGCCGTCATGGAGGGCGTCGCCCCCGGCGTGCGCGTCATCGACATCACCCACCAGGTCACGCCCTATGACATCGCCCAGGGCGCGCGCTTCCTCGCCGGCTCCGCGCCCTACTTCCCCAAAGACGCCGTCTTCGTCGGCGTCGTCGACCCCACCGTTGGCTCGACCCGCAAAGCCATCATCGCCAAATCCAAAGCCGGCCAGTTCTTCGTCGTTCCCGACAACGGCCTCCTCACTCTCGTCGAGGATCGCGACGGCATCGATGCCGCCCGCGAAATCACCAACCCTGACTGGATGATCGGATCGAAGCTCTCCTCCACCTTCCACGGCCGCGACATCTTCTCCCCGGCCGGCGCGCATCTCGCCCGCGGCGACGACTGGACCCAGGCCGGTCCCGCCCTCGACGTCGCCCAGCTCGTTCGCCTCGACATCCACACCGCCGCCGTCGACGCAAAAGGCCTCCACGGCGAAGTCATCGGCACCGACGGCCCCTTCGGCAACCTCATCCTCGACATCCCGCAGCCCATCTTCGCTCAGCTCGGCTACCAGCTTGGCGACGCCGTCCCCCTCACCCTCAACGGCAAGCCCTACACGATCCCATTCCACAAAACCTTCAGCGACGTCCCCATCGGCAAGCCGCTTTTCTACGTCGACTCGCGCGGCCGCCTCTCCCTCGCCATCAACCAGGGCAACTTCGCCCAGACCTATCGCATCTCTCCACCCGCGCAGCTTTTGATTCCTCGCAAACCATAACCACAACCATTTGTGAGAAGATTTTCTGCGCAACCCGTCGACCCCTGCCGGGTTCCATCGGCTGTGCGGCAGCATCCCCGGGTCCCGCCGCCATCGATGCACACTCTTTCGTGAAAGGAAAAACCCACTCGTATGAAGAAAAAGTTGCTTCTCGTTGCGACAGCCGCCCTCCTTAGTCTCCCCACCATCCCCGCGGCCCTCGCGCAGCACGTCTACATCCAGGTCGAACCTCCACACGTCCTCGTCGAGCACCCCGGCCCTCGGCCTCATCCAGGCTGGTACTGGCGCGCCGGCTATCACCGCTGGGATGGCGGTCGCTATGTCTGGGTACCAGGCGGATGGATCGAGCCACCTCACCCGCACGCCATCTGGGTCGACGGCCGCTGGCATCATGAACACGGCGGCTGGTACTGGGAAGAAGGTCACTGGCGCTAATCTCGCGCCGACAAATACGTCTGGCTGGCAACCCGGGTCTTGATCGAAGACCCGGGTCCGCCTTTCGGTCAGCGTCTCGGCTCGATTTGTTCTCGCCGTTCGCTCGTCTCACACTCGCTTTTCGCCAAACGTCCGTCGCTAAACGCCTTTCGCTAAACGCTTCTCGCTCGTACTTCGCTCGCCTNNCTCGCCTCACGCTCGCCTCTTGCTCGCTTTTCCCTGCCTTTCCCCCGCCTTCCACAATTTCTTTGCGTCGCTGGTGGCAAAATACTCTAAGATTCTCAGTCCCCCCGGGAGAGCACGCATGGCCCACTACTCCACACTCCATACCCATACCGACTCCGGCATTCATACCATCCTCCTCAACCGCCCCGAGAAGCGGAACGCCCTCAACCACCAGCTCATGGAGGACCTCACCCAGGCCCTCGAATCCTTCGCCGCCAGTCAAACCTGCCGCGTCGTCATCATCACCGGCGCCGGTTCCTCCTTCTGCGCCGGCCTCGATATCGAGCACCTCCATGCCATGGCCGTCGCCCCCGGCCATCTCTCTGCCGCCGACGACTACCACGCCGACGCCCAGCGCATCGCCACCCTCCTCAACACGCTGTATTCCCTGCCCAAACCCACCATCGCTGCCGTCAACGGCCCCGCCATCGCTGGCGGCATGGGCATCGCCACCCTCTGCGACTTCACTCTCGCCATCCCTGAGGCGAAGTTCGGCTTCACTGAAGTCCGCATCGGCTTCGTGCCTGCGGTTGTCGCCGCCTTCCTTCGCACCCAGCTCGGCGAAAAGTCCTGCCGCGACCTTCTCCTCACCGGCCGTCTCATCTCCTCCACTGAAGCCCAGTCCCTCGGCCTCATCAACCGCATCGTCGACGAGCCCGACCTCATGCGCGAAGCCCACGCCCTCGCCCATCGCCTCATCCGCAACAGTCCTGCCGCCATGGAAGCCACCAAGCGCCTCCTCGGCAAATTCTCCGACCGTCATCTCCCCGACGACATCGAAGCCGCCATCCGCGCCAGTGTCGACGCCCGCTCCAACGCCGACTTCCTTGAAGGCGTCAGCGCCTTCCTCGAAAAACGCGAGCCCCAGTGGCCCTCCGCCCGTGTCAAAGAGCCCGTCGGCACCAGCTAGAACTCCCGCGAGTCACCAAAGATCCCGCTTATCTCGGACCTCAAAATGTGGCATCATTCTCTTGACAAGCCCGGTTGCAAGCTAGGCTCGCGGAGGTGTCGACCGTGCTCAATCGATGGCTGGTTGCAGGGCAGCTTTGCCTGGCTGCCGCCTTTCTCCTGCACCCTCAAAGCAGCGCCGCCGCCGCTTCGCAATCCCCTGCTCCGCGATCCGCCAATCCCCCCATCCGCACCCTTCTGCCCGAGGACGCCGGCGACCTGTTTCTCGCCCGCGGCGAATTCGTCGAGGCCATCGACGCCTACAGCCGCGCCCCCTATGATGCTGCCACCCTGAACAAGATCGGCGTCGCCTGGCATCACCTCTCCGCCGTCGGTCAGGCGAAGATGAACTACGAAAGAGCCCTCTCCCTCCGTCCCAACTTCCCCGAAGCCCTCAATAACCTCGGCGCCGCTTACTTCGCCCAGAAACAATACGGCCAGGCCATCCGCCTCTACCGTCGCGCCCTCCAGCTCTCGCCCGACTCCGCCGTCACCGCCGCCAATCTCGGCACCGCGTTTTTCGCCGAAGGCCGATCCGCGCCCGGTCTCGAAGCCTATCGCAACGCCCTTTCCATGGATCCCACCATCTTCGACCTCGACTCCCCTCAGATCATCAACGGCCCCATCACCGACGAAGACCGCGCCCGCCAGGATTACTGCATCGCCGAGCTTTTTGCCCAGATGGGCAGCCAGGACCGCGCCCTCGATTATCTCCGCAAGGCCTTCACCGCAGGCTTCAAGGATCGCCGGCGCCTCGCCCAGGATCCTGTTTTCGCCGCCCTCCGCACCACCGCCGAATACGCCTCCCTAACCGGCGAATTCCGCCTTCAATAGCCCCGCCCACTAGCCTTTTTCTCGCCGTTCACTCGCCTTTCGCCCGGTTTTGGCGCTTTTCGCTAAACGCCTCCCGCTAAAAGTCCTTTGCTAGAAGTCCTTCGCTAAACGCCTCTCGCTCGTCTCTCACTCGCCTTTCGCTCGCCCTTGGCGCCTTTCGCTAAAAGCCTCTCGCTAAACGTACTTCGCTAAACGTCCCTGGCTAAACGCTCTTCGCTAAGAACTCTCCCTAAACGTACTTCGCTCCCAGCTCCCCGCTCCCAGCTCCCCGCTCGCCTCTCCCCCTGACCACTTTTTCCCCAAAAGTGGCATCTCCCCATGACAACTTGCGCCCAATCTGCCATAGCCACTACTATCCCTGTTCATGATCGACGTTTCCTCCGGAATCGTCCCCGTCATCCCCATCGACCGCGAGGCCGCCGCGCCCCTCCATCGCCAGGTCTACGCCGGCTTTCGCGAGGCCATTCTCCGTGGGGACCTCGCCGCCGGACAGCAAGTGCCCTCCAGCCGCGCTCTCGCCGCCGAGCTCGAAATCTCCCGCTTCCCCGTCCTCGACGCCTACTCGCAGCTCCTCGCCGAGGGCTTTTTTGAAAGCCGTGTCGGAGCCGGCACCTTCGTCGCCGCATCCCTGCCCCATCAGGCCGCCCATTCCAAACGCACCACCGAAGAATCCCCGAGTGCCCGCCGCACCTCGCGCCGCTCCATGCTCTTCCCGCCCTACGACCCAAATCCCTGGCGTCACGGCTGGGGAGCCTTCGGCGTCCATCAGCCCGCCCTCGACCAGTTCCCCTTCGACCTCTGGTCCAAACTCCTCGCCCGCCACAGCCGCACCCTGCACATCCACCCCTCCAACAACCTCCACCCCCTCGGCCTCATGCCCTTTCGAGAGGCCATCGCCTCCTACCTCCGCACCGCCCGCGCCGTCCGCTGCGATCCCCAGCAGATCATGGTCGTCTCCGGCTCCCAGCAGGCCCTCGACATCGTCACCCGCGTCCTGCTCGATCCCGGCGACGCCGCCTGGATCGAGGAGCCCTGCTACCCGCTCGTCCGCTCGCTGCTCACCGGCTCCGGCTGCCATCCCATCTCCATCCCCGTCGATGAAGACGGCCTCGACGTCGCAGCCGGCGTCCGCCTCGCCCCCGCCGCCCGCGCCGCCTTCGTCACTCCGTCGCATCACTACGCGCTCGGCGTCACCATGAGCGCCTCCCGCCGCTTCCAGCTCCTCGAGTGGTCCCGCCAGGCCTCCGCCTGGATCGTCGAGGACGACTACGACAGCGAGTACCGCTTCGACTCGATGCCCATCCCCTCCCTCCAGGGACTCGACCCCTGCGATCGCGTCATCTACATCGGAACCTTCAGCAAAGTCCTGCGCCCCTCGCTGCGCCTCGGCTACATCGTCATCCCCCCTGACCTCGTCGACCGCTTCGCCGCCGTCCGATTCGCCATGGACATCTTCCCCTCCTATCTTTTTCAGGAAGCGCTCACCGATTTCATGCACGAAGGCCACTTCGCCCGCCACATCCGCCGCATGCGCTCCCTCTACAAAGCCCGCCGCGCCGCGCTGGTCGAAAGTCTCCACGCCGAATTCGGCGACTTCCTCACCATCCACGGCTCTGAAGCCGGCATGCACCTCACCGTCACGATCCCCGAGAGCTTCCGCGCCGGCATCGGCAACGGCGCCCGCAGTGGTGTTAGCGATAGCGCCCGCGGCGGGTTTAATGATGTAGACATCGCGAGCCGAGCAGCCCGGGAAAAACTATGGCTCTGGCCTCTCTCCCAGTGCTACACCGGCAAGCCCCGCCAGGGATTCCTCCTCGGATTCAGCAACACCCCCGAAGACCAAATGCCCCAGGCCGTCCGCCGCCTCCGCCACGCCCTCCAGCTCTAACGAACGCCGTCAGATTCGTCGGTGGCCACAAGCGCGCTTACCGCTACTGATCCCCTTGGATCTCGCGGAAGTGGCCTTCCTGGGGCGTAACCCGCTCACTTCAGCTTCGCGTATTCTGCCTTGGCTTCTTTCAGGATTGGGACGTCGGTGTCGGCGTCCTTCCAAAGCGTGAGGAAGTCGTGATATGCAGTCTTTGCCTTTGCGGTATCACCCTGCAGGGCAAAAGCGCGCCCAAGTTGCAGCCGCCCGAGAGCGCCAATGGGTTTGTTCAATACGATTCCGCGATGGTCGAGAATTTTCTGGAACTCAGCGGCGGCTTCTTTGCCCTGACCGGCGGCCAAATACGCTTCCCCGCGAACATAGACGGGATACAGGGCCGACCAGCCGTAAGTACTGTAAGTCGTCCGCCCCAGCTCATACGGCTGGGCGGCTCTCAGAGCTTCCAGGGCTTCGGAAGCATCTCCCTTGCTCAGGGCAAGCTTTGCGCGGAGAGATGGCAGGTAGTTGAACTGCACGATGGTGGATTCCGGGTACCTCTGGCTCAAGTCGTCGGTAAGTTTTTGCGCTCGCGCCTGGTCTCCGGCATAGGCCCACGCAAGCGCGGAAGCATATTCCAGATCGTGGCCTGCCGGGTGCCTCATCGCCACATCAGCCCGCCGTCGTGCTTCGTCTGCGTTGCCGAACAGGGCCTCGCGCAGAGCTGAAAGGGCGTAGTACGTTGCAGTTGCTTCCTTGTCTCCAGCCCGTTCGGCTGAATCGACTGCCTGACGGGAAAACTCTCGCGCAGTCCTGAGCCGCCCGGAATAGGCAGCGGTATCGGCCTCGATCGCGAGCAAGGTAGCTTCCGGTCCCGGCGTTCCCGCCGATGAAGATACCTGCTGCGCCATCCCCGCTGCATCGTTCTGTAAAAAGGCAATCTCATACAGGGCAAGGTAGAAGAAAGAGTTTTTCAGCTTGCGGTCGAAAGCTTGCTGATATGTAGCCTTCGCCTCGTCGATGCGATTCAGGGAGATGTAATCGGAGATCGGGAGTGCGTATGAGGGGGAAAAGTTCGGACTCAGGCGGACTGCCTCTCTGCCGTTTTCCACCCCTTTTTCATATTGTGCTGTATTGGGGTAGATCGCCCCCGCTAAGTAAATATGCGGGAGCGCCATGCGGGGATAAGCTTGTATCCAAAGCTGAAGGGCTTCCTCGGCCTTTTCCAGATTTCCGGTAACCACCTTATGGTAGCGAGCCGTGATGAAGTATTTCTCAGGCTCGCTTGTCCGATCGCGCAGTTCGTAAGCCTTCCGGGTACACTCAACATCCATACTGGGTTCACCCATGTCGTTAAACGAGAGGCCCAGCCAGGCGTAGGCGAGCGCGAAATTTGGGTCGAGTTCGATGGCCTGCTTATAGAACGGAATACCCGCAGCATCCCCGGCGGCAATATGAATTTGATAACCCGAACTGAACGCTTTCAGGGCCTCCAGCGACGGCGTCGTCGCTTGTTCAAGTGGAGTATCGAACCTCTGTACCGCGCTCAGCGACTCGCCCAGTTTCTTCCGAATCTCCGAGGCTGTTATTCCCAAAGCGTCGAGCACGTGACTCTTGTCGCTCGCCTGAGCTTCCGCACTTGCCAGGGACTTGCCGTTGGCGCAGTCGACCGCCTCGACGGTGACAAGGTACGGCGTGCCGATCTGCGTGATCGAGCCGTCGAGGACAGCGGCGCTCCCGGTCCGCTGGCAGAGTTCGCGGGCAATGCCGGGGGTGAGCCTGGCATCCGGCTCCTGGCCCATCATCTGCAGCGTCTGCTGGATTTGCTGATCCGGGATAATGCTCAGGAACGGCGATTGTTCCAGTTGTACGGAAAGCCCCTGCCGCAGCGTGCCGTCGAAAACGGAGTCGCCGGTCTTGTTCGTGAAATCGGCCAGCACAACGGTGTCTTCGTCAGTGAGGGCGTGCGACTTATGGGAGAAAAATAACTCCCCGCCCAGGCCCAGTCCTACGACGATCACGGTCGCAGCAGTAACCACCCACCGGAATCGGCTGGATTGCACGGCGGTCTTCGGCTGGCCCTGTGTTGTCGCGGCGGCTGCACGGCCGGACTCGCTGTCACGTTTCAGCCGCTGCAAATCGGTGCGAATTTCAGCGGCGTTCTGGTAACGCAGCTTCCGCTCTTTCTCCAGCGCCTTGTTGATGATTTCCTCTAGCTTTGGGGGAAGGTCGGGATTCAGTCGCACTGACGCAACCGGCTTCTGATTTAGAATCGCTTCCGCGATCACACCCAGGGTCTCGCCCCGGAAAGGTAGAACCCCTGTCACCATCTCGTAGAGCACCGCACCAAAGGAAAACAAATCCGTGCGGCCGTCCAGCTCTTCGCCTCGCACCTGCTCGGGCGACATGTACGAAATGGTGCCAACCGCCGTTCCCGGGCGAGTGAGCTGTTCTAGCTCGCCGGCTGTCGGCATCTCCGTAACATTTACGGCACTGCCCGCAGGTGTCAGCTTCGCCAGACCAAAATCTAAAATCTTGGCGTGTCCACGCTCGGTCACAAATATATTCCCGGGCTTGATGTCGCGGTGGACGATTCCTTTGGCGTGAGCGGCGTCGAGCGCGTCGGCAATGTCAATCGCCAGACCGAGCAAAACATCGGTGTCGATGGGCTTTCCCGCGATGCGATACTTCAGCGTGATCCCGTCCAGAAACTCCATGGCGATGTACGACTGATCGTCACTCTTGCCGATGTCGTAAATCGTGCAGATGTTAGGGTGGTTTAGCGCCGATGCTGCGCGAGCTTCACGTCGAAAGCGCTCCAATGCCTGCGGGTCTCGGGAAACGTCATCAGGCAGGAACTTGAGCGCAACGA
>PMAD01000298.1 GCA_003152415.1 Acidobacterium sp.
TTTTGATGCCGCTGAGGTTGACGAGCCGGCGGTCGAGGTAGTCTTCGAGGCGGCCGGGGGTGGCGACGATGAGGCGTGCGCCGCGACGGATGGCTTCGAGCTGAGGGCCTTCGGCGAGTCCGCCGCAGACCAGCGCCGCTGTGCCTTTGCTTTGGGTGAGGTGGCGGTAGTGCTCGAGAACCTGCATGGCGAGTTCACGCGTGGGCAGGAGGACGAGCGCGGTTGCACCTTTGGCAGCTTTCGGCATGCGCTCGACGAGCGGGATGAGAAAGCTGAGGGTTTTGCCGGTGCCGGTTTGGGCGGTGGCGATGACGTCACGGCCTTCCATGGCGGGCGGAATGGCTCCGGCCTGGACCGGGGTGGGGGTGATGAAATTGGCGGCGGCGATCTGCTGTTGCAGAGCCGGCGAAAGGTTGAGTTCAGAAAAGAGTTTCAATTCGTTCCTTGCTCGGGCTGGTTCGGGATTCCCTCTGCCGGGCCGATCTTCGATCGGCGTTCATTTCGGCTTCGATTCATCCTTGGGGATCCAGCGAAGTGGCCGGAGGTTGCTGTGTTCCAGGGCGGCTCGGCTTTGGGCAGAGCTACGGCGGAACCTTTTATTTTTCTATGCAGGAAAGCCAGGGTAGCGCATACGAAGCGCCGATTCAGGATTTGACCCACACTCACGTTTTCGGCTGGGATGCGTTCCGGCATGAGCCTGGGGCGCTGCAGCCTGGCCTGGTCCAACGAGGACACACGACCATCACGCTGAGAGGGCTTGGGAGAATTACGGGAGGACGGTCTTGCGGATGAAGGCGAGAACGGCTCACAACCAAACAACTGAGCGTGAATCCATTGTAGCAGACAGGCGGTTAGCGAGAAACGTTTAGCGAAAGACCTTTAGCAAGAGACGTTTAGCGAAAAGCGAGCGCGCCGCGAGGGAAAGGCGAGCGAGAAGCGGTTTAGCTGGTGGCGGGCTCACAGCGGGCCACACGGGCAACGGCGGAGTTAATTGGCAGCGCAGGAGTCGGTTCGGGTTCCTGAGATGGCGATGCCATACTGGTCGGCGCCGGCCAGGCGCGAGCCGTCAGCAGCGAGAGCGACCCTATCGGTCGGCAGATCGGACCCGGTGAGGACGTAGGCTCCGGGGGATCCTGCCACGGCTTGCCACGTACCGTGCCACTTCAAACTCGACGATGCGACCGAGTATGTGCCGTTCGCGTTGACGGTCACGGTGAGGACGCCGTCCCAGTTCCAGGTTCCGACGAGGCCGCTGGTCCCGGTGAGACGGGTGGCCGCATCGACACCTCCGTACTGACTGCCTCCGCTCAGCGAGCGCTGGTCCGGGGAGATGGTCTCTCTCGATATGACCGGTTGCGGCCATGTGATCGTGTAGAGACGCTGGGCCGCATTGACCAATTGCCAGGTGGCGGTGAATGGTCCGGCGACCGCCGCATGGTTCGGTTCCACGGCGACGGACGCCCCGTTGAACCATTGATAGCAGCCGACGATGGCCAGGTCGCCGGGGCCAGGCAGCAGGGGTGGTGGCGGCGCCGGGAGACTGGGGTTGTCGCTTGCGCACGGAGTGGCCTGGACGGCGCAACTTTTGCCTTTGTCCTGGACACAGATCGCCAGCGCATTGGCTCCGGCTGTTGCGCGATTCGCACTCCAGGAAGCGCCCCAGGTTCTGTCGGGGAGACTGACCGCGACCCCGACGCAGGAATTCACTCCCCACATCACGACCTTGCAGTCGGAGGCGCGCGTGCGGCAGTTGGTGAGGGCGAGCTGTTCGGCGATGCTTTGCGAGGTCTGCCCGTGCGAGGTTCCCGAGACCATGGTCGTGGGGGAGAGCGCGATGGCCGTATAGCGATCGACCGGGGTGTTCGTGCCGGCTCGGTTGCCCCAGCAGTAGTAATTGCCGCGCTGATCGTAATCGCAGCCGCTGGGCGGGTAGCCTGGGGGCGGAGATTCGTTGGTGATCTGGGCGGAGGCGCGGGGGATGGCCACGGTACACGTCGCGGCGGCGAAAGCGAGGACGGCGGCCGTGCACAGGAGCCGGGCGGCGGTTCTCCGGGATGTTGGGGCGGGCACGAGGGAAGCATACCCCTCGTGGAGGGAAATGGGTGAGTTATTCCGCGGGGCTGTGCTCTTCGTCGCGGAGTGCGGCGGCGTCCGCTAAACGAGGACGAGGCGCAGGCGGCGTCCCAGAACCGAGGCGGCGCGTTCGACGGTGTCGAGCTGAACCCTGGCGTTCTCCGGGTCGAGCAGGCGGTCGAGATGAGCGCGGCTGGTTCCCATGCGGCGCGCCATTTCGGTTTTGGTGAGGGACTTTTCCTGCATGGCCTTCTGGATCTGCCAGGCCAGAATTCGTTTCACCGCGTAGTTGGTCGCGTCCTCGTGGAGACCTTCTTCTTTGAGGAAGTCATCGAGGGACGAGCCGATATGCGGATTCTTCTTCACAGGTTCACCTGCTTCTCAAGCGTACCGTAAAAGATTCGCTCGCACAGGAGGCTGCGGCCCAAGGTCGTTTGGGGGCGCCGTTCGGATTCTCTTCATGTGATTTTGACGCCTTTACTGTCCAGCACGGTTAGAAACATGACTCCATATTCGATCACCATATTCCGAAGGAGCCGGGCGTAATCGCGGTCAGCGCCGAGAGGATGTACGCTCGTGTCGCTTATCAACGTGTAGAGCGACGCAACGAAAGCCTCATGTTGTTTACTAAAAAAGTCTTTCTGCCTCAAATAGAGGATCGCGTCTCCCCATCTGTCCGTGACAATTTCGCCAGCCGCCGCCGCAACTGATTTGGCAGACTCGCGATGCACAAATTCCAAAAAGCTGCGCAGGTGGCCGAGGCAGCTCTTGAGCTCAAAACGGCTGGCATCGTCGCGGTATTCTTTCTCGGCTTCCTCCAGCGCCTCTCTCAAATTCGGCGTGAATCCGAGCGCCTCCAGGAACCCGATTAATTTGATCCTGTCGACCTCAACGTCCGGATTTCGAGCCTGTTGTAGTGCCCCCTTGATGTAGAAAAAAATCGCCTGATCGCATTCAGCTGATATTCCGTCGATTGCATCGACGATTGCATTTGCCTCTTCTTCCCGACCCGCCTTATAACGCGGATTACGAACTATATTTCCGATCGATCGCCGGGTGCTGTACGTCTGAAGATCGGCCGTCTCCCGCAGTGGCGCCAGCCATTTCGGAACCTGCTTCAATTCACCCTCGCTAAATATGTTGAAGTTAAGGGCGATCATCTCCTCTACCTGCATCAGCATCAGGGCCGTCCCATGGGTGGGGGCTGGTGCCTCTGCGCTCGCGCGAAACAAACGCTCTGCCTCCCCCAGGCGCACCAAAAATTCGGCGATCAGAGGAGTATCGGAGACTTCCCAGTCGAATGTGGGGTAATGGGTCGCGCCCGTGGATCGCGAAGTACTGCCGCCGCCGCCTATGTACTTCAGCATCGTGCTAATACATATCTCCCGAGCGTCAGCCCCGAGCCTCGTGAACAGGAGAACTAGGAGGTCGTAGTTGGTGCCGCCGAACGAATAGATTTCGGGCTTCTCCCAGACAGGCCGTACCTTCATAGCCTGTTCCTTAGCGATATTAGGCCTTGGAAACTTCTCGAGAGCTGCCAGCATATTCACAATTGGCTTGCCTTTCGTGCTCTGGTTTATATCGCTGAAGTTATCCTTATAGCCGATAGTTGGGCGCTGCCGCTCCTCGTTGAGAATCCTCGCCATGGCCTCTCTTGCCGCATCGGGCTCCATGAGCCGAAGAATATCACCGGCGACGGCGGCGAACTTGCGATCAGATACTCGTCACGACCTAAACTTTTTTAGGATCGCGCACGTTCGGCGAGGGGGATGCGGACTTCGGCGATGCAGCCCTGGTG
>PMAD01000185.1 GCA_003152415.1 Acidobacterium sp.
ACTCCCACTCGTTGAACCACAGCTCTTCTGTCGTCCCGTACGCCGACTCGGGATTAAACATCCCATCATGGCTCACGATGCACTTGAAGCGGTCGGTGTGCCCCAGCACCCAGTTCGCCATGTAGCCGCCGTAGCTCGCGCCCAGCGCGCACTCCCGCGTTTTGTCGATAAACGAAAAGTGTTGCTCGGCGTAATCGAGGCCACGCATCAGGTCGATATACGGCTTGCCCCCCCAGTCGCCGTTCACGCGATCGACAAACGCCTGGCCGTATCCGGTTGAACCGCCGGGATTGATCATCACGACGACGTACCCGTTCGCCGCCAACAGTTCAGCATTCCAGCGATAGCTCCAACTGTCGCCCCAGGCGCCCTGCGGCCCGCCATGAATGAGGAACTTCACCGGATATTTCTTGCTCGCGTCAAAGTCCGGTGGGCGGATGATGAATCCCTGAACCTTGACACCGTCGATGGAGGGGAACCAGAAGGGCTCCATCTTCGGAAGGTCGAGCCGGGCGAGGATCGCGCCGTTGAGGTGTGTGAGCGGAGCAAAGGCATGCTCGTCGGAGCCCTCCCAAACGGCTTGCTCGGTTGGCTGCGTGGAAGGCCGATGGACAGGCGCGGAGTGTTGCGCCGAGACGACGGGGTCCACATTGGTAACGCAAGTGGTTGTCGACCCCAAATTGATTCGATGTATCTCCCCTGGTTCTGAGACAGTCATGCGGCTGGCGACGAGAATCGAACCATCTGTCGTTAGGTGTAGATCGCTGTACTCACCTACGGAAGGATTGCAACTTTCGTGAACCAGGGAGACATATTCGCGCCCGAAGACGCTCGTCTTGAAGACCGGTTCCTCGCCCTTGTCCCCGGCCGTGAAGTAAATGAAACGCGAATTCGGTCCCCACGCTTCTTCGTCCACCCAGCGATCGAAATTCGGCAGCACCTCCCGAATCGTCTTCGTTCCCCGGTCGTAAACAACCAGCCGGAACCGATCGCTCTCATACCCGGGCCGCTTCTGCATCCGCCACGCAATCCACTTCCCGTCCGGCGAATACCGCGGTGTGAAATCCCCACCGGGACTGGTCGAAATCTTCACCGGCTGGGCTTGCGTGTTCGGGTTTCCCAGGTCGTCGAAGAGCCGCAGCGTGAAAATGTCCACATTCGTGCTCAGTGCCGGGTCATCGACTTTCTTCTCTTCGAAGGCAATTTCTTTCCCATCCGGAGAAAAATCCCATCCGTCCGGCTCGCCCAGCGAGAACGGCGGCACATCGTGCGTATCCCCTGGATTCAAGTCGCGAAACGACCCATCCTCCGTCGACGCCAGAAACAAATGGCTCCGCTTGTCCCCCGTGAACGCGTCCCAGTGTCGGTAAAGCAGCGCCGTGAAGACCTTCGCTTTCACCTTCGACTGCTTCTGCTCGTCGTCCTTCAGTTTGTTGCACGCGTTCTCATCCGCTGCCGGAACAGCCGCGCCGCCCGTCGCGCTGCACTCTGGATACACCGACGACGTAAACAAAATATGTTTCCCATCCGGCGACCAGGTTACGTTATCCGCCTCGGTGCTGATGTGCGTGAGCTGCCGCGGCTCGCCCATGGTCCCTGTGGCTGTATCAAACGAAGCCAGCCAGATTTGCTGGTTCCCGTCGCGTGCCGTCAGAAAGGCAATCTGCTTCCCGTCCGGCGAAAATCGCCCCCGGCTCTCGCCCGCCGACGATGCTGTCAGCGGCGTCTCTTCGCCACCCGCTACCGGCACAATCCACAGATGTGACGTCTTCGTGTTCTTCTCAAGATCCACATCCGTCGCCGAGAACAGCACCCACTTCCCATCCGGCGAAACGGCAATATCCATGAGCCGCCGCATCTTCATCATGTCTTCAAAGGTCATCGGCCGCTTGCCGGCCGGCGTCGATTCCTGATTCGCCCCACTCTGCGCCATAGCTCCCGCCGCCAGCGACGCCAGCAGCGCAGCCGCAATCCACAATGGTCCCCTCATCTTTTCCCTCTCGATTGCAACGGACCATCCTAAACCGGGTGGGCCTAAAGCGCGCGCGTGGGCGCGTTCAACGCCACCGGGCTGTGGGGCAAGGCTTCTATATCCGCCACCGGCTCTGAATACTCCTCGGCCTCGGCAGCAGGCAGCTCGATCACCACCGCGGCCCCGCGCGGATGAACATTGATCGCGGAAATCTCCCCGCCATGTTCGCGGATGATCGAGTAGCAGATACTCAGCCCCAGCCCCATGCCCTCGCCCTGATCGCGTGTCGTATAAAACGGATCGAAGGCGCGCCCCGGCTGCGCAAATCCTGGCCCGTTATCCGTGAACGTCACCTGCACGTTGTGGCCAACGGACGCGGCTTCCACCGCCAGCCGCCGTTCGACTCCGTCGGGCGAATCATTCATCGATCCAATCGCGTTCTTCACCACCTGGAGAAACACCTGGCGGATCTGATCCCCGTCCGCCTTCACCTGCGGCAGATCCTCGGGAATTCGCAGTTGCAGATCGATGTGCGAGCCTTCCAGATCGTGCCGCGCCAGCCTGTCGATATCGCGCAGCAGCAGCTCGACCGAAACCGGCCCGCGATTGCCCGGAGATGCTTTCCGGAACCGGATCAGGCTCTCGATGATTTGCTTCATCCGCCGCGCCTCGTTCAGAATCACCAGCGCCTGATCGTGGATTGCCCCCTCGTTGTCCGTCATTAATTCTGCATAACCGGTGATCACGGTCAGCGGGTTGTTCAGTTCATGGGCCACGCCGCCCGCCAGCTGTCCCAGGCCCGCCAGCCGCTCCGCCTGCAGCAGCCGGCGCAGCAGGATCTGATGTTCCCGTGCTGTCCCGATGCGTGCGATCAACAGCTCCAGCGGCAGCACATCCTCTGTCAGAAGCGCCTGGTCTGGCTCGCGCAGGCCGGTCAGCAGCAGCGCGCCCAGCAGCTCCTGATCGCGCCCCCGTATGGGAATCGCATGCGCCTGGCAAAAGTTCATCTGCAGCAGTTCGTCGCCTGGCTCCATCAGCGGCGTCAGATCCAGCAGCACCAGGTGTCCGATCTGCTGCGTATACAGCCTCTTCTCGCCGATCTCTCTGACCTTCTCGTCGGGGGTCCGCCGCGCCATTGCATCCAGTGCTTCCGCCAGAGCGCCCTCGATGCCCGCACGACCCGCCAGATGCAACCGGCCCCCGGGGCTCTGCACGATGATCGCTGCCTGGCTGAACCGGCTCGCCCCTGTGATCGCCTCGCAGATCGGATCGTACTGGCTGCGGTCCTCATCAAACGGCATCGCCTCCAGGAAAATCTCCGTGTACTTTTCCATCTCCACACGCGCCCGGCGGTCCCGCAGTTGGCCTGCTTTGTTTGACGCGATCTCGTCCTCCAGCACCAGGACAATCATTCCGACCGCCGCGATCACCTTCATCAGGTTCAGTGCCCGCACCAGCAGGACGGGTGCTCCCGTCGCCCCCATCAGCGGCACCAGCATCACCGGTAGCGACCACGCCACCAGTCCTCCAACCGTGAACACCACCCCCGCGCTTACGCGCTGGAACGCGATGGCAAACAGTAGGGCCGTGACCAGCAGGATCCCGCTCTGCGCCAGCGCCAGCACTCCGGCGTATCTTTCCTGGAGGGTCAGCCAGACACCGACTCCGCCCACAACGGCCACCAGCAACAGCCCCAGCCATACCGGCAAAAGATGCTTTTTGAGGCTCCAGCCCGCTCCGACCAGAAGCGTCGCGAACACACAGGCCACCAGAAGCGCTCGCGCCCGTGGCCCAGGCGCCGGATCGATCGACACCACAACGGTAAAAAGTATCAGCGGCGCGGAAAGCGCCACGACATAGGGAATGCGGAATCTCCTGCCGAAATGCTGCGGCGCCATCGATCCCAGAAACATGATCGCCGCCATGAGCATGCTTACGCGGGAAACCGCCAGCCACATCCCCGCCTGCTCGCGACCGAAGACCTCCATCTCGAGCTGGATCGCCGCGAACATCCAGCCCACCAGCCAGAGCAGCTGCCGCCGTCGCGCCGTCGGCGCTTCACCCGCCCGCACCCGCAGCGGCGGTAACGACCGTCGCTGCAGCCACAGCGCGCCAAATACCGCTACCAGCACAAACAGCAGAATCAGCGTTGGCGCCCTATAGAGATCCATGGTGAGCGGTAGGTCTCCGTGGAGGATGTCCCGAGTTTAGTCGTTCGCCAGCCCCCTGAAAATAGACATGTTGGTGCGCCCTCCTGGATTTCAGCCCTGGCTTGTCGCCCGCGATTTTCTTCTTCCTGTGCCCGCGCCCTTAACCCGCGTGGCTCCAGCTGCGTCTATCCTGATGGAACAGGAGCCTCATAGTGTCCCTTGCCGTATCCCGCCGTTGGATCCCAGCCTTACTCGCCGCATCCGCGATGCTGGTTTCTTCCCTCGCGCTTCACGCCCAGGCTTCTTACACCTCCATGCCTCTCGACCAGGGATTCGGCCCGCTCGACCAGTCGCAGCCCGAGATCCCGTTCCAGCAGATCGTCACCGAGTTCACCGCGAAGGAAGCTGTCTTCCGCCAGGCCCTCAATAACTACACATGGCAGCGCAGCGTCCGCGTCGAGACCATTGACGACGATGGCAAACCCGATGGCCGGTACTATCAGGTCGTGGACATCGCCTTCGACGATGAGGACCGCCGTACCGAGCGCGTCCTCGATGCACCGGCCAACTCCCTCACCCGCGTCATGATGTCCCCCGCTGACTTTTCTGACATCGAGGAACGCCTGCCCTTCGTCCTCACCACCCAGGACGCACCGCAATACGACATCGCCTACGTCGGCAAGCAGAAAATCGACGAGATCGATACCTGGGTCTTCGACGTGAGGCCCAAAATCATTGAGAAGAAGAAGCGCTACTTTCAGGGCCGCATCTGGGTCGACCAGAAAGAACACCAGATCGTCGTCACCAATGGCAAAAACGTCCCCGACGACGTGCGCCCCGGCCACGAAGACCTGTCCATGCCCTTCGTGACCTATCGCCAGCTCGTCGATGGAAAATACTGGTTCCCCGTCTACACCCACGGCGATGGCGTCCTTCATTTCTCCGCAGGACACGGCTACCTGAGCCAGGACGTCCACATGCGCGAGACGCTGAAATACACCAACTACCACGAATTCCACACCAGCATCCGCGTCATCTATCAGGGTCAGGACATCACCGGCAATCCGCAAAAGCAGCCATCCGGACAAACGCCGCCTTCGCAAACCCAGCCGCCTGCGCAGACCCCCGCCCCGCAAACGCCGGCAAAACCGCAGTAGGGATCTCGCCGACGGTGGTCACAGCCTTGCTCGTCGGCAGCAGGCCCCACGGCGTCACACCCGCCATGTATCGGCGCGCCGGTTCCGGATGCGCTCCTTGATCTGCTTGCGGTTCAGATTCTCTTCGAGGGCTTGCCGGGCCAGAGCTACGACTTCATCGTCCCCCGCAAACCGTAACCCAATCAGCTGATCCTCGCTCAGCCGCTGGATCTGCCCCTGCCACTCCGGTGGCGCCAGCAGCTGCAGCCGCAACCGCTCCTCCAGCCGGATCACCCGATCCTGCACCCTCAGCGGATACCCCCGCACGCGCAGCCAGAGAATAATCAGCGCCAGCGACAAAATCAGCACCCAGACATGATGGAAGTTGCGCACATGAACCAGGCTGACAATCGCGACGATCAGGTTGATCAGCACAATCAGCCCAAGGACCATAAACCACGCATCGGTCCGTGCGTGGTTCTTTAGATTCTGAGGAGTTTTTTCGCCCATAAGGATTCGTGACCGGATTCTACGCCGCGCGGTCTCGATTCCCGGTTCGCCGGTGTTCCCCCCAGCAGCTCGGCCGCCGCGCTGGTCCGTTCCAACCCCGCATTTCACTGTTTGGCCGCCCTGGTTCCCCCCTTGGGTGCAACCCTTTGCCCCACGCCTTCCGCCCTGGTACCATAGAGCCAGCAATCCCACCGGATTCTGCCGCCCCATCGCGCGTGGCAATCCGCATCCCTCGGAGGAAATACTTGTCAGCACCCGAAAAGTTTCTCTTTACCTCGGAATCCGTCACCGAAGGCCATCCCGACAAAATCGCCGACCAGGTCTCTGACGCCATTCTTGACGCCTGCCTCGAGCAGGACCCCTACAGCCGCGTTGCCTGCGAGACCCTTACTGCGACTGGTCTCGTCGTCATTGCCGGCGAAATTACCACACGCGCCTATGTCGACTTCCAGGCGCTGGTCCGCGGCGTCGTCTCCGCCATCGGCTACGACAACGCGGTTTACGGGTTCGACTCCAACACCTGCGCCGTGATCTCCACCATCAACAAGCAGTCCGGCGACATCGCCATGGGTGTGGACACCGGCGGCGCCGGCGATCAGGGCATGATGTTCGGCT
>PMAD01000115.1 GCA_003152415.1 Acidobacterium sp.
TCGTGAACTGGCGTCCGTGGACGGATTGCTTCGCCCGCCCCGGGTGGTGGTGGCCACTGGTTGCGATGAGGACGACCAGGTCATTCGCGCCATCGCCTCGGAGTGTTGCGGGTCGTTGGCGGGGGCCAATCCCCGGGCCTGGCCGCCGGAACTGGTGTTGTTGCGGGACGACAACGGCAAGCGGCCGGCCATCGCGACCGCGCTCCGGGAAATCAACGCCGGCCAGCCGCGCCCCGACAGTGTGGTGGTCTTCATGGACGGCGACACGATGTTGCAGCCGGGTCTGTTGAACAAGGTGCTGCCAATTTTCCGGCTGCAACCGGACGTGGCGGGAGTGACCACCAACGAAAACGGCTGGGCCAGCGGACCGCGCTGGTTTGCCGAATGGATGTCCCTCCGGTTCGGTCTGCGGCACCGTATGATGTGTTCGGTCGCCTTGTCCGGCAAACTGCTTTGCCTGACGGGCCGGTTTTCCGTCTTTCGCGGGTCGGTCGCCGCCGATCCCACTTTTTTAGCCCAAATCGAGCGCGACACCATCAACCACTGGTTCTGGGGCGCGTTCGACATGCTCAGCGGTGACGACAAGAGCACGTGGTATTGGCTGGCGGCGCACGGTTGCCGGATGCTTTATGTGCCCGACGCCATGGTCACGACGCTGGAGGTGGTGTCCGGCTCGGCCCTGCACCGGGCGCTGGCCAACATCCGCCGCTGGTCGGGCAACAGCCTGCGCCACAGTTGGCGGGCCTTCAAACTGGGGCACCGCAAGCTGGGCTGGTTCTGCTGGTACAGCCTCCTGGATCAACGCGTCGCCATCGGGACGGTGCTGGTCGGACCGTTTTTCGCCCTGCTCGCGGCGTGGAACGGGCATTTGGAAATCACGGCCGGTTATTTGCTTTGGGTGCTGTGCTCGCGCGTGGCGCACGCTGCCGTCGCTTGGCGGCATGGGCGACGGTTCTCGGCGTTTTATCCGCCGCTGCAGGTGCTTTCGGACTGGACCATCTCGCTCAACAAAATCTGGATTTTGTTCCATCCAGCGAAACAGGCCTGGCTCAATCGCGGCGCGCGCAAGCTCGACACCACCAAAGCCGGCGCGTTTTACCATGCGCGAACCGCGGTCGCGCATTATCTCTTCGTCTTCACCTGCGTGGTCATCGCTCTGNNAGATTTCTCCCGATCTGGCAGGAGTCGTCGCTGTTTCTCCGCGGCAACTCGGGACCGCAGCAATCAGGGCCCTTGCCGCGGCTTCAAACCAGTCCGCCGGCGAGGGAAGTGTCCGGCATGGAAGCAACCCTGAAGTGAGAAACCATCCGAATGCCTTTTGCCGCCATGAACCCAGCAATACCAGACCGCCCCAGCTCAAGCCATCCATTGCCGCCCGCCGANNCCCCACAAGCGGTGGACGCGGCTGGTGGTGCTCAGCCTGGTCGCGCTGGCGTCGGTCTTCATCTTGGCGCTCGGTTCTTCGTGGGGTTACTACCGCTGGCAACACACCGTCACCCACAACGCGACGGTGCAAGGGATGGTGTATAAAATCGGCACGCGCCTGGATGGGCAGGTCAAGACGGTGGAAGTCCAGGTGGGGCAACGGGTCGCTGCGGGCCAGGTGCTTGTCCGGCTGGAAGACGACCAATACGTTCTNNCCGGGAACTGACCCTGGAAATAGAACACGCCCAAAGCGATTGCACGACCGCGACTGGAGCCTTGCAATCTGCCATCGCCGCGCAAAACCGGTGGGAGCAAGATTATAACCGCGTCTCCACCCTGCTCAAGTCGGGCATCGGCTCGCAGAGCGATTTGGACACCGCCACTTGGGAGCGCGACAGCGCGCGCGCCCAGGTCACGGTGGCGCAGGGCGGGTTGAGCGCCGCGGAAGCAGCTTGCCAACTGGCCCGCGCGCAACTGGAGGGCCTGAAGGTCCGGGAAGCCGGGCTGGCCGTTTTCACGTCGGACGTGGACGTGGCCCGCCAGCAACTGGCCAAGGAACACGCCGATCTGGCCACCACGGTGATCTGCTGCCCGGCCGACGGCTGGGTGATTGACCGCGACGTGCAACCGGGCGGCTCAGCGAAAGTCGGCGAGCCGCTGATATCGCTCTGGCTGGGGGCGCCGTGGGTCGAGGCCTGGGTGGACGAGAAAACCCTGAGCCGAATCACGGTCGGCAGCCCGGTGGACGTGACCCTCTCGGCGTTCCCGAAAATTAAATTGCAAGGGCAGGTGGAAGAGATCGGCGTGCTCACCGACACGGCACTGGCGGCGACGGCGGACCCGCAGGCGAAATCGGTCCCCGACACACTGCACTCGCTTTTCATCTTCGACGCCATGGTGCCCATTCGCATCGCGGTGATGAACCCATCAGTCCGGCTCCAACCCGGTTTGACGNNTACGGCACCGGCTGCGGACGCGTCGCAGCGCGTCGTCCTCGGCGAAATTGTCCGCGATCCCCCGCCGCCGGTCTCGAACGGTCCGATGAATTTCAAAACAACCCCAGCAACTCCAACCATCAACTAAAAATCAAATTATGAAAGTAAGCATCTTCGGACTCGGATATGTCGGTTGCGTCAGCGCCGCCGCGTTGGCCAAGGACGGCCATGACGTGGTCGGCGTGGACCTCGTCGCCGACAAAGTCGAACGGCTCGCCTCCGGCCTGCCGACCGTGATCGAAACCGGACTGGATAAACTCGTCGCCCAAACCTGCCAATCCGGAAGGCTNNAAACTTTGAGACCCACCACGTCCTTGGGCGACACCACCGACAGCCACGCCGCCGTGTTGAACACCGAGGTTTCCATCATTTGCGTCGGCACCCCCACCGCCGTCGACGGGAGCATGGACCTAACGGCGGTGGCACAGACGGCCCGCACCATCGGTCGCATCGCGGCGGAAAAGCCCGACCGCCATGTCGTCATCCTGCGCAGCACGGTGCCGGCCGGGACGTGCGAAAACGTCATCATGCCCGCGTTGCACCCCGACAACCCCCACACCTCGCTCCTGGACAGCGACCTGGTCGTCGTGCCCGAGTTTCTGCGCGAAGGGACGGCCATTGCCGACTATTACGACCCGCCGTTTGTGGTGGTCGGCAGCGCCAGCGGGAGAGCGGACGGGAACGAACCGGTGGTGGCCGCTCTGTTTGGGGGCACGACCGACAAACTTCATTGGATGCCCTTTCGGGAAGCCGAAATGCTCAAAGCCACTTGCAACGCCTTCCACGCGCTCAAGGTGGTGTTTGCCAACGAGATTGCCGGCTTGTGCCGCAGCGTGGCCGTGGACGGAGCGTCCCTCATGAACCAACTGATTCAAGACCAGAAGCTGAACATCTCGCCGGCCTACCTGCGTCCGGGCCTGGCGTTTGGCGGTTCATGTCTTCCCAAGGATCTGCGCATGCTCCTGCACCTGGCCGGCAGCAAAAACGTGGACCTGCCGCTGCTCCGGTCCATTTTGCCGAGCAACGACGCTCACTTGAAACGATCCATCGCGCTGATTCCCGACAACGGCTTGCGCCGCGTCGGGCTGAACGGCCTGGCGTTCAAGTCCGGCACCGACGACCTGCGGGAAAGCCCCATCGTCCTGATTGCCGAGCATTTGATCGGCAAGGGCTACGATTTGAAAATTCACGATGCCGCCATCGAAACCTCGCGGATCAGCGGGGCGAACCGGGATTATATCGAGAAACGAATTCCTCACCTTTCCAAGCGGCTGGTGGGGAGCTTGGACGAGTTGATCGCGCATTCGGACATCCTCCTGATCACGCGGGATGGCGACGCGGTGCTGGACCGGGCGGCGAAACTGAAAATGAGCCCGCTGGTCATTGACTTGAGCGGCCGCCCGGTGCGCTTGCGCAAGACCAAGGCCGTGGCGGTCGCGTCCGCGGCCGGTAGCGGCAACGACGCCCAGCGAAGCCGCCAGGAAATCACCGTCCGCAACCTTCCTCGCGGCGGCGCGACCGCGCGGAGTACGGCGCAGCCGTTGGCGGCGGCGCGACCGGCTGCGGCCTTGGGGAGGAAAACTCGTGAGAATCTTGACCAGCGAACATAGGCGTGGGAACCGGAGTGTGTAGTTCGGGGCAACAGGCAAGGAAGGTGCCCGGCGTTGGAAACCACAATGAAACTTTTGCGAAACTCACCGGGAGTGCCGGCATCTTGCCGGCGCTCCCAGGCGTTTCGCGGAGCTCTCAAATTATTCGCCGTCGCAGCGATGTTCATCCTGTTGTCTCACGGGCAATCCATTGGCCAGCCCGTGGTTCAAATCACATCG
>PMAD01000347.1 GCA_003152415.1 Acidobacterium sp.
ACGACATTCTGGATTTCGAGCGCATGGGCGCGGGACGGCTGCCGATGCGGTTCCAGGAAGTGGAGGCCAAGGATCTGCTGCGGCGGGCGACGGATTTGCAGCATCCGAGCGCGCAGAAGGCGGGCATTGGTTTCCTGATCGATGCGGGACCGCTGACTTTGTGGGTGGACGAGGACCGCATCCTGCAGACGCTGGGAAACCTGATCAGCAACGCGATCAAGTTTTCGCCGGCGGGCAGCGAGATCACGCTGCGGGCGCGTACACAAAGCGCAACCGAGGCGATTATCTCGGTTTCGGACCGAGGGCGCGGGGTTCCACCGGAAAAGCTGGAGATCATCTTCGAGCGCTTCCAGCAGGTGGACGCGTCGGATTCGCGCGACATGGGGGGAACCGGGCTGGGACTGGCCATCTGCCGCAATATCGTGCGGCAACATGGCGGACGCATCTGGGCGGAAAGCATCGTGGGCAGGGGAAGCACGTTCTACTTCACGGTGCCACGGACCTCGGCACGCCAGGAGCAGGGCGAGCCTACGGNNGGTGTCGCCACCGCGCGCGGGCCCGCAGCGGGCAGCGGCGTCATCTGATGCATGGTGACAATGAGAGCAACGGCAGGAGCCGATCCAGCGCATCGGTAGGCGTGGGGCGTGGCTGCGTCGAAATAGACGCTGTCGCCGGCCTCGAGGGAGTGGGTGCGGTCGCCGTGGCGAATCTCGAGGTCTCCCTGCAGAAGGTAGAGGAACTCGTAGCCAGGGTGGACGTGCGGCCGGACTTCGACGCCTTTTCTGACGGGCACGAACTCAGCGAAATACGGGTCGAGCTGGCGGTCGGGCACCATGTAGGCCAGACTCTCGAAGTAGTAGGTGGGGTCTTCGACGCCGGACTGCGGCAGGCGGACGCGCTCAGAGCGGCGATGCACGCGGAAGAGGGGATGCGGTTCGGGTTCGAAGAAATAGGAGAGATCGCGGCCGAAGACCATGGCGACGCGGGCCAGGTTACGCAGAGTGGGGACGACGCGTCCGGTTTCGAGCTGAGAGAGGAAGCTGGCGGAGAGGCCGGTATGGCGTCCGAGCTCGACCAGGCCCATGGAGCGCTTGAGGCGCAGGCGGCGGATTCTTTCGCCGATCCGTTTTTCTGCGATGAAGGCCTCGGCCGAGGGAGCAGCGGCGGGCGGGGAATCAAAATGGGGCGCGGTTGGTTCGAGCTTATTTTCCATAGCGTGGCCCAGTCGTCGGTGGCGATTTATTGCGATGAGTGAAACTAACAGAGTGTTTCCCAAATCACAAGAAGGTTTGATGGCGTGAATAGGGGGCGCGGTGGCCAACCGGCGAGGTTTTTCCAGGGCCGGCGCGCCACGGCGGATACTCCCAATTCTGTCTTTTGTTGTTGCGGCGAGGCAAACAGGGTTTAATACCGTGTGATCCCCCAGGGAAAGTGGGAATGGTTAAGCCACTACGACGCATCCTGCTAAGTGGGTCATCCGGGCTGATTGGGTCGGCTTTGCGCGGCGCGGCTCGGGAGCAGGGAATGGAAGTGACGGCGCTGGTCCGCAGGCATCGCCTCGTGGGCCCGGGCGCGGTCTACTGGAATCCAGCTAAACCAGAAGCAACTGTACATGCTGTGGAGCTGGAAGGTTTCGACGCGGTCGTTCATCTAAGCGGGGCGAACGTCGCACGCCGGTGGACGGAGGAGTATCGCCGGGAAATCGTCGAAAGCCGGGTGACGAGTACGCGGATGCTGTGCGAATCGCTGGCGCAGGTGCGGCGTCGGCCACGCGTGTTGCTTTGCGCGTCGGCGGTGGGAATCTACGGGGATTGCGGCGACGAAGTGCTCACTGAGGAAAGCCCGGAGGGGACGGGTTTTCTGGCGGATACCTGCACGGCGTGGGAGGCGGCCGCGAAGAATGCGTGCGCGCTGGGAATCCGCGTGGTGCACCTGCGCCTTGGCGTGGTGCTGAGCCGCAAGGGCGGCGCGCTGGGGAAAATGCTGCCGGCATTTCGGTTGGGACTGGGTGGACGGTTGGGGTCGGGCCGGCAATGGATGAGCTGGATCAGCGTGCGCGATCTGGTGCGGGCTGCGATGTTTCTGATGGAACGCGAGGAGCTGGCGGGGGCGTTCAATCTGACGGCGCCGAACCCGGTGACGAACGCGACGTTTGTCATGGCGCTGGCTGCGGCGGTTCATCGGCCTGCGCTGCTGCCGGTACCAGCGGGCATGCTGCGGATGATTTTTGGCGAGATGGCGGATGAGACAATGCTGGCTTCGCAGCGAGTATTGCCGCAGAGGTTGGCCGGCGCGGGCTTCCGGTTTGAAGACGAGGAGATCGGGACGGCATTCAGGGCTCTGCTACGCTGAAAAGCGATGAAGATGGCATCGACCACCCCTCGACTCAGAAGACGAGGGAGTTGGGGACCCCGGGCTGCGTGGGCTGCAGCCGCGTCGGGATGGCTGGTTCTGCTGGCAGGATGCGGGCTGGCGTCGAATCCGCAACCGCCCACGCTGTGGCTGCCCGAGCCGGTGAAGGATCTGACCGCGACACGCGTGGGGGATGAGGTTCACCTGCACTGGACGATGCCCAAAGAGACAACCGACAAGGTAGTGCTGAAGGGGGATCAGCGAGCGCATTTTTGCTGGGAGAGCGAAGCGTCCGCGGCGGAGAAGCCTGCGGCTGCGGGGGCTGGGAAGACACAGAAGCCGGCGCCGAAGATGGGGCTGGATCCCTGCCGGGCCGCGGGGGACGGGATGTTTCCGGCGGAGAAGTCTGCAGAATTTGCGGTGAAGATGCCCGCGGAGTTGGTTGCGGGGGCGCCGCAGACTGTGGCTTTCTTTGTTGAACTGCAAAACCATGCGGGGAAGACGGCGGGGCCGTCGAATGCGGCTTGGGTCGCGACGGGTGCAGCTCCGGCGGGCGTGACGGGGCTTCGCCTGGAGGCGCGTGGAGCGGGCGTCGTCCTGCACTGGGACGGGGCGGCTCCGCAGGCGCAGATGGTGCTGCGGATTCATCGGACTTTAGTGAGCAGGGCGGGGGTGCCAGGACCGGCTGCCGAGAAGCCGCATGAGGCGAACGGGGCTCCTCCACCGGAGCAGCAGGTGCTGGAAGTGGATTTGGACAAGGCGGATCCGGGCATGGCACTGGATCACGATGCCGTGCTCGATCATGCATGGAAGTATTGGGTGGAGCGGGTGCTGAAGGTGGAGATCGGCAAGCACGCGGCGGAGATTGCGGGGTTGCCGTCGCCGATGGCGACGATTGATGCGAAGGATGTGTTTCCGCCAGCGGTTCCGGCGGGAGTGGCAGCCGTGGCTGACGCGCAGGCACGGGCCATCGACCTGTCGTGGACGCCGGACACGGAGGCCGATCTGGCAGGCTATGTGGTGTACCGGCGGGATGTGACCGCGGGGACGGCGATGGAGCGGATTTCTGGGAAGGCTCTGGTGGTGCCGCCGTCGTTTGGAGATACGACGGTGGTGGCGGGGCATCGCTACGCGTATGCGGTGAGCGCGGTGGATCAGGATGGCAACGAAAGCGCGTGGTCGGGCGAAGTGGAGGAGGAGATACCGCAGTAGGAGACAGCGTTCAGCGTTCAGCGTTCAGCAACGGCGTCACCTCCTGAAAGGTTGGCTGGCTTCGGATAAATTCTTCGTTTGGGAGAGTCTGTGAAATATTGCCGGTTTGAAACGGATGCGGGTCCGCAGTATGGCGAAGTGGTGGATCGGGCGGGGACACTTTGGATCGAGCGGCTGTTGCCGCCGTTCGAGGAGGATCCGTGGACGAAGCTTTCTCCGGGGCGGTTTGAGCCGGTGCCGATGGGGACGGTCAAGCTGCTGGCCCCGGTGGTTCCGTCGAAGATTGTGTGTATCGGGAGGAATTATCGGGAGCATGCGGCGGAGTTGGGTAACGAGGTTCCAAAGGAGCCGCTGCTGTTTTTGAAAGCGCCTTCGGCGGTGATCGCGGCCGAGGAGGCAATTCGGATTCCGGCGCTTTCGCAGCGTGTGGATTTCGAGGGCGAGCTGGCGGTGGTGATCGGGAGGAAGGCGACGCGCATCTGGCCCGATGAAGATGTGCGGCGGTACATTCGCGGCTACACGATTGTGAATGACGTGACAGCGCGGGATCTGCAGAAATCGGACGGGCAGTGGTCGCGGGCGAAGGGATTCGACACGTTTTGCCCGATGGGGCCGCTCGTGACGGACGAGATTGATCCGGATGCGGGGCTGACCGTCGAAACCAGGCTGAATGGCGAGGTGAAGCAACACGGAACCACGAGCGATCTGATTTTCGGAATCGCAGCGCTGCTGCGGCACATTACGGCAGCGATGACGCTGTTGCCGGGGGACGTGATTCCCACGGGCACGCCTGCGGGAGTAGCGCCGATGCAGCAGGGAGACCGGGTCGAGGTGATAGTGGAGGGGATTGGGACTTTGGGGAATCCGGTGGCTTAAAGACAGCGTTCAGCGTTCAGCGATCAGCGTTCAGAAAAACAGCTTGCAGCCTGCTGCTTGCAGCCGGCGGCCAGTGGGTGGCATCCAATCGACAGAGAGCGTTTACCGGAATTTTGCAGAGATTCCTCGGCGGCATTTTCGCGTTGTGCGTGAAATGCCGGATAATCGAGAGACAGGCGGGAGGGATGGAATGGCGAAGACATTGCTGGCACAGCTCCGCACGATGACGACGGTGGTCGCCGACACGGGCGACATTGAGGCGATTGAAAAGGTAAAACCGCAGGATGCGACGACGAATCCGTCACTGCTGACCGCGGCGGCGCAATTGCCGCAGTACGGCAAGATTGTCGATGGCGTGCTGCTGGACGCGAAGAAGCAGCTGGGCGAGGATGCCGAGGACGCGAAGGTCTCGAAGCTGGCGTTTGAGAACCTGGCGGTGGCCTTTGGCAAGAAGATTCTGCAGATCATCCCCGGGCGGGTTTCGACCGAAGTGGATGCGCGCAAGTCCTACGACACCGAGGGGACGATTGAGCAGGCGCACTCGATCATCCAGAAGTACGAGAGCGCGGGCGTGTCGCGGCAGCGGGTGCTGATCAAGATTGCGTCGACATGGGAAGGAATTCGCGCCGCGGAGAAGCTGGAGAAGGAAGGAATCCACTGCAATCTGACGCTGCTGTTCGGGATTCATCAGGCGATTGCATGCGCGGATGCGGGCGTTACGCTGATTTCGCCCTTCGTGGGTCGGATTCTGGACTGGTACAAGAAGGACACGGGCAAGGACTACCAGGGCGCGGACGATCCAGGCGTGCAGTCGGTAACGAAGATCTACGACTACCTGAAGAAGTACGGATACAAGACGCAGGTGATGGGAGCGAGCTTCCGCAACACGGGCGAGATTATCGAGCTGGCGGGTTGCGATCTGCTGACGATTTCGCCGCATTATCTCGAGGAACTGGATGCGACCGAGGGCACGCTGGAACGGAAGCTCGATCCGGCGAAGGCGCTGTCGATGCAGATCGAGAAGCTGACCATGGACAAGGCGACCTTTGACAAGATGCACGCGGCCGATCGCATGGCGCACGACAAGCTGAAGGAAGGGATCGAGGGGTTCAGCAAGGCGCTGGAACAGCTGGAGCAGCTATTGGCGAAGCGGCTGAGCGAGCTCGAAGCGGGAGCTCCGAAGCCGGTGGGCGCGCACTGAAAGCCTTCTATGATCGGGTTACCACAGGCAGCCTTACCGGGCTGCCTGTTCAATTTCCTGAGGCTGGCCCCTGGCAGATTCGGATCGAGTATCGGCAAAACGCCGCGAGGAGCTTGACTGAAGAGTTGCAGGCTTGACATGATCGGATTTCCGGTGCGTTTTTCGCTCCGTTTCCCAGGTCCGGGTCATCATTGGCTAATTGCTTGCGAGAAATCAGGTTATTTCCGTCGCCCCCCTCGGCGGTTCAGGCTGCCCGCACCTCTGTCTCTTCGAGCAGAGACGGGGCGACGATTATGTTTAAGCTGCTCCTGCTGATGTCTCCGCTTCTATTGGGGCAGTTCTCGTTTGCGCAGGACGCTGGTCCCCTGGCGCCTGAGACGCTGGCAGCGCTTCCGGACGCGCCGGTTCCCGCGTCGTCCCTGGCAGACGGGGCGAAGGCCGAGTCCACAAGCGTAGTTGTGGTGAGCACGCCACCCGATCGAATGCCGCCAGAGGATTGCTCGCTGGACACGACGCATTCGCGGAAATGCCGGGTTCACTGGCACCAGCTGATTCTCTCGACGACACTGTTCAACGCCTTTGAGGATGCGGGCAATCTGTACACCGGCTATTGGTATCGGGAGGAGACAACGCAAGGCGACTGGTGGGATCGCTACATCAATTCCGCAGCCGACTGGAGCTGGGATCGTTGGGATGACTACAACCCGTTCCTCGACGATTATGTGGGGCATCCGATGATGGGGGCGATCACCAACGATCTCTGGATCCAGAACGACCCGAAGAGCATGACGGTGGTGCAGTCGAACAGCTGGCCTTACTGGCGGCGCATTCTGCGAGCCGGGGCGTTTTCGACTGCGTACAGCTTCTGGTGGAAGCTGGGCCCGGCAGGAGAAGCCTCGATTGGGCACAACGGCGACCACAACCAGCCGAATGCGAATGGGACGCACGAAAGCAATGGGACTGGCTGGGTGACGCTGGTGACTACGCCAGTGGGCGGGGCGCTGTGGACGATGGGGGAGGACGCGCTGGACAAGCACGTCGTCGCTCCCGTGGAAGGCGACGGCCGCAATCCTTTCGCGATGCTGGGGCTGAGTTTTCTGGAGCCGGCGCATGCGACAGCAAATATTCTGCGCTTCCGGGCGCCATGGTATCGGGACGATCGGGAGGTCAAGGCGAAGTCGTTCTGGACCGATCCTGCGGGCGAGAACGAGGTGCGCTTCGAGAAGGCGGAGTTTGGGCGGAGCGGAAGCACGAGCGGGGCTGAGGGTGAAGCGAACACGGTGTCTTCGGTGGTCCCGGGAGTTTCGCCCGTGATCCGCAGCCCGAGCTCGGCCGGGGAACTACCGGTATGGCCGCGTCCGGGAGGCGAGCATGAGTTTGGAGCGTGGTGGGGACTCTCGCTGATGAGCGGACATCTCTGGGGCTACGCGGGCGACGTGAAATATATGCCCATCGATGTGCGATACACCTACCTGATCAGCCCGCACGACAGCTGGACGCTGCGCTATGCACCTGAGATGACCGCGCTGGCGATGCTGGACTGGCCGACGCCGGGGGCGGTTCCGACCCAGGCGCAGCCAGAAGCCCAGTATCTGCGCACGCGGGCCTACGGCAGCGGGGTCAGCCCGGTCGGATTCGAGACGGATTTTCTGCCGGCAAAACGAATCCAGCCTTTCCTGAGCACCAACGGGGGCTTCGTCTATTACGATCAGCGCGTGCTGTCGCCGGAAGGATCGCAGTGGATGTACAGCATCGACTTCGGCTGCGGCCTGCATATCTTCCGCAAGGCGCGCCAGGACTGGAGCCTTGGCTACCGGTACCAGCATCTCTCCAATGCAAACATCAGCGAGCACAATCCGGGAACGGACGCGAATACGTTTTATGTTGCGGTGTCGCGGTTCCGCAGCAAGGGCTATCGCTAGTAATCTAACCAGACGATAAAAGCAGCGGTATCATGATAGCCGCTCTCCCGGACTGCGAGGCTCTCATGTCTTTTTTCCAGCGTGCGCTGCTCTGCGCGGCAGTGCTCTTCACGACTCCATACCTTCTTCACGCTGACAACGAATCCAAAATTGTGGGCCGTATGCAGAACCTGCGCTCTCTTTCCGACGCGCAGAGGCCCGGGGCTACCGTTCAGTTAGCTGCCGATATCCGGGCGCTGCCTCCGGGTCCGGAGAAAGTCAAAGTGGCCGATGAGCTGGCTCATCTGGTGACGGAAGGTGACCAGGGGCAGGGGACGGTTCAGGCGGTCGCCGACACGCTGCGACAAGCTGTCTCTGAGACGCCCGTTCCTTCAAAGAAGGGCGAGACACCGATGCCCTATGTGGACCTCGCCAACCTTGTGCGCTACGAGGGCGCGGCGGAGGAACTGAACAATCCGCTCTACGCGAAAGCGCAACAGACCCTGGTGGACGAGGAAACCGAAATTGCGAAGGCGGATTTTACGCTGAAGGATCTTCGCGGAAAGAAATGGACGCTGTCTGAACTGCGGGGCAAGATCGTGATGGTGAACTTCTGGGCGACGTGATGCGGACCGTGCAAGCTGGAGATGCCCAATCTCGACTTCTTCTATACGCGGTTTCAGTCGCAGGGCCTGGTGGTGCTGTCGATCACGAACGAGGAAGGGTTCAAGGTTGCTTCCTACACGAGCGCATGGAATTATCATCCGCCCATCCTGATCGATGTGGGAGGGAAAGTCTTTCAGCAATTCCATATTCAGGGAATTCCGAGAACGTTTCTTTTCGATCGCGACGGGAAGCTGCTGGCGGAGGCCATCGACCAACGGACGCAACGGCAGTTCCTGGTGATGCTGTCGAAGACCGATCTGCATCCGTAGGGCAGCCGGTAGCCAGTAGTCTGTAGCCGGTAGCTAGTAAGTCGTCAGCTGATCGTGTGAGTCGCCAGTGTTATGGTGACGACGTCGTCCGGAGTTTTGGTGGTGCCGCCGTCGCTCTGCGGATGGAACTCGATGGTTAACGTTGTGGCGTTGACAATGACGCGGAGATAGCCGTAGTCCGTGCCGTCGTAGCTTTCGAGCGTCAGCGTGCTGTCGACGGGGTAGGGCGTGCGGAAGGCGCCGCGCATCGCTTCCAGTGGCGAGTGGCCGCCGCAGCCGGCGACGATGTAGGGAATCGAAAGGCCGTTGATGGTGCGGGTGTAGCGCTGGTAGTTGTGCGCGTGGCCGGCGAAGACGGCGTGCGGCCAGACGCCGGCGGCGGTGCAGGCGGTGTCGATATCGGCCAGCATGTCGGGGCTGCCGCCGTGGGTGGTGCCGCCGGTGAAGGGCGGATGATGCACGGCGACGATCACGGCTCCGGTGAACTTGTCGCTCTTGACGCGCTTGAGAGCGGCAGTGAGAAAAGCAATCTGGCGCTGGTCGAGCGTGGGATAGGTCCCGTTCTGATCGGAGATGACGCCGGGATCTTCGAGCACGTTGCTGTAGAGGCCGAAGATGCGGACGAAGGGTGCCTGGAGGGTGAAATAGACCGCGGGCTGGATCATGGTGGTGCGAACGAGGCCGCCGGCGTCGGGTGATGGTGCAGCCGACGAGGCGCAGAAATTGCGCAGGAAAGCTTCGAGCGTGGTCTCGGGGTCGCCGGGCCAGACGACGCCGTCGTGATTGCCGGGAATCGCGATGATGGGCGCGGGATAGCTGCGGAAGGGTTCGTAGAACTGGTCGTAGTAATACGTTGCTTCGCCGAAGTAGTAGACGACGTCTCCGAGATGGTAGAAGAACGAGGGCACGTCGGCAGGGCTGGCTTCGCTAAAGTCGGAGACCATCTTGTCGGAGACGAGATCCTGGGTATTGGGGCCCTTGACGCTGCCCGTGTCGCCGACGCAGTGGAAGACGATCTGGCCGGAGGCGGTGATGGCCTGGGTCTTCGCCGCTCCCTGGCTGCCATAGACCTGCTGGAGGGTCAGGACGGGCTCGACGGCATTGGTGGCCGGCTGCGGTACGGGCTCGACTGAGGCGATTTCCGTCTCGTTCTGATCGGTGACGGGGTTTTTGAAGCCGGTCGGGTCGGGTGACGGCGAGGGCTGCGCGAAGACGGGATCGCCTGGAGCGGCGGCCGGATGGGCTGGCTTCCTTGGATGCTTTTTGGGCTTGAGTGCAGGGGCGGTATGTTTGGGCATCGTCCTCTCCTGGGAAGAGGATAGGCGATTCTGACGATCAGGATGTGAATCCCAGGACGCGCGTTGGTTTTGGGGCCTGCGAACTTACTCGGGGCGCGGCTTGCCGAGGTGGTAGCTCAAGGCGACGGTCGCGTTCATGACGTCGAGGCCGGGGTTGGACGGGGTCATGAAGCCATTGGAGAAATGAAAATCGCCCCACAGTCCCAGGCGCAGGTCGTAACGCGGCGAAGCCTTCACCAAAAGCCCCAGGGACTCCTGAAGAGTGAAGTTCTCATAGGTGGCCGAGGGGGAGAGCGCTTTCTGATTGAAAGCGAGGATTCCCCCCTTGAACAGGAGAAACGGTTTCAGGCTCTTGTTGCTGCGCCATTCCATGCGCAAGCCGATGGGAGAGACGCCCACGCCGTAGAGAGTTTTGCGGCCGGGACCCGTCGTATCGCCCCACAGGTCGGTTTTTGCGGGTTCATTGAGGAGCATGACCGGCAGAACTTCGGCAACGTAGTCCATCTGCGCGCCCAGGAAGTAGTCCCAGGAATGGCGGTCGTACTCGATGCCGCCGGAGTAGAGGTGGGAATTCGCGCCGCCGGCGAAGAGGCGGTAGTTGCCGTAGGAGTCGAGACCTTCGAAGGCAATTTCGCGTTCCGGCGGCTGCTTCACGGGGACGGGCTTGTTTGCGACGAGGGAGTCGACGGAAACGGCGGGGGCTGCCGGTGAGGGAGGAGCAGGTTCCTGGCCACGGGCCAATGGCAGCCAGGCGAGGGAGAGGACGGCAAGCAGCGTCGTCCATTGCAGGAAAACACCGCAGGGGCGCCGGTCACGGAACGAATCACCGACCGACCGAGCAAGCCAGTTCTTCAGCAAGTGTCACCCGTGGGGCAGGAAGTAACTTCAACCGTGACGCAGATGTTCATTACGGGGTGGTTAAGCGAACCGTAGTACCGTTCGCCGGGACTGTCAAGAAGGTAATCAGGGTTGAGCACCCATGGGGATAACGGAGGTGGGTCGCAGTCGAATGGCGGGACTGCCAGAAAGTTCGGGAAATGTACAACGAAAGGGCCTTGTTTGGCGCGACAAATGCGGTAGAGTGCCGATCTATAGAGCACAAGAAGCTTCTTCAGCCGGTGGGAGCCGGAGAAGCAGGGCTGATCCCTTTCTCCAAAACCGGCGGGGCGAAGAAGCGGGGAGGAAAACGATGATTCCCGAACGCCACCCTTTGCGCCAGCTTTTTCATGAAGTGGTTGCCGGGTGCTACCACCGGCACAGTGGACTCGACAATCCGGAATTGACCTCCTATGTTGGGGACCTGCTGACGGAGTTTACCGCGACGGAGAACCTGTACCGCATCCGCGACGCCGAAGGAAAGCCGCTGAAAGATGTGCGGGAGATGGTGGTGGCATCGGATCCGGTGTTTGGCGCGGCTGCGTCCTTCGACGAAGAGCGCCAGGTGCGGCGGCACATTGGCGACTACGCGTTGTTCGCGACCGGGATGTATCCGGAGTCGATGCAGTTATGGCGGCACAGCGGGGAATCGAGCTTCGTAGAGATGGTGCAGGCGGGTAAGGAGAGCTACTACATCGTCTCGCAGTTCGACCTGTTCGAGTACAAGGAGGAGGCGCCTTTGTTTGCGCAACTGTCGAGCGAATTTGAGCGCTGCATGCACGGGTTGAAGCACGTCCGCGAAGAGCTGGACCGCATGGGCGGGATGATTCAGTAAGGCAGGGCGTTGGAGGGTGGCAGGGAAAGACCGTGTCCCCGCGCGACCAGATTTCAGACCAGGAGATTTGCGCCGGTGCTCAGGTGAGCGCACGGTCGAGGTGTGTGTAGCCGCCATCGACAACGATGATTTGCCCGGTGGTGTGGCCGCTCTGCGTGGGGGAGAGCAGGAAGACGGTCATGGCGGCGATCTCGGAAGCTTCGGTAAAGCGATGGCCGAGGGGGATGCGGCGGCGTATTTCGTCGAGCGCCTGCTGGGGGTTCTCGCGCGTGGAAATCCAGCGCTGGTAGAGCGGGGTCATNNCCGGTGAGTGCGACTTTGGAGCTGATGTTCACGATGGAGCCGTGCGAGGCCTTGAGCATCGGCAGCGCGTAGTGCGCCATGGCGTAATAGTGGACGAGATTCTGGTGCAGGCTCTCGACGAAGCGATCGGGAGAGCCGGATTCAAGGCCGACGCCGTCGTTGGCGCCCGCATTGTTGACGAGGCCGACCATGCGGCCGTACCGGCTGCGGACGTAGTCGATGGCGTGCTCGCACTGTTTCGCATCGGCGAGGTGCGCTTCAACGAAGTCGCACTTGCGCCGGCTGTTGAGCATCTCGGCGAGGAAGTTTTTGACGTTGTCGGAGGCGCGGCTGACGACGACCACCGTCGCGCCTTCGTCGAGGCAGGCGCGCGAGATGGCCTGGCCGATGCCGGCGCCGCCGCCGGTGACTACGATCACGCTGTCGTGGAGGCCGAGGTCCATGGAAGAAGGATAACCTCGGAATGGTCGGGGCGGAGGGATTCGAACCCCCGACCCTCTGCTCCCAAAGCAGATAAAACGATTGATTGAAGCCTATTGAAAGTCGTAGCCACTAACTGCTTTGAATTGAACATGGACAGAGCTGCGATCCTAGCTCTGTTGTCCTTGTGGATCGCTTGTGCTCTGACCGCTACAAAATCGACGACATTCGCCCGGCACACGGAGATTCTCCTATCGTCCAAACCGTATTCCGATTTGGACCGATTCAAGGGGTCAGGTCAACCGCGAAGTAGTCGTTGCCGGATTCGGCATCGCGTTCTTTGCGAGTGAAGTGATATCGTCTCGAATCATTTGGGGAAGCTGAGCATGCGGCCGTTACGAAGGCCGCCAGCGACGGCCAGGCGAGAGCAGGCGAATCGCAGACAATATTAACGTTGCAGAGACAGCCAGCAGGAGAGACCAAATGACCAACAGAAGAAGCAGAAATGGCAAATTGTAGACAGAGAACAAACTCCACCTTCGCAGACTCCAGGACGCCCAGATGTAGACCAACACTTCCATCGGGATGCACATAGCCAAGGCCCACCAAGCTGAGCATATGAACTCCCGAATGGCTGAGCGCGAGCGCCATTTAAGTCCTATTAATACTGCCAGAATCAAGAGTGCTGGAGTAGCAATGCAGATATAGCGAAAGAGTTCTGGAGACTCGATATCTATCCCAAGTTGTGACAGACATAGCGCAAAAGGAAGGCCCCCCGCAAACATCGCCGAGAGCAACGACCATAGCGGAGGAGGAGGCAGGTGCTTTTTTGCAGACTCAAACATCACACTTGTGGCCCAGCCTTGACTCGATTGATTGCATCGGATATCTGTCTGTCTGTCATGCCCATTCCGTGCCCCATCAACTCCGTTGTCGCTTCGAAATCCTGTTCGACTTGTTGGGTTGCCGCGACGGCTGCTTTCGTCTCCGCGTCTGTGGCTTTAGCTTCGCCCAAAGGATGATCCCCAGCAGGCTCAAACTGATGCCGAACGATATCCTGAGCCGTGTGGGTTGCTTGGCCTAACGCCTCAAGGGCCTCAGTAGTGTTCCCCCCTAAGGCTTGCCCCGCGGCTTGCAACTCCTTACCGTTTATAAACTCGGTCGCCGCCCCCTCTGCGGTAGCTTTATCAGAGTGATCCGCCTGTTCGCCATGTTGAGGATTTTCGCTTGTGCCGACGAAATGATGCAGAAAAGGCACCCCAGAGGCCATATTGTGGAAGTTGTCCATTCGGGCGTCTGCCTTCGCAGCGATCGAGGCGGCCCGGTCACTGTAACCGAGCTGCTTGAGGGCAGTCATTTCCATCGCAATGTGATCCTTACCTGTGAAGTTGCCTGAGGTGTCGGTATACCGGATCGGATTATTCAATCCATAGGAGTATTTGTTCCAGTTCTGGGGATCATCCAAGAATTGCGCCAACACTTTCTGACTAGACCGCACTGGATTCAACGGATCAGGGATCAGGAATCTGCCGACGACGGAAGCGTAGTATCTGGCCCCGAAGTAGTCATTGCCTGATTCGGAGTCACGTTCTTTGCCGGTGAAGTGGT
>PMAD01000332.1:0-6083 GCA_003152415.1 Acidobacterium sp.
GGGCGGAGCCACATGTCGGCGAGGCGCGCGAGCGGGAGTTCCACGTAATAGCGGAAGGGATGGGCGCGGATGCGCTCGGCGGCGAGGGCGGCAAAGGCCGCGTCGAGCTGGGGCGTGAGGGTGGTGGTCCGGTTGTAGGCGGCGATGAGGGCGCGGGTTTGGGCGTATTGCTGTGGGGAATCGAAGGCGCGCGCGGGCAGATATTCGATGTCGATGACGTCGGTGTCAGCGTTCCAGTAGATGTCCCAGGTGCAGGCGAAGTCGACGCAGACGGTTTTGGTCCAGCGATTGAAGCCGGGATTGGTGCTTTCGCCGGGATCGACGGCGTAGCGCGGGGCGAGGGGCTGGAAGGTGTGAAACGTGCGTTCGTTGCGGAGGGTCCAGGGAATGAACGGCAGGATGGCGAGGAGGCCGCAGGCAAGGGCCCAGCGGGTCATGGAGGCCGCGCCCCAGCGGCGGTATCCATAGAAGAGGATGGCAGGACAGAGCGCGAAGCCGAGCAGTGAGCCGTCCGGGCGCAGGAGGGTGGCGTAGCTCCAGGCAGCGGCCATGGTCAGGGCCCACGGCCAGCGCGGCGAGTCCAGGAAGCGATCGAGAGCGTAGAAGGCGAGGGCGGTGAAGAACAGCTCCACCGTTTCAGTGAGAGGAACCGCGGCGAAGTTGGCGGTGAAGGGGCAGAGGGCAGCGAGCCACAGGGCCCAGCAGCCCGCGCGGGTGCTCCAAATGCGGCGCGCGAGAGCGGCGATGAGGAGACAGGTGGCGAGGTCGATGGCAACCTGGGCGAACATGACCGCGTGGTAATGCTCCATGCCGAAGAGGTGGAAGCAGAGGATGAGGAAGAGCGGGTAGCCAGGAAGGCGGATCAGGGTGGGGTTGATTTGCGATCCGCTACTCAGGCCGTAGATGCCGTGGAGCATCCAGTTCTTCGCGATGTCGCCGTAGATGAGGGGGTCGCCCTGGACTTCAGGATATGCGCGGATGAACCAGAGGCGCAGGGCGGCTCCGGCGGCGAGGGCCAGCACGAGGAGCCACCACTTTTTGGGAGTCGCGGGCATTGGAACTATTAGAGCAGCTAAGAAGCGGTCGGCTAAAAAGCGGTTAGCGAAAGTGAGCGGAAGGCGAGCGAAAAGCCAGCGAGAGGCGAGCGAAAGACAAGCGGAAAGCTGGTTACAGCTGGCGGGTAGCGGGTACCAGCAGGCGGTTATCGAGTTGGCAATATCGTAGGATTGAAAGAGCCACCATGAAGCAGGTTTTTTACGATCCACGGCAGCTGCGCCGGAAGGTTTTCCGGCGACTGACCGACGTGTCGATCGTGGTGCTGACGGTGGTGCTGGCGGTGTTCGCCTTCAGCGTATTCACGAAGCAGAACCTGCCGGAACTGCTGCTGCCGACACAGAAAAAGAACATCAAGGCACTGAAAGAACGGCAGCCCGAGTTGGCGAAAAAGGCGGCGGCCAAGCCGGCGCGGCGCAAGACGCAACTACATCCGTCGGAAGTGGTGTTGAACCAGGACGAAGGGCTGCGGGCGGCGTTCTACGAGAACGACGAAGCCAGCTACTCGACCCTGAAGGCGCACATCCACCAGATCGACATGCTGTTTCCGGACTGGCTGCACGTGGTTTCGGCTGACGGGAACCTGGTGGGGGCGACGCCGCTTTTCCCGGTGCATTTCTACAACGTGGTGGACTCCGTGGGCGGAGTGCATGGCGTCGATCCTGAAAACCGAGTGAAGACGACCATCGAGGCAGCGAAGGAAGACACCGAAGTCTTTCCCATGCTGAACGACTACAACACGCTGAGCGGCACGTGGAACGGCGATTTGATCGGGAAGATGCTGGAGAATCCGGCGGCACGGAACCGGCTGCATGTCCAGATGGACAAGTTCCTTTTCGCAAATCCTGGTTACCGCGGGATTTGTCTCGACTTCGAGATGGTTCCGGACGAGGACGAGAAGCTGTACGCGGAGTGGATCGGCGAACTGCACAACGATTTTCACGCGAAGAACCTGCGCATCTACGTGAACGTGCAGGCGGGAGCGGACGATGCGACGCTGCGGCTCCTGGGCCAGAACAGCGACGGCGTCATCCTGATGAACTACGACGAGCACGAAGAGACCAGCGATCCAGGGCCGGTGGCCAGCGAGCCCTGGTTCGAGGCGAATCTGACGCGAGTGCTCAAGCTGGTGCCGAAGGAGAAGATCATCTGCGGCATCGGCAACTACGGCTTCGACTGGGCGGTGCCGCTGCCGGAAAAAGGGAAGAAGCCCGCGCTGCGGGTGGTGGATGTCGACGACCTCTCGGTGCAGGATGCGTGGCAGCGAGCGGAAGACGCCGGAGCTGACGTGCATCTGGAAGGCGACGAGCTGAATCCGCACTTCGCGTATGACGATGAGGACGCGCATCTGCGGCACCAGGTGTGGTTTCTGGATGGAGTGACNNGAGGGCGAGGGCGACATTCTGCGCATTGTGGCGCGGCCGCAGACGGGCCAGCGAAACATCCAGATGGATGCGGACAACTTCACCGTGACCGATGAGGACATGGTTCGACTGCCGCGCTCCTACACGATCGAGCAATACGGGTACGACCCGCACAAGCTGGCGCTGACCTTCGACGACGGGCCGGATCCGGTATGGACGCCGAAGATTCTGGATGTGTTGAAGCAGTACCACGTGAAGGCCGCGTTCATGGTGATCGGCGAGGAGGCGCAAAACAACATCGGATTGTTGCAGCGGTACGTGCGCGAGGGGCACGAGATCGCCAATCACACCTTTACGCATCCGGACATCAGCGAAATTTCGCAGCGTCAGCTGGAGCTGGAACTGAACTGGACGGAGCGATTGTTTGCGGCGGAGACAGGGATTCAGCCGCTGTATTTTCGGCCGCCCTACTCGATCGATCAGGAACCGGATACGAATGACGAGGCGGCGCCTGCGTATCGGATCCAACAGATGGGCTACACGATCATCGGGGACAAGATCGACACCGACGACTGGAACGAGCATCCGCACAAATCGCCGCAGGAAATCACGGACAGCGTTTTGCAGCAACTGGACGACATGAAGACCCACCCGTGGATGCGGGGCAGCATCATCCTGCTGCACGACGGGGGCGGGAACCGCGCGGCGACGGTGGCGGCGCTGCCGTTGCTGATCACGACGCTTCGGGCCAAGGGCTACGAAATTGTGCCGGTCTCGGAGCTGATGGGCAAGACGACGGCAGAGGTGATGCCGCCGATTTCGCCGAAGATGCGCTGGCAGGCGCGCATCGACTGGGTGGCGTTCTTTTTCTTCTCGTTCTTCGCCAATTTTGTGGTGGACATTTTCTTTATCGGCGACGTGCTGATGAGCGCGCGCCTGATTCTGGTCGGTATTTTTGCGACGATCGACAGGATCCGCAAACGGCGGATTCCGCCTGGTGTGTATGAGCCGCAGGTGGCAGTGCTGATCCCGGCCTACAACGAGGAGAAGGTGATCGTGCGGACGATCCGATCGGTGCTGAAGTCGGATTACGCGAACCTGCGGGTGATCGTAGTCGACGACGGGTCGCTGGACCGGACCTTCGATGTGGCGCGGGAGGCCTATCCGAAGGAGATCGAGGAGGGGCGGCTGCTGGTGCTGACCAAGCTGAATGGCGGCAAGGCGGAGGCGCTGAACCTGGGGCTGAATCACGTGGAGGAGGAAATCTACGTCGGCATCGACGCCGACACCGTGATCGCTCGGGACGCTGTTTCGAAACTGGTGCGCCATTTTGCCGATGAGCGAGTGGGCGCGGTGGCGGGGAATGCGAAGGTGGGGAACCGCATCAACCTGTGGACGCGGTGGCAGGCGCTCGAATACATCACGAGCCAGAACTTCGAGCGACGCGCGATGGATCTGTTCAACGTGGTGACAGTGGTTCCGGGCGCGATTGGCGCGTGGCGGACGAGCGCGGTGAAGAAGGCGGGCTGCTATCCGGTGAATACGGTGGCCGAGGATGCGGACCTGAGTATGAGTCTGCTGGAGGACCGCTACAAAGTGATCTACGACGACCATGCGCTGGCGTTCACCGAAGCGCCGGCGACGGCGCGCAGCCTGATGCGGCAGCGGTTCCGCTGGTCGTTCGGCATTCTGCAGGCGGTGTTCAAGCATCGGGGAGCGGCGAGGACGAATCGGGCGATGGGATTCTTCGCGCTGCCGAATATCCTTGTGTTTCAGATTCTGCTGCCGCTGGTGTCGCCATTCATCGACATCATGTTCGCATTCGGCGTGATTCAGTTCCTGGTCGACAAACACTACCATCCGGAGACGGCCAACGCGGCCACGGTCGAGAAGCTGCTGGTGTATTTCCTGGGTTTCCTGTTGATCGATTTCATGACTTCGCTGCTGGCTTTTAGCCTGGAGCCGCGGCATCCGGCGAACAAGGGCGACGGATGGCTTCTGTTTCACGTGTGGCTGCAGCGGTTCAGCTATCGGCAGATTTTCTCGATTGTGCTGTTCCGGACGCTGAAGCGGGCGGTGGAGGGACGGCCGTTCAACTGGGAGAAGATCGAACGGACGGCCCGGATGTCGCGGCACACGGAGAAGATTGCGGCGGGAGACTGAGGGCCGCGGTTCTGCGAATTTCTTTCGAGCGACAGCCTTGGGCGAGACACGCGGCGGCGGGTTGATGGAAGGCGCGCGCATCCGGGAGCGGTGGACGGTTGCGGCCGTGCTCGCGGCGGGATTTGCGTATCGCATCGTCTTCCTGCTGATGCCGCTCTCGCTGGACGATGACACGACGGCGTACACAGAGCTGGCGCGCAACTGGTTCCGGCACGGCGTGTATGGGTTCTTCAATGGCAACGTGATTCAACCCTCGCTGATCCGGTTGCCGGGCTATCCGCTCTTCCTGGGTGTGTTCTTCTCCGTGTTTGGGTGGGAGCATCCGCACGCGGTGCTGGTGGTGCAGGCGCTGATCGATTTGGCGGGTTGCTGGCTGCTGTGGGATTGCGCACGGAGAGGGGTATCGCGGCGGGCCCGGTGGGCAGTGTTGTTGCTGGCGGTGTTCTGTCCATTCACCGCGGCGTATGCGGTGACGGGCTTGACGGAGAGCCTGTCGATCTTCTGTGTGGCGCTGGCCATCTGGGCGCTGGCGCGACTGGTGCGGGCGGTGCGAGCGGGGAAGCCAGTGCTGGGGCCGCTGCTGGCGCTGTCGGCGGCGATGGGATACGGGATGCTGCTGCGGCCGGATGGAGTGCTGCTGACGGCCACGTTCTGTGCGGGGATTCTTTGGTATACGAGGGTGCAGTCTGGAACCGGGCGCGGCTTGCGGCTGGCGGTGCTGGCCGGTGCGCTGGCGCTACTGCCGCTGGTTCCCTGGACGATTCGGAATTACCGGACGTTTCATGCGGTGCAGCCGCTGGCGCCGCGGTATGTGAATAATCCCGGGGAGTTCGTGCCGGCGGGGTTCTTTCGCTGGATGCGGACGTGGTCATTGAACTTTGTGGATGCGGGAACGGTCTTCTGGAATCTGAACGGCGAGATCGATCCAGAGGATGTGCCGGCGCGGGCATGTTCGACGCCAGCGCAATGCCGGGAGACGGAAGCGCTGATCGAAGAGCACAACAAGGAGCAAGCGATAACGCCGGAGCTGGATGCGCAATTCGCGGCGCTGGCGGCGGAGCGCATCCGGGAACGGCCCTTGAATTACTACGTAGCTCTGCCGCTGTGGCGAGTTGCGGATATGTGGCTTTGGCCGCGCACGGAACGTTTCCCGCTGAACATCTGGTGGTGGGATGTGGGCGATCATCCGCGGGACAGCGCGATTGCGATCGGGCTGGGGCTGGTGAACCTCGGGTATCTGGCGCTGGCGGTGGTGGGATTCGTGAGGCGGCGGGTGCCTCTGCAGGCAGTGCTGCTGGCGACCGTTGTGCTGCGCTCGATTTTGCTGGCGACGATGGAAAATCCGGAGCAGCGTTACACGATGATGATGTTTCCCATCGTGTTTCTGGCGGGAGGGTGCGCGCTGGCAAAGGAACGGAGCTAAACTCCTTCCATGCTGTTCATGGTGATTGAATCGTTTAAGAGCGGCGACGCGAGACCGGTGGGGGAGCGCTTCCGGCGGCG
>PMAD01000332.1:6130-7463 GCA_003152415.1 Acidobacterium sp.
GAGACCGAATTGGGAGGAGCCGCGTAAGCGAAGCGGATCCGCTGCCTTTACGGCTGTGCGCTTGAGCTTCGCTGCCGATAGAATCGTTAGAGCAAATTATCCAAATTTCAGGTGTCCCCGTTGACCGCAACCACCAGGCCTGTCGCGCGGAAGGCGCTGACCTTTCAGGAACTGCTGCTTCGCCTGCAGAGCTTTTGGGCGGAGCGAGGCTGCGTGCTGGCGCAGCCGTATGACGTGGAAGTGGGTGCGGGGACCATGTCACCGGATACGTTTTTGCGTGTTCTCGGTCCGGACCCGATTGCGATCGCGTACATCCAGCCTTCGCGGCGGCCGGCGGACGGGCGTTATGGAGAGAATCCGAACCGGCTGTACAAGCACACGCAACTGCAGGTGATCCTGAAGCCGCCGCCGGAGGACATCCAGGAAATTTATCTCGAGTCGCTGGAGGCAATCGGGATTCGCCTGCGCGAGCACGACATCAAGTTCGAGGAAGACAACTGGGAGTGGCCGGTGGGCGGCGCGTGGGGCGTGGGCTGGCAGGTAATGCTGGACGGCCTGGAGATTACGCAGTTCACCTACTTCCAGCAGTGCGGCGGGATGGATCTCGATCCGATTTCGGGGGAGATCACGTACGGACTGGAGAGGATCGCGGCGTTCCTGCAGGATGTGGATTCGCTGTACGACGTGGTGTGGGCGATGGATCCGAAGACGGGGCGCGCGGTGACCTACGGAGACATTCGCCTCGAGGAGGAGCTGCAGCTTTCGGTTTACAACTTCGAGGCGGCGGACATCGGGAAGCTGTGGGAGCATCTGCGGCTGTACGAGGCGGAGTGCCAGGCGCTGCTCGACGAGTTTCACCGGAATTTTAAGGCGGAGAAATCGGCAGAGAGGCACGAGAAGATTCACGACCGGGTAGTGCACGATGGGACGGGCACTCCGGCCGATGAGGATCTGCGTGTGGCGCTGCGGCGGTTCCCGATTTTGGCAGCGTATGAGCTGTGCCTGAAATGCTCGCACCTGTTCAACCTGCTGGATGCACGCGGGGCGATCTCGGTGACGGAGCGGGTGGCGGTGATGGCGCGCATTCGCAACATGGTGGTGGGAGTAGCGAAGGCGTATGCCGCGCAACGGCAGAGCGGGGGGGGCCGATAGCGATGGCGGACCTTCTGTTCGAAGCGGGGCTCGAAGAGATTCCGGCGCGCATGATCGCAGCGGCTGAGGCGGAGCTGACGGAGCGCGTGGTGGAGTTGCTGCGGCGGGAGCGGCTGCTGAAAGAGGAGCACGAGATTCACAGCTATTCGACGCCGCGGCGGCTGGCGGTGCAGGTGAATGG
>PMAD01000229.1 GCA_003152415.1 Acidobacterium sp.
AAGTTTTCCACATTTGGGGGTTCGGAGGTTTGGATCGCTGTGGAGGCGTCGACGAGCAGGGCGTTCTCGTCACCGATCTTCTGTCGATGAGCGCCCTGGCGATGATGCACTCGTTGAAATTGGTGACTGCTGAAACCTGTCACGAGACAGGCACCCGCAATCGGCGACGATCCGTATAATCCACGCACTGGAGAAGACGAGTCATGTGCTTTTCAGCGACAGCCAACTTTGTTGGCAGCGGAGTTCTTGGAGCACTCGGCGTCGTCACTTTAGCGAAGGTCAAGCACAGGCGCGAATTGCTCTTCGCTGCGCTCCCCTCGCTTTTCGCCATTCATCAGTTCATCGAGGGATTCGTCTGGCTCGGATTGGACGGGAAACTCCCGCCCACCGTCACCCACGACATGGGCGCGGCCTACATGCTCTATGCCCAGGGACTTCTTCCTTTTCTGTTACCGATGGGCGTGCTGCTCTTCGAACCGAACGGCAAGAGTCGCACGCGCATGGTGCCGTTCCTCTTAATCGGCGGGGCGACCGGGCTCTATATCCTGTGGGCGCTGACCGCGTATCCAACGGAGATCTACATCAGACAAAACAGCATCGTTTATACCAATCAGGGGACGGGCCATATGATCATTGCGATCCTGTATGTGATTGCCACCTGCGGCTCGCTGTTTTTCTCGAAGGTAAGAGCGATGGTTATTTTCGGCGCCGCCAACCTGGTGATTCTCCTGGTTGTCGCCGCGGTGAAGCAGTACGCCTTTACCTCGGTATGGTGCGCGTATGCGGCGCTCGCAAGTCTGATCGTGCTCGTCTACTTCTGGAGAAGCAGCGGACAGCGACCGCTGCTCTACGCGCAATCTTCATGAGGACGTGTCGTGTGCAATTTGGGGCTCGGCGGTCTTGGATCGCTGAGGAGGTGTTGACGAGCAGGGCGTTCTGGATGCCGACCTTCCCTCGATGAGTGTCTCGGCGATAACGCTCTCGACGAGATTCCGGACCGCTGAGACTCCCGGATGGAGGACCATACGGATTCACGACCCGCCAGTGCATTTCTAGCGACTCATCGACCAAAGCGGCCAGGCTTGGCAGCAAGAGTGCTGGGACAAACGTCGCTTAACATGGTGGGAACGATGGCTCCTTCAGACCCGGTATTGATTGACCTTCCGATGCCAATCCGTACACCCCGGCTGCTCCTCCGGCCTAAACAGGTTGGCGACGGAGCAATCACATCGGTTGCAGTCGCTGAGAGCTGGGATGAGCTGCACAAATGGATGCGCTGGGCTGAAAATCGGGATGGGTTCACAGCCGAACTCCTGGAGGTCAGGAATCGGCATGTGATGGCCAGCTTCATCCTGCGTGAAGCAATCGAGCTAATTGGCGTCGAGGCGGCGACCGGCACAGCAGTGGTGTGGTGTGGACTGCACGACATCGACTGGCAAGGCCGCCAATGCGATACGGGATATTGGGTTCGCAAGAGCGCCCAAGGACGGGGCTTCGCAACTGAAGCTGCAAACGCAATGGTTCGCTACGGCTTCGGCGTGCTGGGAATGCGGCGAATCGGTCTCACCTATTCAGCCGGTAACGAAGCAAGCCGACGTATTGCGGAGCGTCTCGGCTTCTCCTTCGAGGGAATCCAGCGGGGCGCGAATGTACTACCGGGTGGAAGAAAAGCGGACAGGCACTGCTACGGGCTACTGGAGGTCTCTTTATTGCCCGACCTGGACGTGGATTGGTAAGCAAGTCGAGGTTCGCGGTGTGCCTATTGGCTACAGGCTACAGGCTGTCTTACTGCCCAATCACCGAAACAGCCACCGGCAAATCTCGCGGCGGAAAGCAGCTATTCGTATCGCAAGCCTGGTAGCGCAGTTCTCCATCGAGAAGATGGCTTCCGCGCTGTGCGGTCAGGTGCATCTTCAGCACGAACTCGCCGCTGTAGACGCTCAGCTTCTGACTCGGATCGGCCGGAAACGCGTAATCCACGCCGGCAGGAAAATCGACCGACGCAATGGTCACGCCTGCTGGTTCGGCTTCTTTTAGCTCGGTGCGGATCAGGCTCTTTTGCCGCGGCTCATGCGAATTGATGTGCAGGCCTTCGTTGATCCGGAAGTGCAGCTCGATCGTCGCCGGCTTTCCTGAGGGCAACGTCACCTGCTGCGGATAGAGAAAATGCACGAGCTGTTTGGGATTTCCGCCTTCGCTGCCTGGCGTCTGCCACGGCAGGTTTTGCGCCACGGTTGCCATACCGCTCAGCAGCAGCGCTCCACACGTCACCGCAACGGTTACAGATTTCACGACGAACCGCTCCCAATGGCTTTCTTGATGTCGGCCTCAATCATCTCGCGAGGAGCCAGGCCGATCGTCGATGCCACGATCTTTCCGTTGCGGTCGATGAAGAACGTCGTCGGCAGCGCATCCAGTCCGCCATACGAGTTTTCGATCGACTGAGCATCGATCAGAATCGGGTAGTTCATGTGCATTTTGGCCGCAAAATCCGCGATGTCGCGCTTCTCCGTGAACAGCTTCGCTGGATCGTCCTTGTCGAGCTCATCGGCGGAAACCCCGATGATTTCCAGTCCCTGGCTTGCGTACTGGTCGTGCAGCTTCTCGAACCACGGAATCTCGACCTTGCACGGTCCGCACCAGGTCGCCCAGAAATCGACCACCAACGGTCTGCCTTTGTAACTCGCCAGCGAAACTTTGTTGCCGTTCAGATCGGGCAGCGTGAAACCAGGAGCGATTTTTCCGTTCAGCTGCGTGGAATTGTCTTCGTCGCCAGCCAGTTCATCCGGGTCAGACGAATCCGGATTCGCGCCAGCCGAAGCGGAATCGGGCACGAGCGTCATCTTCATGCCCTGTAGCTTTGCCCGTTCGGCGTTTCGGCGATGCACAAAATTGATTGCGCCGGCTGAAACCATCAGCGCCAGAGCCGTCACCATCGCCGCCAAAACTAAGATGTTCCGCTTCAAACCCGTTGTGCCTCGCCTTTGCCCATTCTACAAGTGGAGCGGCACTTGCCGCAGGCGCGAGCTGGCAGCTGCGTGGTGATAGCATCAGGAGTTTCAGAGCATGAACGACGTTCACACACCGTCTCAACTGGTCAGGATCGAAGCCGAAGCCTTGCTGGCGCTGGCCAAACGCCTCGAAGGCGCGATGGCCGCTGACTTCGACCGTGCTGTCAGCCGCATCATCGAATGCAGCCAGGCGCGTGGCCGTGTCGTCGTCACCGGAATGGGCAAAAGCGGCATCGTGGCGCAGAAAGTCGCCGCAACGCTTAGTTCCACGGGAAGTCCGGCGCTGTTCATGCATCCTGCTGAAGCCGTTCACGGCGATCTGGGGATGATCGCTGAAGGCGACGTGGTCATCGCGCTATCCGCCAGCGGCGAAACCGAGGAGATCCTCCGTTTGCTGGCAACGTTGCAGCGTATGGGGAATGCGCTGATCTCCTTTGTCTGCGAGATGAAGTCAACGCTCGCCGCAGCCAGCGACGTCGCGCTCGACTGCTCGGTTCCTGCTGAAGCTTGCGGCCTCGGCCTTGCGCCAACGGCATCGACAACGGCCATGCTCGCACTTGGCGACGCGCTGGCCATCGCCGTTTCGCTTCGCCGCGGCTTTCGCGCCGAAGACTTTGCCGCTCTGCATCCGGGCGGAAAGCTGGGCAAACGGCTGGCCACGGTGCGCCAGCTCATGCACACCGGCGATGCCATTCCGCGCGTCGATACGAAAACGCCGATGATCGACGTGATCTACGAAATGTCCCGCAAGAAACTGGGGATGACGACCGTCGAGCAAAGCGGCAGGTTGGCCGGCATCATCAGCGACGGCGACCTGCGACGGCTTCTCGAGCGCGATGGACCTGAAGGCCTGCGCAAAAATGCCGGCGAAGTCATGAATCCGGCTCCGAAGACGATTTCAGCCACGGAACTGGCCGTTCGTGGCCTGCACACCATGGAAGAGAGCAAGATCACCTCTCTGATCGTGGTCGACGCGCAGAGTCACATTGAAGGCGTGATCCATCTGCACGATTTGTGGGGAACGGAGCTGATTTGAAGTGATTTGGTGGAGCGCAAGGCGCTTCTCGAGCGTCTAAAGAGTAGGATGGCTTCCATGCGGCGGATGTTCTCAGTCGCGTTTCTCTCGGTTCTGCTGATCGCTCTACCGTCAGCCTTCGCTCAGCGTGGCGGACACGCCAGCGGCGGACATGCCAGCGGATCGATTGGACACAGCGTCTTTTCGGGTTCCGGTTTTGCCGGCCGCTCGTCAGGGTCTGCTTCGCGCAGCTTTGCCACGGCACCACGATTCACCTCGACTGCGCCAGTGCGCAGCTTCGCACCGGCGAATCGCCTGCCTTACGGCGGAATAACGGCAGCGCGGCGTCCTGACGGACGTTCAGGGTCCCGTTATCGCTCGCCGTATCGCGGTTATGGTGGTTATCCGTACTACGCCAACTCCTGGGCGTTGCTGCCGTGGGATCTCGGCTATCCGGATTTCGCCGGCTACAGCGATTCCGGAGCTGATGCGGCGCAGCAGCCAGCCGCATCGGTCGCGCCGCCAGGCGATGGTCATCGGCCCGATTACGACGAACCGGCTTACCAATATTCTTCCGGAACTGCGGGGAATTCGGTCGCGTCGGAGCCGGAATTGACCCTCATCTTCAACGATGGGCATCGGGAAGCGATCCGCAACTATGTTCTCACTCGCGACGCGCTGATCGTGATGGACCAGGCGGCGTCGGGACGCCAGCAGCAAATTCCTCTGGCGTCTCTCAACCTGCCAGCGACCGAGCAGGCCGCGCAGCAGGCGGGCGTGGATTTTTCGCCTCCGGCGTAAGGCTCACTGATTTTTCGGAATCTGACTGGGCTAAGCAGCGTTTGCAGCCGCGTGGAGTACTGGCTTGTAAGCCGCGTACACGCCGTCAAAAACCGCGTCCCACGACGCTGACATCGCGTACTGGCGTGCGTTCGCGCGCATGTCCGCATGCAGAACCGGATCAGAGAGGATGCGGCCGATCGCGCTGGAGAATTCCGCATCCTGTGCGATCAAGCCGGTGCGGTCGTGCTGCACCAGCGAGCGCGGTCCACCATCGGGAGTGACGACTGCCGGAACGCCGGAAGCCAGCGCCTCGAGAAC
>PMAD01000152.1 GCA_003152415.1 Acidobacterium sp.
CCACGCCCTTCCGCACCAGATCGTGCGGCGCTCCATACGGCCGGTTGTTCTCGATCCGTCGTGCCGTCGCTGCCGTCACACCCGGCAGAGCCTCCAGATCGGCCCGGCTCGCCGAATTCAGATCTACGCCGCCGCCTTTGCCATTGTGCAGTCCCGCCTTCACGCCGGCCGCAACGTCATTGGCCTCGCGCTCTGCATCCGCGGCGGCCACGCGGGCTTCCGCTGCAGCCTTGTCTGCCGCTCTTTTGGCACTCTCGGTGGCCTGCTGCGCCTGCTGCTGGATCTGCCGGTCTGATTCCGGCTTCCCGTTCGCATTGCACGATACGATCCACAACAGCGCCGCACAAAGTCCCAGGGTCGCCGCCACTCGAAGGATCAGGTTTGAAAGCGTTGCTCTCCGCATCGTCGTACGCCTCGCACTTGTATGGAATCCTCTGATTCCGAGAGGGTTGTCAAATGGTAACGGAGAAGTCGAAAAAATTCGCTGTTCAACCCTATAGCAACAGCGCTAATATCCTGTTCCGGACGGCCCCTCCTGCCTTCCGAGCCTGGTCCTGGGTTTCTGACCCTGGGTTTCCAGACCCGCCGAGGCACAAGGAGCCGGCTTCAACCGTTGAGAGGTTTCGGCCCACCGGTCGGCCCTCGGTTGCAGCCGGTCAGCACGCCAGACTGGCTGCACCCCCGTCGTCCGGCCCGCCCTCGCAGCGGAATTTAATCCCCCCGAGGCGCTTATGAGCTCTGTGATGAGCTTCATGCCCGTTGTTTGGATCGTGTGGGCGGCAGTGATCACTTTCCTGCTGGTCCTTCTTGTTTACCGTTCCAATCTCACTCGCTACGAAGAAGACCAGATTTTCCTCGACGAAGCCGCCAACCACCAGAAGCAGGAGCAGGAGGAACTCTTAGCGAAGGTCAACAAAATCCAGCCCCTCATCCGGATCGTCACCGGCGCAACCTGCGCGCTGACGGTTGGCATCCTGGGCGTGTACGTTTGGGACGCGTTGCAGCACCTGATGTAGGCCCCCGCTTGCACGGTCGGCACCCGTCGCGCCACGTCCGTTGCACGACTTCATTCTCTTGCTGGGCCGGATTTTCGCGGGATATCCGGCCCGCGCAGAGGCCATTGCCAATTTCTGCCCTGGAATCCTCCGTTCGTCATTTCTCTCATTGCGTAAGGAACAGGAAATGAAAAGCTGTCACACAATCTGCGTCTGCGTCCTCGCTGCGTTGTGCCTCATCGGCCCCGCTGTCGCTCCCGGCGCTGCTCAGAACTCCGCCGTCCAGATGCCTTCTCCTTATGATTCGGTTGACCCCTTCATCGGCACGGCTGGCGGCGGCAACACATTCCCCGGCGCGACGCTTCCCTTCGGCATGATCCAGTGGAGTCCCGACACCGGCTNNGGCGACCTCACCGTCAGCCCGCATCAGAACCGCGACCTCTACACCCAGCCTTTCGACCACTCGAAGGAAACCGCCCACCCCGGCTACTACGCGGTCACCCTCGCCAACGGCATCGAGGTCGAGCTCACCGTCACCGACCGCGCTGGCATCGCCCGCTTCCGCTTTCCCCAGGGATCGCCTGCCCGTCTCCTCATCAACGCCGGCGGCAGCGCCAACTCCACCATCATTGACAAGAAACCCGACGATCCGGCTCGCTCCCACGACGGTTACGTCATGCGCGTCAGCGGCAATAACGCCATCGACGGCGAAGCCCGTGCTGGAGCCTTCTGCAATTCGCCCACGCGCTACACGCTCTACTTCGCCGCGCAGTTCGAGCAGCCCTTCGTCCGCACCGCAATGTGGAAAGACGACACCGTCGAGCCCTCTGCCCGCCTCGAAGAAGCGCGTCATGCCGGAGCATGGCTCGACTTCGGCGACCAGCGCGAAGTCACGATGAAAGTCGGTCTCTCTTTCGTCTCTACCGACAACGCCCGCGCCAACCTCACCGCCGAAATCCCCGCCGTCTTCGACCTTGAAGCAGTCCACACCCTCGCCCAGCGCGAATGGTCCGAATACCTCAACACGATCGAGATCCACGGCGGCACGCCCGCCCAGCGGACCATCTTCTACACCGGCCTCTACCACATGTTCCTCTCGCCCAACATCTTCAGCGACCGCAACGGCGACTACACAGGGTTCGACAATCAGATACACAAGGCCCGATCCCAGGGCGGGATGTGCGGCGCCAACTGCGAAATGAACCAGTACGCCAATTTCTCCGACTGGGACATCTACCGCGACGTCATCCAGCTCCAGACCCTCCTCACTTCTTACAGCGCCTCCTCCATGGCCCAGTCTCTCCTCAATGACGCCGCGCAGTCCGGCTGGCTCCCCCGCTGGGCCGCTGCCAACGACACCACCTACGTCATGGGCGGAGACTCGCCCGCCATCTTCCTTGCCGACGCCTTTGCCTTCGGCGCGCGCCACTTCGACCCGCACACCGCGCTCGACGCCATGCTCAAAGCCGCTTACGTTCCCGGCACCGGCCCTCACGGCCAACCCGAACGCCCTTATCTCGCCGAATACCTCGCCGACGGCTACATCCCCGTCGACCACGACTCCATCGCCGCCTCGCGCACCCTTGAGTATGCCTCTGACGACTTCGCCATCGCGCAAATGGCCCGCGCCACCGGTGACCCCGCCTACGCCGCCACCTATGTCGACTTAATGAAGAGGGCAGGCAACTGGCAGAACCTCTTCGGTCCCGACACCCGTTGGATCCATCCCCGCAATGCCGACGGCTCCTGGCTCGCGGGTTTCGACTCCGACCGATCGCTGCCCAGACCGCCCAACGCTCCGCTTTGGGTTGGTCCCACCGGATACGAAGAAGGAAATGCCTGGCAGTACTCCTTCATGATTCCCTTCGACTACCCGCGTCTCATCGCGACAATGGGCGGCAGCGCCGCCGTCGTCCCGCGCCTCGACAAGTTTTTCTCGAAGCTCATCTGCTGGAACGAGCCCTGCTTCAACATGGCCAACGAGCCCGACTTCGTCACGCCTTACGTTTACGAATACACCGCTGCGCCCTGGAAAACCGACGACGTCATCACCCGCATTGAGCAGCAAACCTTCTCCACCAAACCCGACGGCATCCCCGGCAACGACGACCTTGGCGCAACCTCAGGTGTATACGTCTGGAGCGCCCTCGGCCTTTACCCCGGCGTCCCTGGCGTCGGCGGATTCTTCCTCGGCACGCCCATGTTCCCGGAAGCCTCCGTCCACATCGGCAGTATTTTCGGCGACAGCACCCTCATCATCACCTCCGAAGGCTCCGGCCCCTACGTCACCGCCATCAGCCTCAACGGGCAGCCGTACAACCAGCTCTGGCTCCCGCTCGACAAAATCGCACACCACGCCACCACAACCCTGCACTTCACCCTGCAGCCCGCCGAACCCACGTCGACGCAGCTACAGCCGCCACCAGCCTTCCGTCCGTAGCGTGTCGAAATCTCTGTCAAGGATGCTGCGCCGTGCCTGGTGGCGCCCCGATCGAAACCCGCAGCGCCTTCGCAACGGCGCCGGCAATGTCGTCCTGGACCATCAGCAGATTCGTCATCGGCTGATCGTAGGTTTCCGACCAGACAACATAGCCGTTGTCGGCGCGCATCAATCGGGCATCGACGCGAATCCATGTGCCGGATTTGCGCACGCTGCCGTCGAGCGCCCAGGTGACGCCGAGCGACTTCGCGATGTCGGCGACAGGGATTTGCTTACCCTTAAAGTAGAACGAGGCCGTCGCCGACGAGACTCGCAGTCCTGGGATTTTGCTGAGCTTGTCGATTAGTTCCTCGGTCATGCCGTCGGCAAACTCTTCTTCCTTCATCCCCTGAGTCAGATCGAGAAACGGCAGCACGGCGATGGCGTTCTGCGGCTGCGCAACCACGCTGGCTGTCTCGGCTGGACGCCGCACAGAAACCTTGCCGTGGATGAGGAATGCGACAAAGGCAGCGCCAAGACCCGCAATCACCAGCGCCACGCCAAACGCTCCGATGACCGCCAAAACAAGGCCGCTGGTGAGGCGCAAGCCAGCCTTTGCACTACCGGTTGGAGCGCCGTCTTTCCCCAAAGCCTGTGCCGAACTCCCGTTCACGCTCGGCCGATCGGTCCATGGCTCGACCGTCGCCACCATGCGATAGCCCAGTCGTGGCACGGTCGCGATGTACGTCGGCTGCCTCGGATCGTCGCCCAGCGTTCGGCGCAGCGATGTCACGGCCTGGTAGACCGAATCCGGCGAAACGATCACTCCGGACCAAACCTGGTCGAGCAGGTCATCGATGCTGACGACCTCGCCAGCGTGCTCAGCAAGGCAGAGGAGCAATCGCATGGTTCGCGCTTCGAGGCGCGCGGTCTCTCCCTGGCGCGAAATCTGGCCCGACGCTGGGTCAACGCACCAGTCGCCAATGCGAAGTGGTTTCGTGATCGGGCCTTGCATGCTGATCGTTTCCCTGGCGTTTGCCGATTGTACCAACGCGGCTCCGCTCTGCTGAATCGGTTTCCTTTCGCTGATTCCTCGTTAGCTGCTGCCGGATCGGTCACTTTTCAG
>PMAD01000154.1 GCA_003152415.1 Acidobacterium sp.
TCCGCCGCAAATTCATCGGCGCTCAGGACTGGACCGCCCCTGAAATCATCAACTACCTGCAAAATCTCTGACGCTCCACCATGCGACGAATCCGGGTGCAACAGCTCTCGATCCCTGAACCAATCCGGGTGCCCCGGGTCTCGCTTTTGAGACCCGGGAAAGCGCGCAGCGCCCGCATCGATCGCGGAAGTGTATTTTCACAGCAGAACCGAATTTCATGAACCCACCAGCAACCTCCACTCCAAAACGACCCATCCGCACCGAGCCCCGTTGGCCCGCCACCCTCGCTCTCCTCGCCATCGGCGGCCTCCGCTTCGCCCTGCCCGAATCCCTCTCCTACGGCCCCGACTGGCTTTTGCTCGTCGTCCTCCTCATTCTCACCATCCCCATCGCCTTCGCGCACCGCCGTGGCCTCAACACCCTCAACCGCATCCTCGGCATCGTCGTCACCTCCATCGTCACCCTTGACATGATCTGGTCCCTCGGCCTGCTCGTCGCGGGACTGCCCGCGCACAAGCAAACGCCCGTCGCCCTGCTCCGGTCCGCCGCCGCACTCTGGATCGCCAACATCCTCGTCTTCGCCTCCTGGTACTGGCGTCTCGACGGAGGCGGCCCCACGGCACGCGAACTGCGCGGCGGCCACACCGACGGAGCCTTCCTCTTTCCGCAAATGACCCTCACTCCCGAAACCAGAGCCGCCATGTGCGAACAAAACTGGTCTCCCGGTTTCGTCGATTACCTCTTCCTCGCCTTCAACACCTCGACCGCCTTCTCCCCCACCGACGTGCCCGTCTTATCGCGCTGGGCCAAAGGGATGATGATGATCCAGTCCCTCATCTCGCTGGCCACCATCGCGCTGCTCGCCGCCCGCGCCGTCAACATCCTCTGAAAGCGGCCTGCGATGCTCAATTCGATTGAGATTGAACGCTCGTGGAGAGTTCGTCACCCGTGTACGCAGGAACCCGAGACCCTGGGACGTCTATGGGGACCGAATCGTCCCGTCAAGAACTCGAGCACAAAGCCCCTCCCGACGACACCCTCCAGGCGAAACATGGGTGACTGGGAGAACTGTTGTGTACCCTGTGTCATGTTCAAAATGCTGATCGACACCTGCGTTTGGCTTGACGTGGCTAAGGATCGGAGCCAACTCCCACTACTGGACGTAATCGACGAGATGATTCGTCTCGATATGCTTACTTTGATTATTCCGCGGGCGGTCCTTGACGAATTTAAGCGCAATAAAGAGCGGGTCGCTCAAGAGAGTAGAAAGAGTATGTCTGCACATTTCCGCTTGGTAAAAGATGCGGTGACCAGAGTAGGTGGCGAGAAGAAACGGTTAAAGGTCGTCTTATCTCATCTGGACGACGTGAACCACAAGATCCCGCTGAGTGGCGGTGCGACTACTGACACACTCGGCCGGATAGAGGAACTTATGGATCGCGCAGCGATCATTGAGCCCTCCGAATCGGCGATCTTGAAGGCGGCGAAGCGGGCGGTTCAGAAAGAGGCTCCGTTCCATCACAACAAGAACTCGATGGCGGACGCCATCATTATCGAGACATACGCTCAATGTTTGCTTCAGAGGCCGTCGAAAGGGATTCGTTTCGCGTTTGTCACACACAGCAAAACCGACTTTAGCGTAGAGCAAGGAAACCATAAACTGCCCCATCCGGATTTGGCCGGCATCTTCTCGCCGATAAAATCTCTATATTTCATCAGTCTCTCAGAGGCCCTACGGCGCGTAGACCCCAAACACCAAATTGACTACATGCTTGATCTGTCATGGACAGAAGAGCCGCGCAGCCGAACAGAGATCTCCGAAGCCGGACACCTTCTCTGGAATCAGGTTTGGTACAACCGCCACTGGAATCGCCGCTGCAGGGTGGAAGACGGCTCTATCAAGATTGTCGACGTCGAAACCGATGCCGATCGTAAAGGCTCACGCGAACGGACGGTTCAGCGCAACATCTGGGAGGGAGCGCTGGCCGCCGCAAAACGGGTCGAGAAAGAATTTGGTAAAGAAAACCTCGGGCCCTGGACCGATTTCGAATGGGGGATGATCAACGGAAAACTGTCCGCGCTCAATTGGGTAATGGGCGAGGAATGGGACATGCTTGATACTTAGAATCGGACGGTCTCTGCCGCCACTAAAGTCGCAGCCGTGACTCCAACGCCTCCCATTTGCGCGTTAAACGACGGCTTGGGACCGCCAGGATGAGGTTTGTGTTAGGGCACGACTTTCACAGCTCGCGGAAAAAAGAACCGGAGTAGTAATTCTGTCGATTCTTGGCCTAAATTCCTGTTGTAACTCTTTGATTCTCGGTTCGGCTGACTTCGGGAATCTGGCAAATGTAACCAACCTGGTTCTTTTTTCCGCAAGCTGTTTCAGTCGTGCCCTAAAGTCGGCGCGAAGCGCCTTCCTTGCTGCCGCAGGCCCGCCGGCGAAGCTCGAAGAGGCGCAGCCGGCAACAACTCGCCGGCGTTCGCTTGCGAACGCCATCAATATAGTCCGCGCCGTGACTTTCGTAACGACTCATCGATGCGACGCCCAACTGCCACAGCACCAGTCCACAGCTTCCCAGGNNCTTTGCGGTTGGCCGACTCTGGTGACCGCAACCCCTCAGCCGAGATCGTAGCGAAAGGGCGCACCACAGCGTGAATCTTCACGACCGTAGCGACAGACAGTGGAATCAAGCGAGGTTTGGAGCATTCCCCTGGCGAAAGGCCTCGCAGCCAGTGCCCAGATCGCATTCCGGTCAGACGTGATGTGTATCACTGATTGCAGCCAATCGCCGGTTCGATACTTGAAGACCGTACTTGAGGAGGTCTGTCCGTGAATAGTTTCTGTGCGCGCATGTTCGGTCTCACCCTGCTCGTTTTTCTCGTTTTGGCTGTTGCCGTCCAACCTGCCATGGCTCAGCAGGATCAAGCCAAACATGTGTTCCATCGGCTGATTCCAGCCGGGGATACCTGTGCCACCTGCCACAAGGCGATCTATGACCAATGGAAAGCCAGCCCGCATGCCGCCAACAGTGTCGAATGCACCGTGTGCCATGGCGAGACAACAGCACAGGACTTCGCGGGCACGCCGGCGTTAAGCACATGCGACACCTGTCACGCCGATCAGGTGGCACAACTGAAGTCTGATCCATTCATGAAAGGCAAGACGTGTGTGAGCTGTCATCAGGCACACACCTTCGTGGAGCATAAGAAGGCGGCCCCGGCAGGCCAGTGATAAGAATTTCCAGGCGTGCACTTTCCCCAGATGCTTTCCCAACACCCCATACAGTGTCCTCCTGCGACACTTCGGGATGAAAACCCGGCTCTCGTCCGAAGATGTCGTCGCACGAGCAGGCAATCCGCGACCCCTCACGCGGCCTGAACCCGCCCAAAACACCGAAAAATCATCCAACCCCCAAATGTGGAAAACTTGTCAAGAGGGACCCCGAAAATCCAAAGTAATGAGCTAACATTCCACGTCACTTACACCCTTATACCCTCAATGATATTTGGCGGGTTTATTCTCTCAGTATGATATTCTGAACTTATAGAGTAAAAGAAGAAAAAACCGCCCGAGAAACCACGCAACGCTTTTGCGTGAGTTGCGAAAGTCGACGCCGCCGTTCCGCTAAGGAACGGCGGCTCTCATTTGCACTCACCCGGGTCACGGATTGCGTGGTCTTCTGCCGAGCGGCCTTTTCTGTTTTCGGAGAGGAGAAAGACGCCATGCCAGGAATTCAGCAAACCCGTCCGGCCCTTGCCCCGCCCTCCTGTCTCCTTCACCCAGGCAGCCGGCTTTGAAGCAAACGCGGCCGCATCTGTAACAAACGCGGCCGCATCTGTAACAAACCCGGCCGCATCTGTAACAAACCCGGCCGTGTCTCAATTAATAGATTCGCGGGCAGTTAGCCTGTTGTCGAGCTCGACAACAAAACGAACATCAATGGAATCAATCACCGAATCAGAGGGGGTGGGGGGAGGGGGGCCTGGCTTTTTCACGGTACTTTAAGCCATGGTTTCCGAAATTCCGGAACCCAGATCCGCAGCCCCCGCGGGCGGCGGCCGCGGCGGCGGCATGGAAGGCATGTACTAAGGACTAGCCATCCAGGCAAACGCGGCTTACGCCGAAAAAAGAGCGGGCTTCCCCTAAAGGGAAGCCCGTTTGTTTTGCAGAGCCCGGCAATGCGAACAACACTTAGTCGATAAAGTAGCCGATGTCGGTGAGCACACTCTCACTCAGCTCCACACCCAGCAGGCGCGCACCGGGGACGCCGACCTTCGCTTCGAAACTCTCGAGGACGTACCCCGGCAGATCCGTCTGTTGCCGAAGCAGTCGCAGCAGCGCCGAACTGTCCATCGGGCACTCGTAGTCTCCGGGCAGCCCGCAGGCTGGCTTGATGGTCAGGGTAAGCGGAATCGCTCCGGCCCTGGAGGCGGAGAGACTGGACGGCCGAGTGCTCAGGTTGACTCGCATGCGTGAATCCTGAGGCCTGGCAGCGCAACTCTCAATGGCACCGATGGGTAATCCGGCCCTACCAATTGGGGAGACCAAGTCTCCCGATACTTCCGAAACGCCGAAGATCCCGCAGGCCAACGTCACATCACACAATTGGAATACTCGGCTTTGTCCACCGCCGGCGGCGTTTCCCAGGGTCGACCCCGCTCCTCTAACCAGCGGCCCAGGGTCTCCAATGCATAAACGTAGCTGGCTTCTGCAATCGCACGGCCGTGGTTGAAGTCCCACGCCTTGAACTCCGCGAGCGGCGGCGCCAGATAGCAATCCGCATCGGCTCGAATCGCCTGTGCGCGGGAAACGCCCCCCAGCCGTATGGCGCGGCCGAGCACCTCCATGAGCGTGAGTTCAGGCCGAAGACTGAAGCGCGATCCCCACCGCCTTCGCGCCTGCTTCCACCCGGAGATCGACAGGTTCTCCTCGGTTGGGCGGTGGATATCTTCGCTGGGGGCGACGTCGACGGCGAAGACCGTTCCTCCCGGCGTGAGCGAGCGCATCACATCGGCGGGAATGTTGTTGACCAGCCCTCCATCGACCAGCAGATCGTCGTTCCAGGGCAGCGGCGGAAAGATGACAGGAGCGCGGCAGCTCGCGAGGACGCTGCGCAGCGCGTCACCCCGGCGGAGCACCAGCATGCGCGCATGGCGAAGGCTGGCGGAGACGGAGAAGAAGGGCAGCCAGAAGTCCTCAACCGTGTAGCGCTCGAGGTACTGGCCAAGCACCGTCGCCATCTTCGCGCCAGTAAGCAGAGAGAGCACGGGGAGCGTGTAGTCCCCCTTCAGCGAAGTCATGCTTCCGCCGATCACAACGTCCAGCATTCGCTGCCAGTCCATCTCCAGCGCACAGGAGGAACCGATGATGGCGCCCATGCTGGTTCCGCCCACACTGTCGATAGGAATGTTGAGTTCCCGCAGGGCGCGGATCACTCCGATATGCGCAATGCCGAGGGCAAACCCGCCGCCGAGGGCGAGTCCCACCAGGCGGTGATTCATGGAACGCGCCAGGCGCTGGAAGTCACCGTCGCGATCGAGGCGGACATGATGATGCTCGACCGCCATGGGGAACGCCGCGAGCCAGCGATCGGTGCCGGTTGGCGCGGATGCGCCGGAGGCATGAAGCAGGACGAGGTGGAACTGCCTTGTGGCGTGGAGCGAGCCCTCGGTGGGCAAATCGGCGGCCATCAATTCCCTGAAGCGGGCAGCCGCATCGGCAGGCGGTTCCGCCGCGTTGGCCAGCAGAAAAATCCGGTCCGCCTGGCGAATCGAGCGCCGCATCCATCGCGACGGTTCGCTGCCCGTTTGATAAAGCACGTGACGGAAGCTGTTCTCCTGATCGTTGAGCCATTCGACCAACCGATTCTCCGAGGCCGCCGTAGAATTGCGAACCACCGGTGTCTGTTGCGAGACCGTCAAAACCTCACCGAAGGTGGCAAGCGACCGATTGAGCCTCGCGGTAAAGGCCGCGGCATCCACCCCGGCGGTTACGGGCAGGATAGCGATGGAGACCGCCGGACGATCGTGGTTTCTGTGGGCAGCGGCCTGGCGCGCGCGTTGCGTGAGCTGCCGTGAGAGAGCCGACATCATCTCCAGCGGAAAGGCCTGGATCATCTCCCGAAACGCTACCTCGTCGAGCCCGGCAACCAGGCTGTCACGCAAAGCGACGACGGTGTGGGCGCATGGTTCGCAGGTCATCAGCGCAGCTTCGCCCACCGTATCTCCCCTGCCTAATTCGGCGAGCGCAGCCGGTTCGGGGCTGCTGGTTTCGCGCTTATCGTCTTCCGCTCGCAGCACCCGCAGGCGGCCGCTGATCACGAGATACAGCTTGTTTGCAGTTTGCCCCTCACTCAGCAGCGTGGCCCCNNGCGCCCTCCAGCTGGTAGCTCTCCTGCCGCCGCTCCAGAGCCTCCGTCACGCGGGCCATGCATTCCGGGAAGTCCCGAGAGAGCCCGAGGAACGGCTCGCGCCCGAGGCCCGCGACAATCGCTTCGTCTTCCGCCACCACCGTGGTCGAGCGCGGGTGGCCGGTGATCAGTCCCGGTTCACCCACCACAGCTCCCGCCAGCAGACGCTTGTGGAACCCGGACAGGCTGGAGGACTCAGGACCGCCGGAAGTCGACAGCAGCAGCAGCGTTCCCTGGAGCAGAAGGTAGAGCGAGTCACATTCTTCGCCCTGGCTCATCAGCAGGTGGCCGGGAGACAGGGTGGAAACCTGCATGGCCTGCGCCACCCGGGTCAGCACATCGCCGGGGATGGAGGAAAACAGGTCGCTCTGTGCAAGAACCGCGGCAATCCCGGAGACCGACGTGTCCGAGCCGGACCCAGGAACCTTTCCAGGGATCTCCTCGGTTGCGGAAACCAGATTCAATCTCCGGCAGCTTTCGTGCGGGGGTGCCGGAAGCACCTCATGGAGGACGCCATCTGAGTACGGCCCCAGCGATTCGTTCATAGCTGACACGCATGCCTCCCCGCTTGAAAACACGCTCACATTAGAGATTGCGTAGAAAAGGGACAAAATGGCTCACGGGGACGGCGCTGCGTCCCGATCCACTTGTCAGAGCCTGCCCCCCGGACCCCAAATTCTCCGGAACCTTCTCTCGATCCCCTCCGTATCATTTCTTCATGAAGACGAAGACTGCCCTGACAGTGGCCGCCTTGGCGCTGCTCACCGCCTGCACCCTCCTCGCCCAGGATGCCGATCACTCCTGGTCGAAGACCTATCCGGTCTCCGGCAAGCCCACGCTTGACTTCGAAACCTCTGACGCCAGCGTCGACTTTCGCCCCTGCGACTGCCACGAGGTTCGCATCCACATCGAACTGGTCGGGCAAAAAATGAGCGACTATCGCCTCGAAGAAGGCCAAAGCGGCGACGAGGTGCACTTCCTCTTCAAAGAAGTGCCGCACATCGGCGTCCACATCGTCTGGCATCGGGAGCAGTCCCGCATCACCGTCGAAACGCCCGCCCAGCTCACCCTGCAGGCTAGAACCTCCGACGGCAACGTCACCATGACCGGGCTCCAGGGCCAGTTGGGCCTGACCACCGGCGACGGCAACGTCACCCTCGACCACCTCTCCGGCGATGTGCACATTAAGTCCGGCGACGGCCACGTCACGATCACCGATGCCTCGGGCGCGCTCGATGCCCGCACCAGCGACGGCAGCCTCAGCGTCGACGGCCTCTTCCACGCGCTCGCCCTGCACACCAGCGACGGCAGGCTCGACCTCCGATTGCGTCAGGGAACGAAGCTCACCGAAGCCTCGACCGTCCAGTCCTCCGACGGCTCCGTCGCCATTCACCTGCCTCCGAACTTCGCCGCCGACCTCAACGTTCACTCCAGCGACGGTCATGTGGACTGCGCCCTTCCCCTCACCCTGGATCACTACCAGTCCAGCGGAGGCGACAGCCACGAATTGCACGGCAAGCTGAACGGCGGAGGCGCCTCGCTTTTGGTCCGCACCAGCGACGGCAACGTCAGGATCGACCAGCTCTAAACGGAAGCATCTGCGGCGAAAGCCAGGCAGGGAATTACGCGCTAACTCCCGCTCCCGATCGCAGCGCCGTCACTCGCAGCGCAGTGCTTCCAGCGGGTCCGCCCGGGTGGCGCGCCGAGCCGGCAGCACGCAGGCAAGCAGCATGGTTAGCCCCATGCCCACGCATAAGACGGGAAACAGCACCGGGCCGGTTCGCACCAGCCTTAGAAACATTGATTCGTTGAGCACGCGCGCCAGCAGCCCCGTCGCAGGCCACGACAGCGCCAGTCCGCAGGCGATCCCGATCAGGCCCATCCACACTCCCTGCCGCAGCACCAACCCCACGATCTTGCCCCGCGGCGAACCCAGTGCCATCCGGATCCCAAACTCCCGGGCGCGCTGGCTCACTGCGTACGCCATCACCGCATAGATTCCGATCAGCGCCAGCACCAGCGCCATCCCCGCAAACACCGCCAGCAGCATCGTGTTGAAACGGAAGAACGCATGCTCGTTCCGAAAAATCTCTTTCAGGCTGCGAACGTTGTAGACCGGCTGATCCGGATCGAGCTTCGCCACTCGGCTGCGAATCTCGGTCGCAAGACTCCCCGGATCCGCGGCGGATTTCACCACCAGCGACATCGCCGGCTCCGGGTCCTGCGCCATCGGAACGTATATCATCTGCGGCGTGATCTGAAATAGTCCGTACTCCTTTGTATCGCGCACCACCCCGACAATTTCCAGCGGTGGCCCCGTCGTGCTCGCCGCGGCCGACTCGTTCACGTCGCCATCCAGAAAAATCCGCTTGCCGATCGGATCGCTGTTGCCAAATTCCTTGTGCGCGAACCTCTCATTCACCACCGCAACCCCTGGCCCTCCCCGCAAATCTGAATCCAGAACGTTGCGCCCCCGCACGAGTCGCATCCCGGTCGTTCGAAAATAACCGGGCGTGATGCGGAAATACTCCGCAATCGAGTCCTCGTTGATCCCCCCAGGCACGGATTTCCCGGCGATGTGGAACCGCAGAACCGCACCGGCCCCCTCCATCGGCGCACCGCTTCCCGCCGCGACCGCCTGCACGCCGGGAATCGTGGTCACCTCCTCCACCGTCCGATTGAAGAATGCTGCCCACTCCCCCGCATCGCGGTATTTCTGCCTCGGCAATGACAGCCGCATGGTCAGCACATTCCGCACATCGAAGCCTGGATCGATGCGCATATACGAGAAAAAGCTGTTCAGGATATCGCCCGCGCACAGCAGCAGCGCCAGCGTCAGCGCCACTTCTCCCGCCACCAGCGCAGCTTTGAGCCGCTGGCCGCGCACCGTTCCTGTGCTCGATCGACCCGTCTCCTGCAGCGTTCCATGCAGCCGCGTCCGCGACAGCGTGATCGCCGGAAGAACGCTGAACACCACCCCCGTCATAATCGATAGCCCCAGCGAAAGCAGCAGCACCGGCGCCCTCAGTTTCATATGCTGCAGATCCGGCAGGTCCGTGACCGGGGCCAGCGAGGCCAGCGCCCACGTTCCCAGGTATCCCAGCCCGATTCCCGCCAGGCCTCCTGAAAACGAGAGCAAAACGCCCTCCGTCATCAGTTGCCGCACCAGCCGGCTGCGGCGCGCACCCAGTGCCGCGCGAACCGTCAGCTCCTTCTGCCGTTCCATGCCGCGGGCCAGCAGCAGATTCGCCACGTTCGCGCAGGCGATNNTCAGCAGCACCAGCCCCACCGCAACGGAAAGCAGGATAAACAGCCCGCGATAATCGCTGACCCCCGCGTCCGCCATCGGCGTCACGTTGACGCCCCAGTCCTTGTTCGTCTCCGGCCAGGCTTGCGCAAGCCGTTGGCTCACGGCGCCGAGGCCGGCTTGTGCCTGGGCAAGGGAGATGCCGGAACGCAGACGCGCGATGACCATCAGCACGATATCCTTCCGGCTGATTCGCTGCGCATCGCTCAGAACCAGCGGCGTCCAGACCTCCACATCGCTCGATACCCANNCCAATCGGGAATCGAAAACCCTCCGGCATCACTCCCACCACCGTGTAGGTCTGGTCATTCGCGCGCATCGTTTTTCCCACAACATTCCGGTCTCCGGAAAATCGCCGCTGCCACAGCCCGTAGCTCAGAATCGCCAGCGACCCCTTGCCCGGCGCGTCTTCCCCCGCCACAAAAGCGCGGCCCAGCATCGGCTCGACGCCGAGNNNAATGACTCGAACTGCCGATGGTCGGCACTCCAGTCAAAATAATTTGCGGGCGCCACCGGCATCCGGTCCGTACCGGCATCCGCGAGACTCTTCTGGAACACGTCCACCAGCCGTCCCGGATCCCTGTACGGCAAGGTCCGAAACAGCAGCGCATGATCCGCACTGAAGATCGCTGTATTGGCTCC
>PMAD01000321.1 GCA_003152415.1 Acidobacterium sp.
TCTCCTTGACGGGAAAGGAGAGCGCGTGTACTCTCCTATTCCGGATAGGGGAGAGCGTTTGACGAAACCGGTTGAACTCCCGCAGGGCACACTCGAGATGCTCATCCTGAAGGCGGTTTCGCTGGGACCGCTGCATGGCTACGGCATCCTGCTGCGCATCCAGCAGATCTCCGGCGAGCGCCTCGAGATCCTGCAGGGTTCGTTCTATACCGCCATTTATCGTCTGGAGCGCCGGGGCTGGATCCAAGGCGAGTGGGGTGAGTCGGAGAACAATCGCCGGGCCCGCTTTTACTCGCTCACCGCTGCGGGCAAGCGCCAATTCAGGGCCGAGGCCGCAAAATGGACGGACATGGCGGCTGTCGTCGCCGGCATTCTCGCGCGGAAAGCGGACGAAGTATGAGTCTGCTCGCCGCCATGCGCAGGCTCTGGGGCGCCATTGCGCCACGCACGCACAGCGACGTCGAAGAAGAGTTGCGTTCCACCCTCGACGCCCACCAGGAAGATTTGATCCGCCAGGGCCTTCCTGCAGAAGAAGCGCGGCGCAAAGCCCGCATCGACCTCGGCCGGGCCGCCGCCCAAAACGAAACGTACCGCGACGCCATCGGCCTCCGTCCCTTCGACGAGTTAGGTGGAGATATCCGCTACGGCCTCCGCGCCCTGCGCCGCAACCCTGGCTTCGCCGTGGTTGCCGTGCTCTCCCTTGCGCTCGGGATCGGCGCCACCACGGCAATGTTCTCGCTCATCTACGCCGTTCTGCTGCACCCGTTTCCCTACGCCGGCGCCGACCGCATCATGAACCCCATCCTCGTCGACCAGCAACATCCCGACGACTATGAGTGGTTCAACCTGAGCAAGGCCCAGTTGGATGAAATGCGCCTTGCAGCCCCGGTTGAGTCGGTGCTTGGCTTCAACAACGGGCACATGGAGATCACCGGCGGCGCACTGCCGGAAGACATCTGGGGTGTTTACCTCACAGAGAATGCCGGGACTTTCTTTGGCGTGCGCCCGCTTATCGGCCGCGCGATCGAGCCTTCCGATGCAGGCCACTCCGTCGTTGTTCTCAACTACCGTTTCTGGCAGAGCCACTTCGGCGGCGATCCCCACGTCATCGGACGAACGCTGGAAATCGATCACGCGCCCTGGACCATCATCGGAGTCATGCCGCGCAGCTTCGCATTCAATGACTTCTCCGGCGTCGGCGATGTCTACCTGCCGGCCAGTCAGATGCGGGATCTTGCGAACCTTCCTTCCTTGTCCTACTTGCCGTGGATTAAGCTCAAGCCCCACGTCACTTTGGCCGGCGCCGATGCCGCGCTCGAGCCCCTGGTACCCCAGCTTACGAAACAACGTCTCGAGCACTCCCCCGATCACTGGCATCTCGCACTGCAGCCCATTATCGTGCCTTACCAGCAGGACACGGGCCGCACGCTCACGCTGCTGCTCGCCGGTGTTGTGCTTCTGCTGATCATCGGCTGTGCCAACTGCTCCATCCTCATGCTGGCCCGTGGCCGTACGCGCCTGCATGAACTGGCCATCCGATCCGCAGTCGGCGCCAGCCGCTGGCGCATCGTGCGCCAGTTGCTCGTCGAGGCGGTCGTGATCTCCTCGACCGGCGCAGTCCTTGGCGTGGCAGCCTCGTACTGGCTGGCGAGGCTTCCCCTGCTGCTCTCTCCGGATTCCTTTCCCGCCGAATCTCTTATTCGCATCAACCTCCCGATCCTCGCGTTTTCGGTCGCGCTCGCGCTGCTTTGCGGCATCCTGTTCGGCCTTGTCCCCGCCTTGAGTCTCTCGCGTCACGATTCCGCGCGGATGCTTCCCGGCCGCCACACTGGCGTGGTCGCGGCTCCCCCCAGGCACCGCTGGAGCGTTCTGATTTCCGCACAGGTCGCGCTCACGCTTCTGCTGATGGCCACGGCAGGCACCGCCATCCGCAGCTTTCTCCGGCTCGGGCAGATGCCGCTGGGCTACGATCCCGCGAATGTGATTAAGATCGGCATGATGCTCCACGCTCACGACCCGAGCGAGTGGAGCCGCATTCAGTCGCGCGCAGCGCGCACCGAGTATATCGAGCAGATCCGCGACAAGATCGCAGCCGTCCCCGGCGTCTCCACAGTGGCTGTCGGCAACGATGCCACGCCCCCCTATATCGATCCGGCGGACACCTTCGAGATCGATGGACCTGGCGATCGCCAGCAGCCGCCGGCCCGCGTGATCCTGGTGGGCCAGCGCTATTTCTCGGCTCTCCATATTCCTCTGCTGCAAGGGCGCATCTGGAACGCGGATGAAAATGCGCGCGGAGACTTCGTCGCGGTCGTCAATCGCGCCTTCGCGGCGAGCTATTTTTCGGTCTCCCATGTCGTGGGCCGACAAGTGCGCATGCCCGGTCTCACCAGCAGGAATCGCTACCAGATCGCCTCGGCGCAAAGCACAGGCTGGCGCCAGATTGTCGGAGTCGTGGGCGATGCGCGCAACGACGGCATCGATCGCCCCGTCGTACCCGCTATCTACCTTCCGTACACGGCCGTGATGCAGCCTTACGTACAGTTCTTCGTCCGGACCCAGGGGGATCCGCTGACCTGGCTGCATTCCATCCGCGCCGCGATCGCATCTGTCGCTTCTGACCAGCAGATCTCCACGGACGGATACAACCGCACCTTCACCCTCAACGAGGCCCTCGAGAAAGACGCGCAGTACACCCGCCAGCGGCTCTTCTCCATCTTGTTTGCCATCTTCTCCGCCATGGCGCTCGGGCTCGCGCTGGTCGGCATCTTCAGTGTCGTCGCTTACAGCATCGCGCAGCGCACGACGGAGTTCGGCATTCGCCTGGCGCTAGGCGCGCCGCGAGCGCACGTTTTGTGGGTCGCCGCGCGCCTAGCGCTGGTCAGCGCGGCCGCGGGCATGGTCCTCGGCCTCGCCGTGGACAGCTTTCTGGGAGCGGTTCTTGCCCACTGGATGCAAAACGCGTTTGCCGCCGGCAGTCTCTTCGCCGCCGCCGCGCTGCTCGCTCTGGGCGCGCTCCTCGCCTGCCTGTTGCCCGCCCGCCACGCCATCGCCGTCCCACCCGCCGAAGCTCTCCGCTATCAATAAAGTGGAGGCGGTGCCCCCGCCCGTTTGGGAACAGATTCCTGAGGGAAAACCATTTCGATTCCGTCACACGGCTGGGTGACGGGGATCACAGAGCGACGACCCGCGGCGACCGTATTCTG
>PMAD01000093.1 GCA_003152415.1 Acidobacterium sp.
GAACGAATCAGCTTGCGCAGCCGTACCGGACTGACGGGCTGTGTTACGCCAAAGGTCCTGGCCAGGAGATCGATGGGATAAGAGGCTCCCAGCAGGAGCGAACGCGGAATGGACGGGGGAGATCGCCTGATTCCCGCCACACTGCGGATCGAGTCGACGAAGTCTTCGAGCGCGGGGGTTGGATCCATCCCGAAATTCAGCAGTGCGACTCCCTCCCCCGCACCATCCAGATGGTCCAGTCCAAAATCGACAACTCTGCACAATTCCTTAACGTATCCGCCCGCCTTTCGGGTCTGCCGGTTCCCCATATAAACGAAGTACCCTTTAACCAGACTTCGAACCAGGCGCGTTACGTTTCCGTTTTCTCCAGGGCCAAAAACCACGCCTGGGCGCAGGACCAGCAACCTCCGCTCCGGTCTGGCGCTCTGCCATGCGAGATGAATCTTCTCCGCTGCGAGCTTCGAGCTTCCATATGGTGAATCAGGTACCGGAAGCGAATGCTCGTCCTTCGGTTCTTCCGAGGAACCGTACGGTGCAATGCTGCTTGCAAACACAACCCTCGGGCAACCAGTGGCGGCTGCCCATGCGCACACGTTCTCCGCGCCATACAGATTGGTTTCGAAGTACTCGGCGGGTTTGTGTCCCGGCTCGCGGTGAATCGCCGCAAGATTGACGATCAGGTCGGCGTGCGCCGGCAGCGAAGGATTCTGAATCGGCCTGCGAACATCTCCGGGGATGAAGTGCACCTGCCCGGTTCCCAGCCTCTCCTGCAACAAGGTCGTCCACGGTTCAATCCGCGGCGGAGCGAGATCGACCAGTGCGATGTTCCGGGCCCTCTGCTCGCGCAGCAGATGCTGGGCCAGATGCGTTCCGATAAAGCCCGTTCCGCCGAAGATGACCACCGAATCGGCCTGGTTCATCGTTTCCGATCCGTGAATTTCAGCGGTCTATGCATCCTGGGCGGCAAGAGCGGATGGCTCGGAGGCAGGGTTGGAGCCGACCCTCGGGTCGGCGGTCGCTTCTTCCCCAAATACAATGAGAAATCGGTCGGCGATCGCCCTGATCGCGAAATTCTGCTCCGCGTAGGCGCGGCCGTTCTTTCCCAGTTGGGCGCAGAGCTCACGATCGCCAAAAAGCCTCTCCGCAGCTTCAACGAGGGGCTCAGGCGCATCGGGCGGAACGACGATTCCCGCGCCGGCCAGCGCCGCCAGACGCGCCGCTTCATTCTGTTCCGGCGCCGCGATAATCAGGGCACGCCCTGCACAAAGATAGGCCAGGGTCTTTGAGGGTACGGCAAAACTTCCCGCCTCTGCATCAAGCAGGGAGATCAGCACATCGGCTGCGCCCAAAACCTCCGGCAGGCGCTCGTACGGCTGAAATGGAAGCACCGTCAAAACCTTCGGGCTCACCTCGTGCTTCCGCTTTTCCAGCCAGTCCGCCCCCGCACCTCCCGCAATCACAATCAAACGTGCGTTTCCGCGCGTCTCGAGATGCTTCGCCAAAGCCAGCAGCAGTTCCGGGCGATGCTTCATGCCCAGCGTGCCCGAGTACATGAAGCAGAATGTATCCGCAACGCCATTCGCGGTTGCCCAGGGATTGTCCTTCCGCGTTGGCACAATCTCATTCACCGGCGCCCAGTTCGGAATGACTGTTACCCCTTCCGCCGGAATTCCCCACCGGGCGAGCTGCTCGGCAAAGGCGGGCGCGATGCAGATGATGCCATCTGACTTTCGCAGCAGCTTTTTTTCCACCCTCTCGTAGTACCGTGTCGCCAGCGAGGCCAGAAGTGGGGCCTTCCTGCGCAGCACAAACTGGACCGCGAGGCAGTACACATCCTGTAGCCAGAAGATAAATCGGGCGTTGAGGTTATGCGTTGCCTCCAGGAGAATTCTCTGCCCATCCAGCGGCATGTCGCCCGAAATCACGACATCGGGTCTGAATTGTGTCGCGCGAGAAGCCACAGCCTGCCCATATTCGATATCCGCGGCCCTGCGGCTGAACAGCCCATGTTTGGCGAACGCTCGCTGAATATGCAGCCCTTCGATAGTCAGCCCTGGCAAGGGGGTGCTGCACGCCGATCCTTTGGGCGTACTTTTGTTGTCGGCGAAATAAACGTGACAGACTTCATGGCCTCGCCTGGCCAGTTCCCGGCTGAGTTGCATCCCGAACGGATGCCCGCAGAATTCATTAACGAGGATGCGCATCGCTGACCAGAACCACCTTCAGTCGCTTCCGCTTACCAGGCGGGCCGCTAAACGACTCCAACCAATCTCCGAATCCTGCGAACGAGCCAAGTGTGTGCCATGATGGCTAAGCATGACGTCGGCCCTGCATGCGTGCCACAATCATGATTTTATTCGACCTGTTTCCAAATTGATATACCCGGAAAGGGCGAGGAGCACCGCGGGTTGATTCGACCTGAGACAGTCCTCGCGTGTGACTTTGCCAGCTAATCCTGCCAACCCGAAACCATCTGGATTAGCTGTGGGCAGACGCCTTTCCTGGGCATCGAGGTCGCTTCGACGTCAGCCCCTGGCGTGGGTTGGTGTGGCGCTTATGATCGCTTTCCTGGTGATGGCTCTGTTTGCACCCGTCCTGGCGCCGTACAATCCCGCCGCGCTCGATCTTGTTCATCGCCTGGCTGCGCCAGACGGCGCCCATTGGCTGGGAACCGACGAACTGGGGCGCGACATCCTCTCGCGCGTGATCTGGGGCGCGCGGCTGTCACTGACCGTGGCTGTCTCGGTGGTGGGGCTCTCGTTCCTGCTCGGACTTGTTTTTGGCGGTATCGCTGGTTATTACGGGCGATGGCTCGATGTGACGATCAACACTTTCCTGATGAATGCGTTTCTTGCGTTGCCCGGGATCCTGCTGGCCATCGCGTTCGTCGCGTTTCTGGGGCCTGGGTTGCTGAATCTTATTCTGGCGCTCTCGATCGGCGGCTGGGTTGGTTACGCGCGGCTGGTCCGAGCGCAGGTGCTTGCCGTAAGAGAACGGGAGTTTGTGGAAGCTGCAAGAGCGATCGGGGCAAGCGATTTTCGCATCTTCGCAAGGCATATTTTGCCGAATATCCTGCAGCCTCTCATCGTGCAGGCCGCGATTGGCATGGCGGGAGCAGTGCTGGCGGAAGCGACGATGAGTTTTCTGGGCCTCGGCGTACCGCCGCCGGCGGCGAGCTGGGGATCGATGCTCAACGACGCGCGCCCTTTTTTGTTCGACGCGCCACACTTGGTCGTCTTTCCAGCGATCGCGGTGATGCTGTGCGTGCTTTCATTCAATTTTCTCGGCGACGCGCTGCGCGATTACCTCGATCCGCGGACGAGGATCGCGGTCGGACTGTGATCGGCAAGCTGCCGTTCCGTTGGTGATTTCGCCATGCGCATCGGCGTCCTCTCCGACACGCACGGTCTGTTGCGGCCTGAGGCGCTGAAAGCGCTCGCCGGAGTCGACCACATTCTTCACGCGGGGGATGTCGGTGACCCGAAGATTTTGTCTGCCCTCGAGGAAATCGCACCGCTGACCGCGATCCGCGGAAATATCGATCGAAGCGGCCGCTGCGCAGCGCTGCCGGCTACAGAGATCGTCGACCTGGGCGGAACGACGTTTTACCTGTTGCATGACCTCCATGAGCTTGACCTCGATCCGGTGGCCGCGGGGATCGGAGTGGTCATCAGCGGCCATTCGCACAAACCGCTCATCGAGCATCGCCGGGGCGTGCTCTATCTCAATCCCGGGAGCGCGGGCCCGCGGCGATTTTCGTTGCCGATCACGATTGGACTTGTCAGGCTGGCCGGCGACTCACAGCAGGCCGAGATTATCCCCCTTGTACGGTGAGGGCAGGCGCGTTTTCGCCCTGGTCCCCCTGCGCATACGAGCCACCGTTTACCCGGCGGAACAGCGGCGATGATCGCGATGCTGGATGATCTGGTCTACAGTCGAGAACCGCAGCCGACCTTTGAGACCACATCCGGCAGCACCCGCCCAGGCATGATCGTTCAAAACCGCAAAAATTCCGACAAAAACGTTGCGCAAGTTGAACGGAATCTATATCGTGCTCGCGGAGGAAATACCCATGAATGTTCGCAAGGCAGTTTTGGGCTCCGTACTCGGCCTCGGGCTCGCAGCGGGCGGCGTCATCGTCGGCCACGAATCGGCTGCCCAAAATATCAATCCGGCTCGGCACCCCAACCTTGCCGCAGCACAACGGCTGTGCGACCAGGCCTATGCCAAGGTTTCTGCCGCGCAGGACGCAAACGAGTTTGACCTGGATGGGCACGCGGCGAAAGCCAAGGACCTGTTGAGCCAGGCGAACCAGGAACTGAAAGCCGCCGCAGCAGCATCGAATCGCAACCGGTAAGCCCCGACAATCGAAATTTCGAACAAGCACCTCACGATCCAGGCAATGGACCCGGAGAATACCGGGGCCAGCCTGGGCCGCGGGGTTTCACTCCTCGCGCAACAGGATCAGAGGATCGAGCGACAACGCGCGTTGCGCGGGAATCCACGTGGCCAGCAGCCCCAGCAATGCCATCGCCAGCACGACCCCGCCCAGCACCACCGGATCGCGCGGCGTTGCCCCGTATACGATGGACCCCAGCACCCGGGTTGCCAGAAGTCCAAGGACCAACCCTGCGGCCGATCCCAGCGTCAGCAATTTCAAAGCGCGCCCCAGGGCTGCCTGCAGCAGCTCGGTCCGCTGCGCTCCGAGAGCAATGCGAATGCCCAGTTCGCGCAACCGTTTGCTTACCGAATACGCAGCCATGCCGAAGATGCCGGTGATCGACAGCATCCCACCCATTAGCCCCATCACACCGAGCGCCATGGTGGCCACCCGGCCAGGAAACAGAGCGACCCCGAGGAAATTGTTCCAGGTATCGATGTCAGCGGGCAGCCCAGTATCCAGCTGGTGCAGCTGGGTCCTGATGGCCGTGACCGTTTGCTTCGGATCGCGGTTCGATCGCACAATCAGGTCGGAAGCTTTCGGTGGGGATTGCAGGAACGGCAGAAACATCGCCGACTCCTGGTCCTCCGTCATGCTCAGATATTTTCCGTCTTCGACAACACCGACTATCTGTACACGGGTTCCATCCGCCAGCTTGTAATATCGGCCAACTGCGCCGGCGGCGCTGCCGAATAGCTTCCGTGCAAGCTCCCGATTCACCAGGGCGACACGCGGAGCGTTCTCATCGTCATGCCAGCTGAAATCTCTGCCCACCAGCAAGGCTGTGCCGGCCGCCTCGAGGTATCCTGGAGACACATCGTACCGGTAGGGCTCGGCAGCAGCGTTGCCTGGCCTCAAATCTCTGGCTTCATCTTTAAAGATATGCGTGCCGGTGGCGGCGGCGTAGACCAACGGCGGGTAATTGGTCGCCAATCCTGCACGCTGTACGCCGGGAATCGCCTCCATGGCCTGGACGATGCGCTTTTCCATGATGGGCAGCTGGTCGCCGCTGTAACCGGCCTGGGGCAGGTTGACGTTGACCACCATTGCGTTCCGCGGGTCGAATCCAAAGTGGCTGTGGAGCGAGCGCTCCAGTCCACGTACAGCGACCAGGGACGACGTGACCAGCACAGCGCAGATGGCGATCTGCACAACCAGGAGCACGTCGCGGACCGTGATCCGCCGCCCGATCCTGCCGCTGGACCCTGCTTTGACGACCTCATAGGGATTAGCCCTCATGACCTGCCGCACCGGTACAACTCCAAAGAGCAATCCGCTCACCAGCGCCAAAATCAAGGCTACCCAGTAGACCGTTGCGCTCGGAGCAACCGGAAGACGCATGGGAGCAGTGGGAAAGGGCTGCCACATGCTCAACCGGCGCAGGAGCACCACGCTGCCCAGGAGTCCCAGGGTGCCTCCGGCGAGCGAAAGCAGCATGGCTTCGGTCAGCAGTGTCCGCAGGATGCGTCTCCGGCTCGAACCCAGCGCCAGCCGCAGAGCAACTTCCCTGGAGCGATCCGCGGCGCGCGCCCCAAACAGGCTGCCCAGGTTGGCGCACGCAGCCAGCAGAATCAAGCCTGCCAGCAGCATCAATCCGGTCAAAAACGCCCGCGCGGGACCTCCAAAAACAAAGAGACCTGGGTGCGCCGGGGTGTAGTCCCTGTGCCCGACCTCTTTCGGATAAGTCTTTTCCAAATACGCGGCTACAGATTTCAAATCCGTAGTAGCCTGCGCGGGAGTGACTCCCGGCTTCAGATGTCCCAGCGTCTCAAAGATTCCCTGAAGGTCGCCGCGCGCGTTGAGCAGATCCTGCCCGTCCACCTGCTCCTGGTTAACGATGGGCATGAAAAAATCGGGCGCGCCGAACAACAGAGTGCCGTAGAACCCTCGCGGCGCCACACCAATGATGGTGAAAGGATGCTTGCTCAGCTGCACGGTGCGGCCCACGACGCTGGGGTCGTCGTGAAAACGGTTGTGCCAATAGGCCCAGGTGAGGACGATATATGGGGCACTGTCAGGGCCGTGCTCATCCGTACTATGGAAGAAACGGCCGAGGCTGGGTTGAAGTTCGAGCACGTCGAAGTAGTTCCCGCTGGTCGCATAGCCGGTGGCATTAGCCGGATCGTTGCCCGTGTCCAGACCGGTAAAGACCATCTTCCAGGCCGCCAGACTATCGAAGCTCCGGTTGCGATCGCGCAGATCGATGTAATTCGGATACGACTCGAAGTGCTCGATGGCCCAGAGACTCTCTGGGTGCGGCACGTTCACGGGCCGCAGCACCAGGCCGTCCATGATCCCGAAGACAACTGCGTTTGCTCCGATGGCCAAAGCCAGTGTGGCGACCGCGGCGAATGTGAAGCCTGGTGAGTTGCGCAGAGTGCGGAGGCTCAGGCGAATATCCTGAACTGCCGTCTCGATCAGATTGCCGCCAAGAGCTTCGTGGGATTCCTCTTTGTAGCGTTCATAGCCGCCGAATTCGATGCGAGCCCGTCGTTCGGCTTCGTCAGGGGTGAGGCCGGAGCGCTCCAGATCGTCGGCGCGGTGCTGGATGTGGGTGCGAAGCTCTTCGTCCATGTCATCCGCAGTTTCGGAGCGATGAAAAAACTTCGCGGCGGCGGAACGGTACCAGGCGAGGAGTTTCATACTTCCTCTGCTTTCGCGGCGAGGGCTGAGGCCATGGCGGTGGCGAGGCGATTCCAGCCTTCGGTCTCTTCACGAAAGCGCTTGCGGCCTGCGGCGGTCAGCTCGTAAAACTTGGCACGGCGATTGTTCTCCGACGTTCCCCAGCTTGCTTTCAGCAATCCCTGGCGGACCAGACGGAACAATGCCGGGTAAAGCGCTCCCTGCTCGATGAGCAGCGCACTGTCGGAGATTTGACCGATGCGCAGCAGAACACCATAACCGTGGAGCGGGCCGAGGGAGACGGCTTTCAGGATGAGGAGATCGAGAGTGCCGGGAAGAAGCTGGGCATGGTCGGGCATGCGCCCTCCTAATTCAATTAGGAGAGTATCCCGAACACTCCTAAGCTGTCAAGGAGAACCGTGGATGGCCATGTTTCCGGTCATCCGGGCGCCGGCACCTGGAGCGAAGGCGGAGGCGCTCCCGCTAATACGCCCAGCTGCAGTCGCGGGTGAAATCGGCGGCGCCGGCGCGCTGCCAGCTGGCGCTGGCGCCGGTCTTCTCGACCGCGAATATTCCACCGCTGCCGCAGAAGTTGCCGCACATTTTGATGACTGATACCAGGGCGTGGGTGTGGGCATGATCGAAGCCGGGAACCCCGAGGAAACGCACGTGCCTGACGGTTCTGTAACTCCCGCATTTGGCCGCATCGGCGCCGTGGGTTTGGAGACAGCCTTGCGCCTCGACCGCGTCGGCCGCGGAAAGCAGCCGGTACCCCTGCGGGATCGCGAATTTCGGCTCCCAGCGATGGCTCTGCGCGTTGGCGGCGACGAAGGCGTCGGCCATTTCATGCTCGTCGGGCGTGGTCGGCTTGAGGCAGCTGCCGCCCACCTGCGGAATATCGGTCACAGACTTCTCTGAGAAGACCAGGGGCTCATCGCTCGGAACCTGGTAGAGGGCAGAGTAGACTTCGTACGCCTCAGGGGGCACTGTTCCGCCACCGGGCTGGTTGAGCGGATTGGTGGCCGAGAGATCGGGGGTGGACGGCCTGGACGGCGTCCTGGGGAGGTGGCGCGGAATGAGGCGCAGTCCGATGATGGCCACGGCGATGGCGACGAGGATGAGCCGGAAACCGAGGCGCGGAGAGAGACGCATGCAGAGCTCCTGAAGAAATTGTAGAAGGCGGCCAGAATCGTCGGCCTGACACCGATTTCGAATCTTCCTGCTATAGACTGGTTCGAAATCAGGAGCGCCGCCGGGATTGCGCCTGAGTCGATGCACGATGGCACGATTGACCCGGACAAGGATAACGATGCAACGGACGATCCTCACTTCCCTTGCTTTGCTGTTGCTGGCCACAGCGGTGCCTGGACAGATCACTACCGGATCGGTGCGCGGCATCGTCCAGGACCAGACGGGAGCCCGCATGAGCGGAGCGCAGGTCGAAGTGCGGATGCCCGCATCAGCGTCGATCCGGCGCGCCACGTCGGACAACCGCGGGGAATTTCTGCTGGAGAACCTGCCGCCAGGGCGTTACGAGATGACCGTCTCGGCCTCCGGCTTTGCGACAGCTTCGGCCCCGGTCGTGGCAGCCGTAAGCACGGTCCGGGACATCACGGTCAGCCTGACGCCAGCTGCGGTGCAGCAATCGGTGAACGTGAAGTCGCAGGGTTCCTCGATCACAGCGCAGCCCATCGACCTGGCCAGTAATGTTCACCAGAGTGTGATCACCACTCAGGACCTGGAGACACTGCCGTTGCCCGCGCGCAGCTTTGCGAATATTGCGTATCTCGCGCCGGGCACGGAGCCGGTAGAGCCAAGCGACCCCACGAAGGCACGAATCACCGCGGTATCAACAGGTGGAAGCTCAGGGCTGAACAATGAGCTTTCGGTCGATGGAGGCGACAACTCCGACGATTACATCGGAGGCTTTTTGCAGAATTATTCTCCGGACGCCGTGCAGGAATTTGCGGTACGGACGGCGCAGGAAAATGCGGACACCGGCGGCACGACGGCTGGCTCGGTAGTGATCACGACCAAGAGCGGGACGAATGAGTGGCACGGAGACGAGGCGTTTCTCGACCGGCAGGCGGCGCTGAACGCGCGTTTCCCGATCGAGAATCCGGCACCGGATCCCAAGCAGCCCTTTTCGCGCCAAAACTACGTCGGAACGCTGGGAGGACCGATCCTGAAGGATCGTGTTTGGTTCTTTACCGCCGTCGAAAACGTTCACGAGGACGCGAGCATCGTCTACAGCCCGGCTAGCGCGACGCAATTCGATGCGCTGGCTACCCTGGCCAGCGACGGCCTGATTCCCGGAGTGCCGTCGATTACCGTGCCGGCGAACGTGCCGATTCCATTTCGCGACACGCTGGGTCTGCTGCGTTTCGACTGGGNNACGCTGCCGTCGACAGGATTGCTGACCCATAACAACTATCTGAGCCTGGTGATCGGCAACCAGTATGATTTTTCGCCGACGCTGGTGGGAAACTTCGTTTTCAACGCCAGCGGTCTCCATCTGACGCAGACGCGCACGTCGGACCTGGGCTTTGCGCTGGCGTTTCCCTTCAGCTCGACCTCGCTGACGGTTTCCGGCTTCGAGACCTTCGGCGACAACCAGTTCGCGACGCCGATCACGTTCTTCCCCTCGGAGCGAAGCCAGGAGAAGTATCAGTTTCGCTACGACATCAGCAAGGCGCACGGTGCGCATTCGCTCAAAGTGGGCGCTAACTTCATTCATGAGCCGGTGCTGGACGGCGCCTTCCCGGGAAACACGGAGACGCTCTATCAGTTTCCGGAGAATCCGACTTACTACCTGAATAACGAGTCGCAGTTCACCGCGGACATGCTGGCCGGCGCCTCGACGTCGACTCTTGGCGGTATGTTCGCGCAGAACATACAGCGGCTGGCGTTCTACGGTCAGGACTCGTGGCGGATCAACCGGCAGCTGACCTTCAATTATGGGCTGCGGTATTCCACAACATGGGGACTCTTCTCGGGATCGGGAAGAACGCAGGCGGAGAATCCTGGAGCGATCACGCTGGAGGCGCTGAAGATTCCGTTGGTTCCTGACGTGCCGCACGATGACCACAAGCAGATTGCCCCACGGCTTGGTTTTGCGTACACGCCTGGCAACAGCGGCACGACGGTGTTTCGCGGCGGATTCGGGCTTTACTTCGACGATCTGGCGCAGAACGGCTGGGTTACGGCGCTGCAGCCGCTGAATGCGCTGCCTGGATCGTGCGTCGATCCGGTGCAGAATCCTGGCGGCTCGGAGAATGCCGGATGTGTTGCCGGCGATACTTCAGGCGGAACGGCGAACCTGATCGATTCGAGCTATAAGACGCCGTATGCGATTCACCTTTCGGGCGGCATGCAGCATGCCTTCAGCGCGAACTGGTCGGTGAGCGCCGATTACATTCACGAGCAGGGCAATCACGGTTACCGAGCCTACAGTTACACGGGTGGGACGAATCTGTTCACGCCGCTGCTGGCTGCGAATGATCCGAATCAGGCGACTTATGTGCCGGATGTCAATGTCTATCACTCCGACAACCGGTCGAGTTACAACGGGCTGCTGGTGCATCTGCAGGGAAATGCGGGACGTCGAGTGAGTTTGGTGGCGAATTACACGTTCTCAAAGGCGCAGACATGGGGTTGCGTGCTGGGCGAATTGTTCGACTACGTGAACGGCGTGTGCAATCCGCTGGATCCGTTTGGGCCAGGCGATTATGGGCCTTCCGGCGAAGATGTTCGACAGCGGTTCGTGTTTGCCGGAGTTTGGCGGACGGTTGGTGGCGTGGAACTGAGCACGCTGACCCAGGCCGAATCGGCCAGGCCGTTCACGATTACGACGGCGGACAACAGCGGGCGAATCTCGATCGACGGCACACCGACGGTGCTGGATCAGTTCCGTGGCACTCCTTACGTTCAGGCGGATTTGCGGGTCAGCCGGCCTGTGTCACTGGGCGAGCGCTGGTCGGTGACTCCGTTTGTCGAGTTCTTCAACCTGTTCAACCGGAATAACCCTGGCGCGAATTATGTAACCAACATTGCGACGCTTCCGGTTCCGAGCGCGGAAGCGCAGACGGGCAACGTGACGGACATCTGCACGGATTCGTCGTGCTCGTCGACCGAGCCGATCAGCAGTCCGAACCAGTTGCGGGTTGCTGGCGGCGCGCTGGGCGACTTTTTTGGACCGGGAACAACGGTTGGGATTCCGTTTGCGGCGCAGATCGGCGCTCGCGTCACGTTCTGAGCAGCCTTCCGGCGCTTCGAGTTCTACACTCCGGCTACGCCGCTCTCCACATCCCTCTCTGCCGCGGCCACACTCTCGGGCCGGCCGAGATCTCGCCAGTACGCGCCATCTGCGCGAAAAGCCACCACTCTCTCGCCCTGGGCCGCCAGCCGCAGATACGCGTCGATGATCGAAAACGCCCCCTGCTCGCGTAGCAACGCGAAGATCCGAGGCGAAACGACGTGAATCCCCGCAAACGCCAGCGCCCGCGTTTCCTCCACTGGGCATGCCATCTCCGCCTCCGCATCCTTGTTCGCGCGCCGCCCGCACAACTGCCCCGCCTGATCGAAGAGCAGTAGCCTCGAAGCCTCGCGCTCGGCGACGGCCAGCGTCGCCAGCGCCCCCTGCTCGCGATGGAACGCCGCCATGCGCGCAAGGTCGATGGTGCTGATCACGTCGACGTTGTGCACCAGAAACGGCTCGTCTTCCTGGACCAGGAAAAAGGGCGCAGCCTTCTTCAGCCCACCACCCGTATCGAGCAGCGTTTGCTCGCGCGAGACGTCAATGCGCATCCCGAAATTCCCGTGCGCTGCCAGATACGCGACGATCATTTCCGCGTAGTGATGCGCATTGACGACGACCTCGCGCACGCCGAAGCCGCGCAGCCGCGCGAGCGTGATCTCAAGCAGCGTTTTCCCCGCCACGGTTACCAACGCTTTCGGGCGATCGTCGGTGAGTGGACGCAACCGCGTTCCCAGCCCTGCGGCCAGCACCATGGCTTTCACGCGCGCGCCCTCACTGGCCCATCTTCTCCAGCTCCAGATGCCGCACAACGACCTCGACGCCGCTCATCGCGCGCAGGTGCTTCGCGAGTCTCTCGGCCAGATACACCGAGCGATGCTGCCCGCCCGTGCAGCCGAACGACACCATCAGGTTATTGAAGCCGCGCTTCTGGTAGCCAGCCACACTGGAGTCCACCAGCGAAACCACATTGGCCAGAAACTGGTGGACGCTCTCCTCCTGGTTCAGGTACTCGATCACCGCAGCGTCCTTGCCGGTCAGGGTCCGGAAGCGTTCCTCGCGGCCTGGATTCGGCAGGTTCCTCGCATCGAAGACAAACCCGCCGCCGTGGCCGGTGACGTCGCTCGGCGTCTGCCGATGAAACGAATAGCTGAAGATCCGCACG